>CP168152.1:0-360000 GCA_041545745.1 Stenotrophomonas indicatrix
ATGGATGCCTGGTCACGTAGTCTCGAACGACTTGAGGCGGAGTTCCCGCCCGAGGATGTTCACACCTGGTTGAAGCCGCTGCAGGCCGACCTGCGCGCTGACAGCCTGGTGCTGTATGCACCGAATGCCTTCATTGTCGATCAGGTGCGCGAACTGTACCTGCCGCGGATCCGCGAGCTGGTCACCCACTTTGCCGGTTTCGGCGACGTTTTTCTTGAAATCGGCTCGCGCCCGAGGCCCGTGGACGCGCAGATCGCGCCGGTTTCCAGCCATTCGGCGCAGGCCCCGGTGCAGCCGCAGGTCCCGTTCGCCGGCAACCTGGACAACCACTACACCTTCGCCAACTTCGTCGAAGGCCGCAGCAACCAGCTGGGCCTGGCCGCAGCATTCCAAGCGGCGCAGAAGCCGGGCGACCGCGCGCACAATCCGCTGCTGTTGTACGGGGGCACCGGCCTTGGCAAGACCCACCTGATGTTCGCCGCTGGCAACGCGATGCGTCAGGCCAATCCGGGCGCCAAGGTGTTGTACCTGCGTTCGGAACAGTTCTTCAGCGCCATGATCCGGGCCTTGCAGGAAAAGACCATGGATCAGTTCAAGCGCCAGTTCCAGCAGGTCGACGCCCTGCTGATCGATGACATCCAGTTCTTCGCAGGCAAGGACCGCACCCAGGAAGAGTTCTTCCACACCTTCAACGCGTTGTTCGATGGCAAGCAGCAGATCATCCTGACCTGCGACCGCTATCCGCGCGAAGTCGAAGGCCTGGAAGCGCGCCTGAAGTCGCGTCTTGCCTGGGGCCTGTCGGTCGCGATCGAGCCGCCGGACTTCGAGACCCGCGCTGCGATCGTGCTGGCCAAAGCCCGCGAACGTGGTGCCGAGATTCCCGATGACGTTGCGTTCCTGATTGCCAAGAAGATGCGCTCCAATGTGCGCGACCTCGAGGGCGCGCTGAATACCTTGACCGCCCGCGCCAATTTCACTGGCCGTGCGATCACCACCGAATTCGCCCAGGAAACCCTGCGCGACCTGTTGCGCGCCCAGCAGCAGGCGATCAGCATTCCCAACATCCAGAAAACCGTTGCCGACTACTACGGGCTGCAGATCAAGGATCTGCTGTCCAAGCGTCGGACCCGGTCGCTGGCCCGTCCGCGCCAGGTTGCCATGGCGCTGACCAAGGAACTGACCGAACACAGCCTGCCCGAAATCGGCGACGCCTTTGCCGGTCGCGATCACACCACGGTGCTGCATGCCTGCCGGCAGATCCGCACCCTGATGGAAGCCGACGGCAAGCTCCGCGAGGACTGGGACAAGCTGATCCGGAAGCTGAGCGAATGATGCACGTACGCCGATGAGGCGTCACCGCATAAAACGGTGCAGAATCCGGTAGCAAGCGCGGGACAGGGTGTGGATAAAAATGCCGTTGGATTTCGCGGAAGATTTATCCACAGCTTTCCCCACCCCTTGGGGGCTGGTAATGCAGAGGGTTTCGAAGCCTGAAACCCTTTTGTTTACAAAGACTTAGCTGTGTTTTCCAGCGATTCTGGCTCTACCAGCACCACCAAGCTTTTGATTTATTCCACATTTTTTTAAAGCATAGGGGCACGGAACCACATGCGTTTCACACTGCAGCGCGAAGCCTTTCTCAAGCCGTTGGCACAGGTCGTCAACGTGGTCGAACGCCGCCAGACCCTTCCGGTTCTGGCCAATTTCCTGGTGCAGGTGCAGAACGGCCAGCTGTCGCTGACCGGTACCGACCTGGAAGTGGAGATGGTGTCGCGGATCGCGGTTGAAGATGCCCAGGACGGCGAAACCACCATTCCCGCCCGCAAGCTGTTCGAGATCATCCGGGCCCTGCCCGATGGCAGCCGGATCACCGTCTCGCAGACCGGTGACAAGATCACCGTGCAGGCAGGACGCAGCCGTTTCACCCTGGCCACCCTGCCCTCCAACGACTTCCCGTCGGTAGACGAGGTGGAAGCCACCGAGCGCGTTGCCATCGGCGAAGCCACCCTGAAGGAACTGATCGAGCGCACGGCGTTCGCGATGGCCCAGCAGGACGTGCGCTACTACCTCAACGGCCTGCTGTTCGACCTGCGCGGCGATGCCCTGCGCACCGTCGCGACCGACGGTCATCGCCTGGCACTGTGCGAAACCGATCTGGCCAAGCCCAGCGGTTCCAAGCGCCAGATCATCGTGCCGCGCAAGGGCGTGACCGAACTGCAGCGTCTGCTGGAAAGCGGCGATCGCGAGATCGAGCTGGAAGTCGGCCGCAGCCACGTTCGCGTCAAGCGCGACGATGTCACCTTCACCTCGAAGCTGATCGATGGTCGCTTCCCGGATTACGAGGCAGTGATTCCGATCGGTGCCGACCGTGAAGTGAAGGTCGACCGTGAAGCACTGCGCGCCTCGCTGCAGCGTGCCGCGATCCTGTCCAACGAGAAGTACCGCGGCATCCGCGTGGAAGTCTCGCCGGGCAACCTGAAGATCAGCGCGCACAACCCGGAGCAGGAAGAAGCCCAGGAAGAAATCGAAGCCGACACCACGGTCAGCGATCTGGCTATCGGCTTCAACGTGAACTATCTGCTGGATGCCCTCTCCGCGCTGCGCGACGAAGAAGTGATCATCCAGCTGCGCGACTCCAACTCCTCGGCGCTGGTACGTGAATCGAGCAGCGAGAAGTCGCGTCATGTGGTGATGCCGTTGCGTCTCTGACCTTCGCGTAGTTCCACGTGGAACACATGGACGCTCGGGATTCCCCGGGCGTCTTTTTTTTGTTCCACGTGGAGCATCGGTGCCGGATCTTTCTGGCACCTTCGGGCTTGTGGTTGATGAGAAGTTCCAGGCTTCCCCGCTCTCGCGTGGGATTCGCGCTGTCGTGGATCCAGCCGAGTAGTTCCAGCCCTGCAGGAATGCTGAGACCGCTTGGATGCGATCAGAGAGCGGTCTTTGAATCAGGCGACTTGCCCCGCATGCCGACCTCTCTGTCCACAGGCCTCGTTCGCGGAAAGTCTGGGCCTCCCTAGCTTCTAAATCTGGGTATAAATCAAAAGCTTGGTGGTGATGGTAGGGCCAGATTTCATGTAAAAGTAGGCTATGTTTTTGAGTTAAAAGAAGTTTATAGGGCTGAAACCCCCTGTATATAGGCCATCAAGCCTGGGGGGGAACCTGTGGATAGTTTTTACGCGAGGGAAAAGTGCCTTTTTTATCCACAGTTCGCCCACACCTTGTGTATAAGTCATACAGTCCCTCTGTGGATGGCGTGGAACGGGTGCTTCGAATTTCTTGAAATCTGTGGAACCTGGCAGGGCCGCTGTCAGCAGATTTCAAAGAATTTTCGGAGTACTGACGGCCACTGCGGCGCATCGCCAAGCCTGGCGCGCGTGCAAGGGCCGCCGGATTGCTGAAATCTGGGCCCCGTGAGCTTGGGCAGGCTGCTGGATTTGAACGATTTCGGCCGCTGTCCCATCGTCAGTCGCTGGCAGTCACACTCCCGATCACGTGAAACATGTGTTCTCCGGCACCGCCAGGGCTCACTGATCGCGGGCCACGTCCAGCCATGACGGCTGGCTTGACCAATGCAGTAAGCTGGGTGATTCCCCGCCCCTCTACCGCCATGTGCGGATGGTCTGTCGCATCCCATGCAGATTCGTCGTCTTGCCCTCCATCAATTGCGTCGATTCGATGCGGTGGAGCTGTCGCCCCAGCCAGGGGTGAATCTGCTGACCGGTGACAATGGCGCTGGCAAGACCAGCGTCCTTGAAGCGCTACATCTGATGGCCTATGGGCGGAGTTTCCGCGGGCGGGTACGCGACGGCCTGGTGCGTCAGGGCCATGAAGCGTTGGAAGTCTTCGTGGAATGGGACGAACAACGCGGTGATCTGCCCGCGCAGCGGCGAAAAGCGGGCCTGCGGCACAGTGGACAGGAGTGGAAGGGGCGCCTGGACGGCGAAGACGTCGCTCAGCTCGGCAACCTGTGTGCCGCTCTGGCGGTGGTCACCTTTGAACCAGGTAGCCACGCCTTGGTGAGCGGTGGTGGTGAACCGCGCCGACGTTTCCTCGATTGGGGCCTGTTCCACGTGGAACCAGACTTCCTTTCCCTGTGGCGGCGCTATTCGCGAGCTCTGAAGCAGCGCAATGCCCTGCTCAAGCAAGGTGGGCCGTCGCGGATGCTCGATACGTGGGATCACGAGCTGGCCGAGGCGGGAGAGCCGCTGACCAGTCGTCGGCAACACTACCTGGAGCGGCTGCAGTCCCGGACGATCGCATTGGCCGAGGCGTTGGCTCCTCAGCTGGGAATTGTGGGCATGAACCTGAGCCCCGGCTGGCGTCGAAGCGAGGTTCCACTGGCCGATGCACTGTTGCTGGCGCGCGAACGCGACCGTCAGGCGGGTTACACCTCGCTGGGCCCGCACCGCGCAGACTGGAGCGTGGCGTTTCACAGCATTCCAGGCCGCGATGCGCTCTCGCGCGGCCAGGCCAAGCTCACCGCCCTCGCCTGTCTGCTGGCTCAGGCGGAGGATTACGCTGAGCAGCGCGGCGAGTGGCCCGTCATCGCGCTCGACGACCTGGCTTCGGAGCTGGATCGCACCCACCAGGCCCGGGTACTGCACCGCTTGTTGGTGGCGCCGGCGCAGATATTCATCACCGCAACAGAAACGCCTGCGGCACTGGAGACGTTGAGCAACATCACCCGGTTCCACGTGGAACATGCACAGATCGTGGCTGTGCCATAGTGAGCACGGCAAGGCCGCTCAGCCCCGGCTGGTATAATTCAGGCTGCTATCCCTTCATTCTCGGCACATCGCTCAAAGCGGTGTCCGACCTGCGGAGCCTACGGCAAGCGCAATGACCGACGAACAGAACACCCCGGCAAACAACGGCAACTACGACGCCAACAGCATTACGGCCCTGGAAGGCCTGGAGGCTGTCCGCAAGCGCCCAGGCATGTACATCGGCGATGTACATGACGGCACCGGCCTGCATCACATGGTGTTCGAGGTCGTCGACAACTCGATCGACGAAGCCCTCGCCGGCCATGCCGACCACGTTTCGGTGACGATCCATGCCGACGGCTCGGTTGGAGTGTCCGACAACGGTCGCGGCATTCCGACGGGCAAGCACGAGCAGATGAGCAAGAAGCTCGACCGCGACGTGTCTGCCGCCGAAGTCGTGATGACGGTCCTGCACGCAGGCGGCAAGTTCGACGACAACAGCTACAAGGTTTCCGGCGGCCTGCATGGCGTGGGCGTCAGCGTGGTCAACGCGCTGTCGCAGAAGCTGGTCCTGGATATCTACCAGGGCGGTTTCCACTACCAGCAGGAATACGCCGATGGCGCAGCACTGCATCCGCTCAAGCAGGTCGGGCCCAGCACCAAGCGCGGCACCACCCTGCGCTTCTGGCCCTCGGTAAAGGCTTTCCACGACAACGTGGAATTCCACTACGACATCCTGGCCCGTCGCCTGCGCGAACTGTCCTTCCTCAACTCCGGCGTCAAGATTGTGCTGGTGGACGAGCGTGGTGATGGCCGCCGCGACGACTTCCATTACGAGGGCGGCATCCGCAGCTTCGTGGAGCATCTGGCGCAGCTGAAGACGCCGTTGCATCCGAACGTGATCTCGGTAAGCGGCGAATCCAACGGCATCACCGTGGAAGTGGCGTTGCAGTGGACCGACTCCTACCAGGAGACGATGTACTGCTTCACCAACAACATTCCGCAGAAGGACGGCGGTACCCACCTGGCCGGTTTCCGTGGCGCGTTGACCCGCGTGCTCAACAACTACATCGAGCAGAACGGCATCGCCAAACAGGCCAAGATCAACCTGACCGGCGATGACATGCGCGAAGGCATGATCGCGGTGCTGTCGGTCAAGGTGCCGGACCCGAGCTTCTCCAGCCAGACCAAGGAAAAGCTGGTCAGCTCGGATGTGCGCCCGGCCGTGGAAAGCGCATTCGGCCAGCGCCTGGAAGAGTTCCTGCAGGAAAACCCGAACGAAGCCAAGGCCATCGCCGGCAAGATCGTCGACGCTGCCCGTGCCCGCGAAGCGGCGCGCAAGGCGCGTGACCTGACCCGCCGCAAGGGTGCGCTGGATATCGCCGGCCTGCCGGGCAAGCTGGCCGACTGCCAGGAAAAGGATCCGGCGCTGTCCGAACTGTTCATCGTCGAGGGTGACTCGGCAGGTGGTTCGGCCAAGCAGGGCCGCAACCGCAAGAACCAGGCGGTGCTGCCGCTGCGCGGCAAGATCCTCAACGTGGAACGTGCACGCTTCGACCGCATGCTGGCGTCCGACCAGGTGGGTACGCTGATCACTGCGCTGGGCACTGGCATTGGTCGCGACGAGTACAACCCGGACAAGCTGCGGTACCACAAGATCATCATCATGACCGACGCCGACGTCGACGGCGCACACATCCGCACCCTGCTGCTGACGTTCTTCTACCGTCAGATGCCGGAGCTGATCGAGCGCGGTTATGTCTATATCGGCCTGCCGCCGCTGTACAAGATCAAGCAGGGCAAGCAGGAGCTGTACCTGAAGGACGATCCGGCACTGGACAGTTATCTGGCCAGCAGCGCGGTGGAGAACGCTGGGCTGGTGCCGGCCAGCGGCGAGCCGCCGATCGATGGCGTGGCGCTGGAAAAGCTGCTGCTCGCCTATGCTGCCGCGCAGGACACGATCAACCGCAATACTCACCGTTACGATCGCAACCTGCTCGAAGCGCTGGTCGACTTCATGCCGCTGGAGCTGGAAAACCTGCGCAATGCAGGTCCTGGTGAAGGCCTGGACACGCTGGCCAAGCACCTCAACCAGGGCAACCTCGGCAGCGCCCGTTTCACCCTGGAACTGCAGGAACCCAACGAGCAGCGTCCGGCTGCAGTGCTGGTCACGCGCAGCCACATGGGCGAACAGCACATCCAGGTGCTGCCGCTGTCCGCGCTGGAAAGCGGCGAACTACGCGGCATCCACCAGGCAGCGCAGCTGCTGCACGGTCTGGTCCGCGAAGGCGCGGTCATCACCCGTGGCGCCAAGTCGATCGAGGTCGAATCGTTCGCGCAGGCCCGCAACTGGCTGCTTGACGAGGCCAAGCGCGGCCGTCAGATCCAGCGATTCAAGGGTCTGGGCGAAATGAATCCGGAGCAGCTATGGGATACCACCGTGAATCCCGAGACCCGTCGCCTGCTGCAGGTGCGTATCGAAGATGCGGTCGCCGCTGACCAGATCTTCAGCACCCTGATGGGTGATGTGGTCGAACCTCGTCGTGACTTCATTGAAGACAACGCGTTGAAGGTCGCCAACCTGGATATCTGACACAATCGGATGGCGGTCGGCGCGCGGGGAGGCGCGCCGGCTTTTGTCCCTTGATCGCAGGTAATCGATGTCCGCTTCCGCCCCGGTTTCCGCTCCGCCGCCGGTCCCACCGGCTACTGCCACGCCCCGCGCGTCCTCGCCGCTGGCGGGCTTCTTCATCGATCTGGGAATCGCGACAGTCGCCTTGTTCGGTCTGAGTGTCGTCTGCGGGGCGATATGGGGGCTCTACCGCAGCCTGCAGATCAGCGCGGCCAATGCGCAAGGCGCTGCCGCCGGTGCTACCGCCTCTGTTGGCCAACCCGGTGCGCTGGGGCAGATTCTGATGGCATTGATCGCCACCGGTGGTGCGGCCCTGCTGGTCTACTTCTGGCGACGCCCTGCCAATGCCGCCGAGCGCCAACATTCGCGCCAGGCTCTGCAGCGACCTTCCACCTGGGGCTGGACTCTGCTGGTCGCATTGCTGATCGTGCTGGGAAGCAACGGCATTGCCTTCCTTGCCAAGCAGATGGGCATCGAGCCGGTTCCCACCAATCTGGAACTGATGCAGAACGCGATCGCGCGCTTCCCTGTATTCCTGGCGCTGTTTGCAATCGTGCTGGCACCCGCCTACGAGGAACTGCTGTTCCGTCGCGTTCTGTTCGGGCGCCTCTGGCAGGCCGGGCGTCCATGGCTTGGCATTGTCCTCAGCAGCCTGGCCTTTGCCCTGGTCCATGAAGTGCCCGGAGTCAGCAAGAACTCCCTGCTCGGTACTGCCCAGCTATGGCTGGTCTATGGCGGCATGGGCGCTGCGTTCTGTTGGCTGTACCGCCGCACCGGCACCTTGTGGGCGGCGATCGCCGCACATGCACTGAACAATGCCGTGGCGCTTGCAGCCTTGGTGTTTTTCGGGGCAACGTAAGGCTCTGTCCGCTTGACGAAAGATTAAGCCGACCCGTTACACACTGGGCTTCTGAACACGGGGGTGGGTCCATGAAACAACTGCTGTTGGCTATCGTCATCACCACTCTGGTCAGCGCCTGCGCGACCACCACTTCACCCACCGGCCGTCGGCAGATGGTGGGCGGTGTGTCGCAGGCACAGCTGGATCAGCTGGGTGCGCAGGCGTTCGCCGAAACCAAGCAGAAGGAGAAGATCAGCAGCGACGGCCGCCAGAACGGCTACGTGCAATGCGTGGTCAACGCGCTGGTCGCACAGTTGCCGCCTCAGTACCGTGGCGTACGGTGGGAGACGGCGGTGTTCGTCGACAAGGAACCCAATGCCTTCGCCCTGCCCGGCGGCAAGGTCGGGGTCAACACCGGCATCTTCAGTGTCGCCAAGAACCAGGATCAGCTGGCCGCGGTGATCGGCCATGAAATCGGCCATGTGATCGCCCGCCACCACGAAGAGCGCATCACCCGGCAGATGGGTGCGCAGACCGGATTGGCGGTGCTGGGGGCGTTGGCCGGCGCGTATGGCGGCGAAGGCGCGGCCAGCACGGTCAACCAGCTCGGCGGGATGGGGGCGCAGACGGCGTTCCTGTTGCCCGGCTCACGGACCCAGGAGAGCGAGGCTGACGTAATCGGTCAGCGGTTGATGGCAGAGGCCGGATTCAACCCTGCCCAGGCAGTCGATCTGTGGCAGAACATGATGGCCGCCAGTGGCGGTCGCAGCCCGCAATGGTTGTCCACGCATCCCGATCCAGCCAATCGGATCAGGGAGTTGCAGCGTGATGTACCGGCGCTCGGCCCCGTCTACCAGCAGGCCCAAGCCGCCGGACGCCGTCCAAAGTGTGGCTGAGTGCGCAGATTCATGCTGTATTGCAGCACATAAAACGATTTCTCACGCCATCTGTTTCTGATACGTTTGGCGGCTCAGATTTTTCTGACAGTCCGACTTTGCCGCTACCGGCGGTTCGATCGAGGTGAACGATGATTTTCCGTAACCACAAAGCTGTGCTTTCCGTCCTCATCGCCACTGCCCTGACCGGCGCGGTGGTCACTGACGCGTTCGCGCAGTCCTCGCGTTCGTCCGAGCGTGGCAACCGCGGCGGCAAGCAGGCGAAGGCCGAAGTGCTGTTCCCGAACGCGACCCGCCAGGAACCGGCAGCGAAGTCGTCGGCCAAGCTGGGCAGCAAGCTGCAGAAGATGATTGACAGCTACAACAAGGAAAAGTTCCCGGAGACCCGCACGCAGGCCGACGAGATCCTGGCCGCCGAGGGCGCCAACGAGTACGACAAGTCGCTGGCCGCGCAGCTCGCCTCCCAGGCCGCCTACCAGACCGACGACACCGCCGCCGCTATCGCGTATCTGAAGCAGGTGCTGCAGTTCAACGGCCTGGACAACAACGGGCACTTCCAGTCGATGCTGATGCTGGGCCAGCTGCAGATCCAGGAAGACCAGACCGCCGAAGGCTTGGCGACCTTGGACAAGTACTTCGCCGAGAGCAAGTCGACCAAGCCGGAAGAGCTGATCATCAAGGGCCAGGCGCTGTACCAGCTGGAGCGCTACCAGGAAGCGATCCCGGTGCTGAAGCAGGCCATCGCCGGCGCCGCCGAGCCGAAGGACAACTGGAACCAGCTGCTGATGGCCGCGCTGTCCGAAGCTGGCCAGACCGGTGAGGCCGTGCAGGCCGCCGAAGCGCTGGCTGCCAAAAACCCGAATGACAAGAAAGCGCAGCTGAACCTGGCCAACATGTACATGCAGGCCGACCAGATGCCGAAGGCCGCCGCGGTGATGGACAAGCTGCGCAGCAGCGGTCAGCTCACCGAAGAGCGCGAGTACAAGCAGCTGTACTCGATCTATGCCAACACCGAGAACAAGGAAAAGGACGTCATCGCGGTCATCAACGAAGGGTTGCAGAAGGGCATCCTGAAGCCGGATTACCAGGTCTACCTGGCACTGGCCCAGTCCTACTACTACTCCGACCAGGTGCCGCAGGCGATCGACGCGTGGCAGAAGGCCGCCCCGCTCTCCAAGGACGGTGAGACCTACCTGAATCTGGCACGCGTTTTGCACAGTGAAGGTCGTGTCCCGGAGGCCAAGCAGGCCGCCCAGCAGGCGCTGGCGAAGGGCGTGAAGAACCAGGCTGATGCCAAGAAAATCATCAACCTGAAGTAAGTGGGAATAACGCCTGAACGCCTGCCCAGTTGATGCGCAAGCGCTCAGGATTGGTATAAGCTTGGAGGTTCCTGCGGTGTCATGCACCGCTGATCAGGGATCCCGCCCCCGGGATTCCGGCCCCACTATTGAGCTCTTGGCGCATGACGGAACAACTAGTCGTTCACCGGTACGAACAACCCGATGACTCGGGGCTGAGCTGGCCTCGCATCGTCGGTATCGCGTTTGTAATCGCCCTGCATCTGGCCGCCTTCATGATGCTTCTGATTCCTGCCGTGGCTCCCAAGGCCGTGGCGGAGAAGGAGCGCAACGTCATGGTGACCATCGTCGACGCACCGCCGCCGCCGCCGCCACCACCGCCGCCGCCGCCGCCGCAGGACACCCCGCCGCCGCCGGTGAAGAATCTGTCGCCGCCGAAGCCGTCGCCCGTCCCGCCGCCGCCGCAGGCGCCGGTCGTCGACGTGCCGGAACCGCGCCCGAACGATATCGTCACCCCGCCGTCGCCGCCGGCACCACCGGCACCGCCGACCTCGATCGAGGCCAGCGTGGACATCTCGTCGAAGGCCATGAATCCGCCGCGCTATCCGCCGGCCGCCTTCCGCGCTGGTATCCAGGGCGAAGTGATCCTGATCATTGATGTCGATGCCAGCGGCAACGTCACCAATGTCACGGTGGAAAAGTCCAGCCGTAACCGCGATCTGGACCGTGCTGCGATGGAAGCCGCCCGCAAGTGGCGTTTCAACGCCGCCGAAGCTGGCGGTAAGAAGGCTGCTGGCCGCGTTCGCGTCCCGGTCAACTTTGCGCTGAACTGATGTGCCCGGGTGGCCGCCTGGCCACCCTCGCCTCCAGTTCGATTGTTTAGCTTAGCTACACCCTTTATCACCACACACAACAAAGGTAAGCGTCATGCTGCAGGAAATTTTCATCGCCGCTGCTGCCGGGGGCAATCCGTCCAACGCCCTGTCGCAGATGGGCTTCGAGCACCTGATCCACGAAATGACCACCAAGCCGGGTGATTTCGCGGTTTCCTGGGTCGTGCTGCTGACCCTTGTCATCATGTCGGCCATGTCCTGGTACTGGACCGTCATCAACATCTTCCGTGCTACCCGCCTGAAGAGCGCCGCCGATCGCGTCGTCAGCCTGTTCTGGGATACCCCGAACGCGCAGGACGCCATCCGTGCAATGGAAGAGCAGCCGGCGTCGGAGCCGTTCTCGAAGATCGCACTGGACGCTGCCCAGGCTGCTGCGCACCACCAGCGTGCTGAAGGCGGCGCTGTCGGCGGCGTGGGTGAGAACCTGAGCCGTTCGGAGTTCGTCGACCGCGCTCTGCGCCAGGCCGTGACCCGCGAAAGCAACAAGCTGCAGTCGGGCATGACCCTGCTGGCTACCGTCGGTGCAACCGCTCCGTTCGTCGGTCTGCTGGGTACCGTGTGGGGCATCTACGGCGCGCTGATCAAGATCGGTGCCACCGGCTCCGCTTCGATCGACGCCGTTGCCGGCCCGGTGGGTGAAGCACTGATCATGACCGCCATCGGTCTGTTCGTCGCGATCCCGGCCGTGTTCGCCTTCAACTTCTTCAGCAAGATCAACAGCGCGACCATCAGCAAGTTCGATACCTTCGCGCACGACCTGCACGACTTCTTCGCCACCGGTTCGCGCGTCCGCTAATTGCGACGCGCTGTACCCGCGAGAACGTAGTCACCAAGATCTAGACGGAGCCCGTTATGGCTTTCAGTAGTGGTAACAGCGGCGGCCCCATGGCCGACATCAACGTTACGCCCCTCGTGGACGTGATGCTGGTGCTGCTGATCATCTTCATCATCACGGCGCCGCTGATGTCCCACAAGGTCAAGGTGGATCTGCCGGAGGCCAACCTGGTCCAGAAGCCGGACGACACCAACGACCGCAAGGGTCCCATCACCCTGGCAGTCAAGGAAGACGGTTCGATCTACTGGAACGACGAAGAGATCAACAAGCAGACTCTCGAGTCGCGCTTGGCGACCGCCGCCCAGCAGACCCCGCAGCCGCCGTTGAACCTGCGTGGTGACCGCACCACCAAGATGCGTGTCATCAATGAGATGACCAAGGTCGCGCAGGAACAGGGCATGCTGGACGTCGGCTTCGTGGCGACCAAAGAGAAGGGGCAATAAGCCATGGCATTCAGTAGTGGTGGTGGCAAAGGCCCCATGGCAGACATCAACGTCACGCCCCTCGTGGACGTGATGTTGGTGCTGCTGATCATCTTCATCGTCACCGCGCCGATCATGACGTACCCGATCGCCGTGGACCTGCCGCAGCGCGTGCTCAACCCACCGCCGCAGCTGGTCGAACCGCCGCCGCCGATCGAGTTGAAGATCGACGCCAGCAACCAGGTCTCGTGGAACAACAGCCCGATCGGTACGCATGAACTGCAGCAGCGGATGGAGCAGGAGGTCCAGCGTGACCCGACCAACCAACCGGAACTGCGGATCGATGCCAGCCCGGATTCGGAGTACGACGTGATGGCCAAGGTTCTGGCCGCCGCGAAGAATGCTCAGATGAAGAAGATCGGCTTCGTGCAGCAGTAAATCGCTACACCGCAATACATCAGTCATGACGCGACTGCAGGCGCCCCTGGAAACAGGGGCGTCTTTTTTTGCGTGCTGGCGTCTTCCCAGCAACGACGTTGGCAATGAATGCCTCTGGCCGGTGCCTGTCCCCGCTATGATCGGCGGATGCTCGCCCTCTTCGATTCCGTGCGCCATTGGCTTGATGGCATCGCCCACCTGGGAACGATCCTGGCGGTGGCCTATCTGCTGTATCTGCTGGCGTTGACGGGCTGGATCATGCTGCAGAAGCGCGAGCCGGTGGCCACGCTGAGCTGGATCCTGTCGCTGGCGCTGCTGCCCTACCTCGGCCTCTTCATCTACTACCTGCTGGGGCCGCAGAAGGTGAAGCGGCAACGGCTGCGGCGCGGGCGTGCGCGTTCGGGCATGGAGCACTACAGCGATGTCTGCCCGCCTGATGCCGACTGCACCGAGCTTGCCAAGATCGCGCAGGCGACCACCGGGTTGGCGCCAAGCACCGCCACCGAAGTGACCTGGCTGGTCGACGGCGCGGCCACCTATGCCGCGCTGCTGGAAGCGGTTGCGCAGGCGCGTGATCACGTGCATCTGGAGTACTACATCTTCAATCCCGACTACGCCGGCACCGCGTTGCGGGATGCCTTGCTGGAACGGGCCAGCGTCGGTGTGCAGGTGCGGCTGCTGCTGGACGCGGTAGGCTCCTCCGCCGTGCGCCAGCGCTTCCTGCAGCCCCTGCTGGATGCCGGTGCGGAAGTGGTCTGGTTCCATCCGCGGCAACTGCTGAAGCCATTCAAGCGACCCTGGTTGAACCTGCGCACGCACCGCAAGCTGGTGATCGTCGACGGCCGCCTGGCCTTCACCGGCGGAATCAACATCACCGACGACGAAGACGAAAGCCGCAACCCGAATGCATATCGCGATCTGCACATGCGCCTGCGCGGGCACGTGGTGCGCAGCCTGCAGCTGGTGTTTGCCGAGGACTGGCTGTACGCCAGTGGCCAGGACCACTCGCGGTTCGATATCGCCCGGCTGTGGCCGAGCGACATGGCCCTGCGCGGCGACGGCGCGATCGACGCGCAGGTGCTGGTCTCCGGCCCGGATTCGGGATGGGAGACGATCCACAGACTGCATGTGGCCGCCATCCAGGAAGCACGTGAGCGGGTCTGGCTGGTGACCCCCTACTTCGTACCCGGCGAAGCGGCGCGGATGGCGCTGACATCAGCAGCGCTCGGTGGCTTGGACGTACGCCTGCTGGTGCCGAAGATGAGCGACTCCTGGTTCGTCACCCAGGCCGCACGCTCCTACTTCGACGAACTGCTGCATGCGGGAGTGAAGATCTATGAGTACGGTCCGCGCATGCTGCATACCAAGGCGTTCATCGCCGACGACGATGTCTGTATCGTCGGCAGCGCCAACTTCGATCACCGCAGCTTCCGCCTGAATTTCGAGCTGTCGATGATGATCAGCGACCGTGGCCGGGTAGCAGAACTGTCTACGTTGCTGCAGTCCGAGTTCGAGCGCGCCACCCGCGTACACGACCAGGCAGGACGCTCGCTGTGGCTGCATCGGTTGCCCGAAGCCTTTGCGCGATTGGCCTCGCCGCTGCTGTGAGGCAGCGCTACACTGCGGCGGTGGCCCGGGGAGACTGACAATGTACTGGCTGTACCTGCTGCTGGCGCTGGGCTGCTTCGCCTTTGCGTTGAAAACACCGAACATGGGGCTGATGTCACTGGCCCTGCTGGGCGCCCTCGCCTTCCTGCTGGCGTGGGTGCGCGGCCGTTACGTCGCACGCTTTGGCGACCTTCAGCGTGATCCGGCGACACTGGTGGACAGCGATGAACTGCGGCGTCTGCGCGAACAGGCCAAGGTGGCTCCGGCCGATGGCAGCGACCCTCCCTCTTACTCCCCGTAGTCCCGTTCCATGACCCAGCTCAGCGTCAACGTCAACAAGATCGCCGTTCTGCGCAACTCGCGTGGCGGTGCCGAACCGGACGTGGTGCGTGCCGCCCAGGCCTGTCTGGATGCAGGGGCGCATGGCATCACCGTGCACCCGCGGCCGGATCGCCGCCACATCACCGCCGAGGACGTGCTGGCACTGTCGGCGCTGACCCGCGCGCGGGGCGTCGAATTCAACATCGAAGGCAACCCGTTCGCGCCGCCGCGTGAAGGCTACCCCGGCCTGTTGCCGCTGTGCGCGCAGACGCGCCCGGAACAGGCCACGCTGGTTCCCGATGGCGACGGCCAGATCACCTCCGACCATGGTTTCGACTTCGAGCGCGATGCGCAGCGACTGCGCCCGCTGGTGGCCGAGCTGAAGACAATGGGCTGCCGGGTGAGCCTGTTCGTGGATGCCGGCAACCCGCTGCTGGAACAGGCCGCCGATGTCGGCGCCGACCGCATCGAGCTGTACACCGGCCCGTATGCCGAGGCCCATGCTGCCGGCGACGCCCGGGCCATGCTGGAACTGTTCGCCACCGCCGCGCGCCGTGCACAGGCCGTCGGCCTGGGGGTGAATGCCGGGCACGATCTGTCGCAGGACAACCTGCGTGACTTCCTGTCCGTTGTGCCCGAGGTGCTGGAGGTCTCGATCGGCCACGCCCTGATCGGCGAAGCCCTGTACGACGGCCTGGATGCCACGGTGAAGGGTTACCTGGCACTGCTGTAGCAGTGCATGGGACTGAACCCCGAAGACGTGCGGCAGGTCGCCGTATTCCGGCCTGGCATTCGCCCCTGTAACCGATCTTCCCATCGCAGTTGCTGAGACACCCGTGGCCCATGCTGGGCCCGCCGCGGCGATAGCGCGTGCCCGGTCGCAAGCCACGGGTCGCAAGCCGCAGCCCTGTGGACAAGTCTGGGGTCAACATGCGGTCCTATGGGCCTGCGCGCCTACAGCTACGTGAATCCTGGCCGCTTGCGCTGCCTGTGGTTAGCAATAATACTAATATTCCGTAACGGCCGGAGGGCAACATGCAGCACCCCCCTCGCAACGCCCAGGCCGCCATCAAGGGCCGGGGTTCCACGTCCCACCTTGCCGGGCGCTTCGAAAGCACCGTCAGCGAGGCAGTGGACGATGGCTGGGCAGTGGACGAAAGCGAGGAGTTCCTCGCCCCGCGCCTGCGCACCGAAGTGCGTGCGGAGACCGCGCGCAGCATCATCAGCCGCAACAACTCGCCGGACGTCGGCTTCAGCCAGTCGGTGAATCCGTATCGCGGCTGCGAGCATGGCTGTTCCTACTGCTTCGCGCGCCCCTCGCATGCCTATCTGAACCTGTCGCCTGGCTTGGACTTCGAGACCAAGCTGTTTGCCAAGACCAACGCGCCGCAACTGCTGCGCAAGGAACTGTCGAAGCCGGGCTACGTGCCGCAACCGATCGCGCTGGGCATCAACACCGACGCGTACCAGCCGATTGAACGCAAGTTCAAGCTGACCCGTCAGCTGATCGAAGTGATGCTGGAGACGAAGCATCCGTTCTCGCTGATCACCAAGAACGCGCTGGTCGAGCGCGATATCGATCTGCTTGCACCGCTGGCGGCGGAGAACCTGGTCAGCGTGCATTTCTCGGTGACCTCGTTGGATCCGCACCTGTCGGCGAAACTGGAGCCGCGTGCCTCGGCACCCCATGCGCGCCTACGTGCGATGAAGCGCCTGCATGAAGCGGGCATTCCCGTCGGTGTGATGGTGGCGCCGGTGATTCCGTGGATCAATGACAGCGAACTGGAAGCTGTTCTGGAGGCTGCGCACGATGCCGGTGCCAGTACTGCAGGCTACGTGCTGCTGCGCTTGCCGCTGGAAGTGGCGCCGTTGTTCCGCGACTGGCTCGATACTCATCATCCGGATCGCGCCGCGCACGTGATGAGCACCATCCAGCAGCTGCGCGGCGGCAAGGATTACGACAGTCAGTTCGGCACGCGCATGCGCGGGCAGGGCGTGTATGCGGAGCTGTTGAACAACCGCTTCAAGCTGGCGCGCAAGCGGCTGGGCTTCAACGCGCAGAACAGCCACTGGCCGAAGCTGGATTGCAGCCGGTTCGAGAAGCCGTTGCCGCCGAAGGTGGATACGCCGCAGGGCAGTCTGTTCTAGGTAGCGGCGGTCACAGCGCGGTGCAACTGGTCAGCCGCCACCGAACAACTTCTGCGCACTCTGGAACAGGATCCAGCTGGTGGCGATGAACTTGTCGCCCCCCTGCGGCCGATTCCCACGATGGGTATGAGTAAACGCCGTCGGCGCGATCAACAGACTGCCGGTACGCGGCGCGATCTTCCGGCCCTGGAACAGGAACTCGGTTTCGCCTTCGTCGAAGTCGTCGTTGAGATACAACGTCCACAGCAGGTGGCGGTGCAGCGTCTCGGCCTGCGCGTCCTTCGGGTACAGCTCGCAGTGCCAGTATGGGTAACCGCCCTCGCCCGCTGCGTACCACTGCAGGTTGATCGCGCCGGGGCGCAGGCAGGTGCGCGCCAGATCCGCGAGCTGCTCCGGCGCCATGTCGGGAAAATCCTCGGCCGACAGACGTCGCGGCTGGCCGTTGCTGTCCTGGATCTGCAACATCAGCGGCGCGATCAATGCCTGTGGATAACGGCGTAGATAAGTCTGCAGACCGGCAAAAACCGCCTGCTGCAGCTGCTGGTCCACATCCTGCCAGCCATCCACGCCGCTGATCCGCAGATCCTTGCTGTGCTTGAGTTCCGGGAACACACCGCTGCCCACTGCGCCGGGTTTCAGGCCCTGGCTTGCACGCATGCGCGCGACGATCGCAGCGCACACGTCGCTGGGGACGGCGTTGTGGATGACCTCGATGAAATCGACAGGGCCCGGCTCGTGCATGCGTGCATTCCTTCGACGGCAAGGGCTTGATGGTGCCGTTTGCAGCTGCAGCTGTCACCCTGCGGTCATGTCATCAATCTGCCATGACCGCTATAGGGATGGCCGCTGTCAGACGCTCTTCGCGTCATGCTCCTGGTGATAACGCACGGCCTCGGCGACCTCTTCGCGCGAACCGAGGAACACCGGCACGCGCTGGTGCAGCTGGTCGGGTTGCACGTCGATGATGCGCTCGCGACCGGTCCAGGCAGCGCCGCCCGCCTGCTCCACCAGCAGGCCCATCGGGTTGGCTTCGTACATCAGGCGCAGCTTGCCAGCCTTGCCCGGTTCCTTCTTGTCCCACGGGTAGATGAAGATGCCGCCGCGGGTCAGGATGCGATGCACGTCGGCGACCATGCTGGCGATCCAGCGCATGTTGAAGTTCTTGCCGCGCGGGCCGTCCTTGCCGGCCAGCAGATCTTCCACATAGGCCTGCATCGGCGCTTCCCAGTGCCGCTGGTTGGACATGTTGATGGCGAACTCCTGGGTGGCCGCCGGGATCTGCATGTTCTCGGTGGTCAGCAGGAACTCGCCGGTTTCGCGGTCGAGGGTGAAAGCGTGGGTACCGTGGCCGACAGTCAGCACCAGCTGCGTGCTGGGCCCGTAGATGCAGTAGCCGGCGGCGATCTGCTTGCTGCCCGGCTGCAGGAAGGCGTCATCGCCAGGCAGTTCGACGTTGGTCGGGCAACGCAGCACCGAGAAGATGGTGCCGACGGAGACGTTGACGTCGATGTTGGAGCTGCCATCAAGGGGATCGAACAGCAGCAGGAAATCGCCACGCGGGTAGATGTCCGGCACCGGCTGGCTGTGGTCCATTTCCTCCGACGCACAGGCAGCGAGGTGACCGCCCCAGGCGTTGGCTTCCAGCAGGATCTCGTTGCTGATGACATCCAGCTTCTTCTGCGCTTCGCCCTGCACGTTGCCGGTGCCGGCCTCGCCGAGCACGCCACCGAGGGCGCCCTTGCTGACGGCGATGGAGATGCTGGTGCAGGCGCGGGCGACGACCGCGATCAGCTGGCGCAGGTCGGCGTTGATGCGGCCGGCGTGCTGCTGCTGGATCAGGAAGCGGGTCAACGAGGTACGGGACATGGGCGGGCAGGTCTCGGCAACGGGGAAACGCCTATTGTCGCTGGTCTGACTTGCGCGTGGGTGAGCGGGGGAAGGCGTAATCGTTTCCAGAGGCGTTGCGGTCGTGGCGCCTTCCCTTCGTCGAGGCGCGGGGGAGGGGGAGACAATGCAGGACACGCTGCAAGTACGTCCATGTAAGCTCGATGGCGCCATCCATGGCGCCAACGGTCCTGCATTGCCTCCCCCTCCCGCGCGCTTCAGGGTGTGCCGCGAGCGCGGTGGGTGTGGCAAGGCAGGTGCAAAAACAAAGGCGCCTTGCGGCGCCTTTGTTTTCAAACCACTGGAGTGGTGCTTCAGCCCTTGGCGACGGTGGCCACGGCCTTGGCGACGTATTCCAGGTTGTTCTGGTTCAGCGCGGCCACGCAGATGCGGCCGGTGCCGACGGCGTAGATGCCGAACTCGTCGCGCAGGCGCTCGACCTGTTCGCGGCTCAGGCCGGAGTACGAGAACATGCCCGCCTGCTCGTTGATGAAGCCGAACTGCGGGGCGCCGGCGGCGGCCAGCTTCTCGACCAGGCCCTGGCGCAGGGCGTGGATGCGCTCGCGCATCTCGGTCAGTTCCTGCTCCCACATCGCGCGCAGTTCCGGGTTGGTCAGCACACCGGCAACCAGTGCAGCACCGTGGGTGGACGGGCTGGAGTAGATCGTGCGGATCACGCGCTTGACCTGCGACTGCACGGCCTTGGCGTCAGCGGCGGTCGGCGCCACCATCGACAGCGCACCCACGCGCTCGCCATACAGCGAGAACGACTTGGAGTACGAGTTGGCGACGATGAAGCTGTCGATGCCGGCCTCGGCGATGATGCGCACCGCGGCGCCGTCCTGCTCGATGCCCTTGTCGAAGCCCTGGTAGGCCATGTCGATGAAGGGGAACAGCTGGCGGTCCTTCAGCAGCTGTGCGACCTGCTTCCACTGGCTGACGGTGAGGTCGGCGCCGGTGGGGTTGTGGCAGCAGGCGTGCAGCAGCACCACGGTGCCCGCTTCCAGCTTGCCCAGGTCGGCCAGCAGGCCGTCGAAGTTGACGCCATGGGTGGTCGGGTCGAAGTAGGTGTAATCCACCACCTCGAAACCAGCGGCGCTGAACACCGCGCGGTGGTTTTCCCAGCTCGGGTTGCTCAGCGCGACGGTGGCGTGCGGCAGCAGCTTCTTCAGCACGTCGGCGCCGACGCGCAGCGCACCGCTGCCACCGACGGTCTGTGCGGTGGTGACGCGGCCGGCAGCCAGCAGCGGCGAATCCTTGCCGAACACCAGCTCACGGGTAGCCTGGGTGTATGCCGGCAGGCCATCGATCGGCAGGTAGCCGCGCGGTTTGGCTTCGTTGGCGAGCTGCTGCTCGATCTGCTTGACGGCGCGCAGCAGCGGAATGCGGCCGCTCTCGTCGTAGTAGATGCCCACACCCAGGTTGACCTTGGTCGGGCGGCTGTCGGCGTTGTACGCCTCGGTCAGGCCCAGGATCGGGTCGCCTGGGACCAGTTCCACGTTTGCAAAGAAGGACACGGCGGTACTCGTTCGGTAGACGGAAAGGGGGAGGAATTGCGCCACGCGGCTTGCGGCCTGTCGGCCGAAACCGACCCATCGTAACAAAGCCAGCCGGGGCTGGCCGCCGCCATCGTCATCCGCCTGCCCGTACCATGGCGTGCGTTGCCGCCCGATCCATCAACCTGAATCATGAATCCCGCCGCACGACGTCATTGCCTGCCGCTGTCCGCCCTGCTGCTGTCGCCCTTGGCGGTGGCGGCCGCGCCCTCGCCGGCCGCCCTGCCGGCTGTGCAGGTGCAGGCTGCGCGGGTGCCGGGCGTGGATCCCTTTGCCCTGCCCGCCAGCCTGGATACGGTGTGGATCGACGCCGACCGTACCGGCCCCAACGCGCAGCTGTCCGAGGCGCTGGGCGGGGTGCCGGGCCTGCTGGCCCGTGACCGGCAGAACTTCGCGCAGGACACCCAGCTGTCGATCCGTGGCTTCGGCGCCCGCTCGACCTTCGGCGTGCGCGGGGTGCGGGTGCTGATCGACGGCGTACCGGCGACCATGCCCGATGGGCAGGGCCAACTGTCGCACGCCAGCCTGCTCGGTGCCGAGCGCATCGAGGTGCTGCGCGGGCCGTTCTCGGCGCTGTACGGCAATTCGTCCGGGGGCGTGCTGCAGGTGTGGAGCGCGCAGGGCCAGGCCGGTGACCCGTGGCGGGTGCGGGTGAATGCCGGCGCCGACAACACGCTCAGCGTCGGCGGGCAGCTGCGCGGGGCGGGAAAGGGCATCGACTACAACGTGGCCGCCAACCATTTCAGCACCGACGGTTGGCGTGACCACAGCCGTGCGCGCCGCGAGTCGTTGAACGCGCGCCTGGGCACCGAGTTCGCTGGCGGCCGCCTGGAACTGCTGCACAACGCGCTGCACGCGCCCAACGCGCAGGACCCGCTGGGCCTGACCCGCGCGCAGGTGGCGGCCGATCCGCGCCAGGCCACGGCGGTGGCCCACCAGTACAACACCCGCAAATCAGTGCGCCAGCAGCAGGCCGGCCTGCGTTGGGCCCGTGAAGCCGGTGCGCAGCGCTGGCAGCTGATGGGCTATGCCGGGCAGCGCGCGGTGATCCAGTACCTGCCGATTCCGCCGGGACCGCAGGCCAACCCATTGCACGCCGGTGGCGTGATCGACCTGGATAGCGGCTACGGCGGGCTGGACGCGCGCTGGGGCTGGAACGGCGATCTGTGGGGCCGCCCGCTGGATCTGGTAGTGGGCGTGAATGCCGATCGCCAGCGCCAGCACCGCACCGGCTATGAGAACTTCGTCGGCACCACCGTGGGGGTACGCGGCCGCCTGCGTCGCGACCAGATCGACATCGTGCAGAACGTGGACCAGTTCGCCCAGGCGTGGTGGCAATGGAGCCCGCGCTGGTCGCTGCTGGCCGGGGTGCGCCACAGCGCGGTGCGCTTCGAATCGGGTGATCGCTACATCGTCGGGCGCAACCCGGACGACAGTGGTCGCCGTCGCTACCAGGCCACCACGCCGGTGGCGGGTGTCAGCTTCGAGGCAAGCCCGCAGTGGCGCCTGCACGCGGCGATCGGGCGTGGCTTTGAAACGCCGACATTCAACGAGCTGGGCTACCGCACCGACGGTCAGGCCGGGCTGGCGCTGGATCTTGCGGCCGCCCGCAGCCGCAGCCTGGAAGTGGGCAGCAAGTGGCACGCGCAGGATGGAAGACAGCTGGATATCAGCCTGTTCCGTGCAGATACCGACGATGAGTTGGCCGTTGCCAGCAATACCAACGGCCGCAGCACTTACCGCAACATCGGCCGCACCCGCCGCCAAGGTGTGGAGCTGCAGTACCGGCAGCCGTTGGCCGAACAGCTGGAGCTGCAGCTGGCCTGGACCTGGCTGCAGGCGCAAGTGCGCTCGTCCTACCTGGCCTGTGCGGCCAGCAACTGTGCCGTGCCCGACACCGTGGTTGCCGCCGGCAGCCGCCTCCCCGGCGTGCCCCGGCAGCAGGCGTATGCGCGCCTGCAATGGTCGCCGGGGGACTGGCAGTGGGCGCTGGAAGCTGCCGCCAGCAGCGACGTGGTGGTGAACGACATCGCCACCGAGCGCGCCCCGGGATACGCGCTGCTGAACCTGGAGGCCGGGCGCAGCTGGGGGCTGCAGGCCGGTGAGCTGCGTGCATTCGCGCGTATCGACAACGCGCTGGACCAGCGCTACATCGGCTCGGTGATCGTCAACGATGGCAACGGCCGGTTCTTCGAACCGGGGCCGGACCGCCGCGCCAGCGTGGGCCTGCAGTGGTCATGGCGCTGAAGCGGTAGTGCCGGCTACTGGCCGGCATCGCTCCGTGCAGGACTTCAGGAGGTTGCCGGCCAGCGGCCGGCACTCCCCGTAAATCGGTGGCCTTGGCCGGCGTGGCGATCAATCCGGGGCCTTGGCTGGCACGAACGGCGAGGTTGGATCGCTGGCCGGGAAGGTCTCTTCCAGCGCCTCGTCCTGGTTGTCGCTGGCGTGCTGCTTGCGCTCGCGCCGCTTCAGTGGACTTTCCTGGCCACCGCGATTGCGGTCACCGCAGTCCTTGCGGTCCTGGGCGGCCTGTTCAGGCTGGCGCACGACGGGCAATGCGCCCTCGTCCGGCACCGACATGCCCGCACCGCGGTTCTCGGCGTCGGCCAGGTCGTGTTTGCCGCGCTGCTCGCCCGGCTCGGGGGTGTGGTTTTCACGCAGGGGGTCACGGTTGCTGGTCATTGATCGTTCCTCCGGTAGGCCTCCACTACAGCGCGGACCAAGTAAAGCCGCTGCGAACCTGGCGTCATGAACATCTTTGTCACGACTGGATAACGGCACCACGCGTAATTCTGCCCACCCGCCCTGATGCAGGAGCCGGTCATGCCCCGCCTTGAACGCCCCGCCCCGTCCGTGTTCAACGCCCTGCTGGATCCGCTCGGCCAACGCGGCACGCAGCGCCGGACGCGCCGCATGGAGGATCCCCAGGCGGTGGCGCAGGATTACCTGCAGTACATGCTGAGCGACTACGAAGAACGCCGCGGACAGGGGCATCGCAACTGGCGGGATCTGTGCCCGGTGTATGCCTTCGCGCTGACCACGCACGCCGCCGACTGGCCGCGTGGCGGTGGTGCCGAGACCTGCGAGGAACTGGCCGAGCACTGGGACCAGATGCGCGGCCAGTCGCGCCTGAACTGGGCACAGGCGCAGCCGGTGGTGGAAGATGCCTGGCGCGCGCTGGACCACATCCCTGCCGCCGCGGTGAGGCCACTGCTGCAGTAGCGTCGGCCGCTGGCCGACAACGCCATGAAACCTGGGGATGCCGGCCAGCGGTCGGCACTACCCGCACGGCCTGCACGTTGCCCACACGGTTGTTTCACGGTGGCCGGCTGAAGCTGGCTACCCCTGCCGAAACCCAGGTGCGCATCATGGCCCGTCCGATCTGGACCGGTACGCTTTCCTTCGGTCTGCTCAACGTACCGGTCTCGCTGATGTCCGGTGAACGCAAGGTCGACCTGCACTTCCGCATGCTGGATTCGCGCGACCGCAAACCGATCCGCTTCGAACGGGTCAACGCGGACACCGGCGAGGAAGTGCCGTGGAAGGACATCGTCAAAGCCTTCGAGTACGACAAGGGCAGCTACGTCGTGCTGGAGGAAGATGATATCCGTTCGGCGGCGCCGGAGAGCCATGAAACGGTGGAGGTGGAGACCTTCGTCGACGCCACGCAGATCGATCCACGCTACTACGAAAAACCCTATCTGCTGGTGCCAGGTAAAAAGGCCGAGAAAGGTTACGTGCTGCTGCGGGAAACACTGCGAAACACCGGCAAGGTTGGTATCGCACGGGTGGTGGTGCGCACGCGCGAGTATCTGTGCGCGGTGATGCCCAACGACGACGCACTGGTGCTGATGATCCTGCGTTATCCACAGGAACTGGTCGAGCCTGATGACTACAAGCTGCCCAGTGGAAAGCTCGCCGATTACCGCATCACCAGCAAGGAGACGGCGATGGCCGAGCAGCTGATCGAGTCGATGGCCGGGGATTGGGATCCGTCGCAGTACCACGATGAGTTCCGCGAACGCCTGCAGCAGGTGCTGAACAAGCGCATCAAGTCCAAGGGCGGCACGACGAAGGTAGAAGACGAGCCGGCACCGCGCGAAGATGCCACCACCAACGTGGTGGACTTCATGTCGTTGCTGCAGAAGAGCCTGGATGCCAACAAGCGCACGCCGGCAAAGAAGGCGACAGCGGGCAAGGCAGCGGCCAGGAAGACCGCGGCGAAGAAGGCACCGGCAAAGAAGGCGGCCAAGAAGGCGGCCAAGAAGGCCGCAAAGAAAACTGCCGCGCGACGCAAGGCAGGTTGAGCCATGTCGTTGCATCAGTACCGGCGCAAGCGTCGGCTGGGCGGAGGCAGCGGGCAGACCCCCGAGCCGGATGACGCACCTGCACGGGGCAACCCGAAGCGGCGGCCGATCTTCGTGGTCCAATTGCACCACGCCAGCAGCCGTCACTACGATTTCCGCCTGGAAATGGATGGCGTGCTGAAAAGCTGGGCGGTGCCGAAAGGGCCGTCGCTACGGGTGGGCGAGAAGCGCCTGGCGGTGGAGGTGGAAGATCACCCGCTGTCCTATGCCGGCTTCGAAGGTGATATTCCGGAAGGCCATTACGGCGCCGGCCACGTCGACGTGTTCGACCACGGCAGCTGGGCCTGCGAAGGCGATCCGCTGCAAGCACTGGCGGCCGGCAAGATCGACTTCGTGTTGCATGGACAGCGTCTGTCCGGTGGCTGGAAGCTGGTGCGCACGGCGATGAAGGGCCGCCAGGTGCAGTGGCTGCTGATCAAGCGCGACGACGCGCAGGCACGCGATGCGGAGGCGGACGATCTGCTGCACACGCCAGCGCGAACATCCGCGAAGACGTCCCGGGTTTCAGCGAAGAAGACGGCGCCAGCGCCACCCCGTGCGCCGCGTTCCGCGCCACCCCGCAAGGCCGATGCACGCTGGCATGCGCGCGCGCTGAAGCTGGACGGGGCGCGCGACAAAGACTACCCGCGCCAGTTCAAACCACAGCTCACTGATCATCGCGACAGCGCACCGGACGGCGAGCGCTGGCTGCACGAGATCAAGTGGGATGGGTACCGGCTGCTGGCCGATCTGCACGAGGGCGACGTGGCGCTGCGCTCGCGCAATGGCCTGGACTGGACGGCGGATTTTCCCGAAGTGGTGCAGGCCGTACAGGCGCTGCCGGTACGCGATGCGCGCCTGGATGGGGAACTGGTAGTGCTGGACGACAACGGCCGCAGCGACTTCGCCGCGCTGCAGAGAGTGATCGACGGAAGCTCGAAACAACCGCTGCGTTACATCGTGTTCGACCTGCCGGGCGTGGCGGGGGTCGACATCAGCCGCGCACCGCTGCTGGAACGCAAGGCACTGCTGAAGGAGCTGATCGGCGACAAGCCGGGCACGCTGGCCTTCAGCGAGCACGTCATCGACCATGGCCCCGCCGTGTTCGAGGCCAGCGGCAAGGCGGGTTTCGAAGGCATCGTCAGCAAGCAGGTCGATGCGCCCTACGTGAATACCCGCGCACGCAGCTGGGCGAAAGTGAAGCACGAGGACACCGATGAGTTCCTGATCATCGGCCACACCGCGCCAAAAGGCTCGCGGGTGGGATTCGGTTCGCTGCTGCTGGCCACGCCGGACAAGGGCGGCCTGCGCTATGTCGGCCGGGTCGGTACCGGCTTCGACGACGAGAGTCTGCACGCGCTGTCGGCGACGCTCGTGCCGCTGGCGGTGAAGACAGCGGTGCTGCAGCTGCCGTCGCACGTACCGTTCCGTGCGGCCAGCGTGCGCTGGGTGAAGCCGGTGGCGGTGGCCGAGGTCGCGTTCCGCGGCTGGGGCAAGGAAGGATTGCTGCGCCAGGCCAGTTTCAAGCGACTGCGCAGTGACAAGAAGAAGGAGGACCTGGCGATGAGTGCAACACCGGTCGACGACGGCGACGATGTGGCCATCACCCATCCCGAGCGCGTGGTGTTTGCGAAGAAGAAGCTCAGCAAGGGTGACGTTGCCGACTACTACCGGCAGATGGCGCGCTGGATCCTGCCGGAAATCAGTGGACGACCGCTGTCGCTACTGCGCTGTCCCGATGGCGTCGGCAAGGCCTGCTTCTTCCAGAAGCACCATGGCCAGGGCCTGGGTGATGCGGTGCATGCGGTGCCACTGCAGCAGAAGAGCGGGCGCGAGGACTACGTCTATGTCGATGACGAGCGCGGCCTGCTGCAGCTGGTGCAGATGAACACCCTGGAACTGCATCCGTGGGGGGCGACGGTGGCCGATCCGGAGCATCCCGACCGGCTGGTGTTCGATCTTGATCCGGGTGAGGGCGTGAGCTGGGCCGACGTCAAGCGCGGTGCGCGCGATGTGCGCGATCGACTGCAGGAGACCGGGCTGCAGAGCTTTGTGCGGTTGTCCGGCGGCAAGGGCGTGCATGTGGTGGTGCCACTGCAACCTGCGGCGGACTGGGAGGACGCGAAAGCGTTCTGCGAAGCGTTCGCGCAGGCGATGGCCGAACAGGCGCCGGACCGCTACGTGGCGACGATGAGCAAGGCCAAGCGCAGCGGCGTGATCTTCATCGACTGGCTGCGCAATACACGCGGCGCGACCAGCGTGTGTTCGTGGTCGCTGCGTGCGCGCGAGAACGCGGGTGTGGCGGTGCCGTTGCGCTGGGAGGAACTGGCGCGGGTGAGTGCTGCCGATGCGTTTCCGATGGACAAGGCGTTGGCACGGGCGAAGCGTTTGAAGGCGAATCCGTGGCAGGGAATCGACGCGTTGAAGCAGACGCTGCCGACGCTGAAGCGGTAATGCCAGCCGCCGGCCGGCAACTGCAGGATCGCCCAGGTTGCCGGCCAGCGGCCGGCACTACCTGTATCCGGTCAGCGCGGATCGCGCGACGCGCGGCGACCGAACCACCAGCCCAACAACAACTGCACCGGCAGTGAAACCAGCAGGCCGATGACGAACCAGTGTGGGAAATCGCCCCCCATCATCCACAGGCCATAACCCGCGCCGAGCACCAGCAACGACCAGATCGAGGTGCCATGCGCACGTGGCCAGCACGGTGCGTAGTAGGTGGCAAAGGCAATGGCGGCGATGCCGCCGAGCACGGTGAATGCCAGGTCCCAGCCGAGCTGCGCCTCGCTTCCTGGTGTCATGCCCAGCAGCGATGGCAGCCAGCCAGCCGCACTGCTGACCAGGGTCAGCGCGAGCAGCGCGCCGATCAGGGCGAGCAGGGAGAGAAAGACGGTCTTGAGCGTGCCGGGCATGCGAGCATTGTACGGCCGCCAGGCTGCCCGGCGCTGCCGGCAGATCGGCATGGCCGCCGTGCCCGTGGGAGAGGGAAACGGGCACGGCAGCCATGCACAGGGGGTCAGGCAGCGAAGTCGATCACCACGCGGCCTTCGATGGTGCCGGCGTGCATGCGCGCGAACACCTCGTTGACGTTCTCCAGGCGGTCGGTGCTGACCGTCGCGGCGACTTTGCCTTCGGCGGCGAACTGCAGCGATTCCTGCAGGTCCAGGCGGGTGCCGACGATCGAACCGCGCACGGTGACGCCGTTGAGCACCATGCCGAAGATGTCCAGCGGGAAGTTGCCCGGAGGCAGGCCGTTGAGCGAGACCGTGCCGCCGCGACGGACCATCCCCAGCGCCTGTTCAAAAGCCTTGGGCGAAACCGCGGTGACCAGTGCACCATGCGCGCCGCCGATTTCCTTCTTCAGGAACGCGGCCGGATCGGTGGTGCGCGCGTTGACGGTGACCTGCGCGCCCAGGCGCTTGGCCAGCGCCAGCTTGGCGTCGTCCACGTCCACCGCTGCAACGTTCAGGCCCATCGCGCGGGCGTACTGCACGGCCATATGGCCGAGCCCGCCGATGCCGGAAATGGCCACCCAATCACCGGGCTTGGTGTCGGTGACCTTCAGGCCCTTGTATACGGTGACGCCCGCGCACAGCACCGGCGCGATCTCCACGAAGCCCACTTCCTTCGGAAGCAGGCCGACATAGTTGGCATCGGCCAATGCGTACTCGGCGAAGCCGCCGTTGACCGAGTAGCCGGTATTGCGCTGCGTTTCGCACAGCGTTTCCCAGCCCCCCAGGCAGTGTTCGCAATGGCCACACGCCGAGTACAACCAGGGGATGCCGACCCTGTCACCTTCCTTGATGTGCCCTACCCCGCCTCCCACGGCCACGACGTGCCCCACGCCCTCGTGACCGGGGATGAACGGCGGGTTCGGTCTCACCGGCCAGTCGCCCTCGGCGGCGTGCAGGTCGGTGTGGCAGACGCCACAGGCCTCGATCTTGACCAGCACCTCGCCCGCCCCCGGGCGCGGTACCACGACTTCCTCGATGACCAGCGGCTTGCCGAACTCACGGACGACGGCGGCCTTCATGGTTCTGTTCATGCGTGCTTCTCCGTAGTGCGCTTGCAGACAGGATGGCGCCGGCCCCATGCCCGCGCCTTGATCCCGATCAATCCTCAGAAGAAGCCGAGCTTCTTCGGTGCGTAGCTGACCAGCAGGTTCTTGGTCTGCTGGTAGTGGTCGAGCATCATCCGGTGGTTCTCGCGGCCGATGCCCGACTGCTTGTAGCCACCGAACGCGGCGTGCGCCGGGTAGGCGTGATAGCAGTTGGTCCATACCCGCCCGGCCTGGATCGCGCGGCCCACCCGGTACAGTCGCGCGGCATCGCGGCTCCAGATGCCGGCACCCAGCCCGTACAGCGTGTCGTTGGCGATCTGCAGCGCTTCTTCTTCGGTCTTGAAGGTGGTCACCGACACCACCGGCCCGAAGATTTCCTCCTGGAACACGCGCATGCCGTTGTGGCCCTTGAACACGGTGGGCTGCACATAGAAGCCGCCGGCCAGGTCGCCACCGAGAGCGGCCTTGTCGCCACCAATCAGCACCTCGGCGCCTTCCTCGCGGCCGATGGCGATGTAGGACAGGATCTTCTCCAACTGTTCGCACGATGCCTGCGCACCCACCATGGTGTTCGGGTCCAGTGGATTGCCCTGCCGGATCGCTGCCACGCGTTCGAGTACGCGTTCCATGAAGCGTTCGTAGATCGATTCCTGTACCAGCGCGCGCGACGGGCAGGTGCACACCTCGCCCTGGTTGAAGGCGAACATGACGAAGCCTTCCACCGCCTTGTCGAGGAAATCATCGTCCTCGGCCATCACGTCGGCGAAGAACAGGTTCGGTGATTTGCCGCCCAGTTCCAGCGTCACCGGAATCAGGTTCTGGCTGGCGTACTGCATGATCAGGCGGCCGGTGGAGGTTTCGCCGGTGAAGGCGATCTTGGCGATGCGCGGGCTGCTGGCCAGCGGCTTGCCCGCCTCCAGGCCGAAGCCGTTGACCACGTTGAGCACACCCGGCGGCAGCAGGTCGCCAATCACCTCCATCAGCACCAGGATCGACGCCGGGGTCTGCTCGGCAGGCTTCAGCACCACGCAGTTGCCGGCGGCCAGTGCCGGCGCCAGCTTCCAGGCGGCCATCAGCAGCGGGAAGTTCCACGGAATGATCTGCCCGACCACGCCCAGCGGTTCGTGGAAATGGTAGGCCACGGTGTCGTCGTCGATCTGCGACAAGCTGCCTTCCTGCGCGCGCAGGCAACCGGCGAAGTAGCGGAAGTGGTCGGCCATCAGCGGTACGTCGGCGTTGAGCGTCTCGCGGATCGGCTTGCCGTTGTCCCAGGTCTCGGCGTGGGCCAGCAGTTCCAGGTTCTGTTCGATGCGATCGGCGATGCGGTTGAGCAGCAGCGCACGGTGTGCGGCCGATGTGCGGCCCCAGGCGTCCTTGGCGGCGTGCGCGGCATCGAGTGCGGCGTCGATGTCCTCGGCGTTGGAGCGGGCAACTTCAGTGAACACCTGGCCGTTCACCGGCGAGATGTTGTCGAAGTACTGGCCGCTGCGCGGGGCGGTCCATTCGCCACCGATGTAGTTGCCATAGCGCGGCTTGAACAGGGAGCGCGGATCGGTGGCATGCGGGCGGGTGGACGGTACGGCGTTCATGGCGGCTCCTGTGGTGAGCATGGTGCATCCACAGGCGCAAAGACGATGCCAACTCTGGCCTGCTGCGCTGCATCACGCCTTCATCGCCCGGCCGTCGGTCATCCTGTCGCGCACCCTGCGGCAGCGCAGCAGGCGCGGCCGTTGCAGGCCGACGCGGGGTGTGCTGTTAATCGGGACAGGTTCCGCAACAACTGTCGCAATGTGCGACACAGGAGGCTGTCGGTGTCCCCGCTTGCTCCCGATCCCCGCCTGGGAAGTGCCCGGCGCAGTTTCTTCGAGCGCGGCGCTGCTCCCGTCGGCGCGGTGCCCGAGGCGATCCTGCATTCCTGGCAACGCTGCCAACGGCACGGCCTGCTGGTGGATGCGCAGCCGGCCGCCGAACCACTGACCGACAACCGCCTGCGCGAACTGCGCCAGCGCCGCGAGCGCCTGTGGCGACAAGCGCGCCCGGAGCTGGATGGACTGGCTGCGGAAATGACCCAGAGCGGCAGCATCGTGCTGCTGACCGATGAAGACGGCTGGATCCTCGACGCCGAAGGCAGTGCCGGTTTCCTCGACAAGGCGGGCCGTGTCGCGCTGATGCCGGGCATGCGCTGGGACGAAGGCACGGTCGGCACCAACGCGATCGGCACCGCGCTGGTCGACGGGCGTGCGCTGCAGGTGCGTGGCGGCGAGCACTACTTCGCCCCGCACGGCATCCTCACCTGTTCGGCCGTGCCGATCCTGGACCCCTACGGGCAATGCCTGGGTGTGCTCGATGTGTCCGGCGACGCGCGGTTGCCACACGTGCACGCGCTGGCGCTGGTGCGGCAGGCGGTAGCGCAGATCGAGCACCGCGGTTTCGCCGACGGCCTGGCCGACTGCGAGCTGCTGCGCCTGCATCATCAGCCCGCGCTGCTGGGCAGTGCGCGCGAAGGCGTGCTCGGCTTCCGCGGCGGTCGCCTGGTCGCGGCCAATCGTGCCGGCCTTGCCTTGTTCGGGCTGGATCGCCAGGACATCGGCCGCACGCCATACGAAGCATTGTTCGAACAGCCGCTGTCGCGCCTGGCCGATGACGGCGTGCTGCTTGATCGCCAGGGCCGTCGTCTGTACGGCGTGCACGAGGCCCGTGCGTCGCGACGCAGTGTGGCTACGCCTGGGCCGACCTCGCCGTTGCCGGTCCGTGCACAGGGACCACTGTTCGATACCGGGCAGCAACAGCAGCTGGCCACCGCAGGACGCGTGCTGCAGGCCGGGCTGCCGGTGCTGCTGCAGGGTGAGACCGGCACCGGCAAGGAAGTCTTCGCGCGGGAAGTGCACGCACGCAGCACGCGTGCGGGAAAGCCCTTCGTCGCGGTGAACTGCGCGGCGCTACCGGAAGGCCTGATCGAAGCAGAGCTGTTCGGCTACGAGGAGGGTGCCTTTACCGGTGCGCGCCGGCAGGGCAGCCCGGGCCTGCTGCGGCAGGCCGAGGGCGGTACGTTGTTCCTCGATGAGATCGGCGACATGCCGCTGGCGCTGCAACCGCGCCTGCTGCGCGTGCTGCAGGAACGCGAGCTGTCACCGCTGGGCGGCGGCAAGCCGGTGAAACTGGATTTCGCACTGGTCTGCGCCAGCCACTGCGAACTGCCGCAGGCGGTGGATGCCGGTCGCTTCCGTGCGGATCTGTACTACCGCATCGCCGACCACGTGGTGACCCTGGCGCCGTTGCGGCAGCACCCCGATCGCGCTGCCGTGGTGGATGCCCTGTGGCAGCAGCTGGGACAGGGCCATGCGTTGTCGGCGCAGACGCGCGCGACGCTGGCCGCCCATGCCTGGCCCGGCAACCTGCGCCAGCTGAGTGCCTGCCTGCGCACGCTGGCCGCACTGGCTGAGCCGGGTCAACCGGTGGGCGCGCAGCTGCTGCCCGCGGACGTGCGTGCTGGCACGTCCACCGCGCCAGCAGTGCCTGCCAGCGGGGCATTGGAGGAGATCGCCGAGGCGGCCATGCGCCAGACGCTGGCCGAATGCCTGGGCAACGTCAGCGCGGCCGCCAAGCGGCTGGGGATCAACCGCAGCACCCTGTACCGGCGGCTGGGTACGCCACGCGGCTGAGCGGATGCGCTGGCGCCGGGTCTGTGCCCGGCTCCAGCAGGGGCCGAGGGATCAGCCCGCCAGCACCGCAGCCTCGCGCGCCAGGCGCTCGACGCTGTCCCAGTCTCGGGTCTGCATCAGTGCGGCGGTGGTCAGCCAAGAGCCGCCCACGCACAGCACGTTGGGCAGATGCAGGAACTGGCTGGCGGTCTGCGCACTGATGCCACCGGTCGGGCAGAAGCGCACATCGCCGAACGGACCGTGCCACGCCGACAGCATCGCGGCACCACCGGCCTGCACCGCGGGGAAGAACTTGAAGGTATCCAGGCCATGTTCCAGGCCGACGATCAGCTCCGAACCGGTGGCCACACCCGGCAGGTAGGGCAGATCGGCATCGCGTGCGGCGGCATACAGCCGTGGGGTCGCCCCGGGCGACACCGCGAAGCGGCCGCCGGCCTGTTTCACCGCCTGCATCTGCGCGGCATCGAGCACGGTGCCGGCACCAATCACCGCATCCGGCACGGCGTCGACCATCGCCTTGATGGCTTCCAGCGCACGCGGCGTGCGCAGGGTCACCTCGATCACCGGCAGGCCACCACGGAACAGCGCCTGCGCGACCTGCACCGCATCGTCGATGTCATCGGGGGTGAACACCGGAATCACCGGTGCCAGTTTCAGTACCGCACGAACGCGTGGATCAGCGCCGGACATCGAATCGCTCCTCGCCCATCAGGGCCAACACATCAGCTTCGCTGACGGGATTGAAATCGCCGGGAATGGAGTGCTTCAGGCCCCCGGCGGCCAGGCCGAAGCGCACGGTGGCGTCGGCATCGAAGGCGGACAGGATGCCATGCAGGATGCCTGCCGCGAAGGCATCACCACCGCCGATGCGGTCGACGATGCCCTGCAGCTGGCGTACCGGGGCCTGTGCGCGGGTGCCATCGCGGCCAAGCAGCAGCGCGCCCAGCGCATGGTGGTCCACGCTCAGCGTTTGCCGCTGGGTGCAGGCCAGCCATTGCAGCTGCGGGAACGCTTCGAACGCCGCCGCCGCCGCCGCTTCCACGCGCGCGACTAAGTCGGCTTGTTCGAAGCGCTGGCCGAGGATGACTTCGATATCGCGGTAATCGGCAAAGACGATGTCGGCCTGCGCGAACAGTTCGTGCAGGATCGCCTGCGCATCGCCGCCCCAGCGCTGCCACAGCTTCGGCCGGAAGTTGCCGTCGAAGGACACACGCACGCCCAGCGCACGCGCGGCGCGCGCTGCGGCCAGCGTGGCCTGCGCCACGTCCGGGCCCAGCGCCGGGCTGACCCCGGACAGGTGCAGCCACTGCGCGCCCTGCAGCAGTGCCGGCCAGTCGTAGTCGGTGGCGGTGCTGTTGGCGAATGCCGAATCGGCACGGTCGTAGACCACTTCACTGGCCCGTTGCACCGCGCCGGTGGTCAGGAAATACAGGCCCATGCGGCCGTCGGCATCTTCGCGCACGCTGCGCGTATCGACCCCATGCCGGCGCAGTTCGGCCAGCGCATGCGCGCCAAGCGCGTTGCCGGCGACGGTACTGACCATGGCCACGTCATGTCCAAAACGGGACAGCGAGACAGCCACGTTCGCCTCGGCGCCACCGACGTGCACCTGCAGCTGCGGCGACTGCAGCAGCAGTTCGCGACCGGGTGCACCCAGGCGCAGCAGCAATTCCCCGAAACACACGATACGACCCATTTTCTGCTCCTTCACGCGTGCCGCCCGCATGTGACACTGGGCGGCGTGGTAGTGGACCACGCGTGGGGCGTGGAATTGGCTAGCGGTGTCATTTCGATCCCGCCTGGCCTTGGCCTAAGCCTACCAAACTGTTGGAAGCATTGTCCTGCAAGCGTCTTGGAGACATTTCAGATCTGTTGCGGTGCAAGATGCCGGATCGGGAACGTGCTGTTAACGTCCGCCCTGACCAGCGGTGTCATCACGCTGAAACAGCCGCGATACCAGACCTTTGGGAGAGGGGAAAGGCATGCATTCTCGGAACCATGAAAAAAAGACACCGGTTACCTTGCTCGCGTTGGCCGTCGCACTGGCCCTGGCAGGCAACGCCGGCGCGCAGCAGCAGAGCGCCAACCCGAACGCCACCGACCTGGATACGGTCACCGTCACCGGCTACCGCGCCAGCGTGGAGAAGGCGCTGGACATCAAGCGCGGCGAAGCCGGCGTGGTCGATGCCATCGTTGCCGAGGACATCGGCAAGTTCCCGGACCTGAACCTGGCTGAGTCGCTGCAGCGCATCCCGGGCGTGGTCATCACCCGCGAGGCCGGCGAAGGCCGCAACATCTCGGTGCGTGGCCTCGGCCCGGAATTCACCCGCGTGCGCATCAATGGCATGGAAGCGCTGACCACGGTCGGCGCCGGTGACCAGAGCGGCGGCACCAACCGCGGCCGTGGCTTCGACTTCAACGTGTTCGCCTCGGACCTGTTCTCGCAGCTGCTGGTGCGCAAGACTGCTTCGGCCGACGTCGAGGAAGGCTCGCTGGGCGCCACCGTCGATCTGCGCACCGCGCGTCCGTTCGACTACGACGGCTTCACCTTCGCCGCCAGTGGCCAGGCCAGCTACAACGCGATGGCCGAGAAGGCCGACCCGCGCATTGCCGCACTGGTCTCCAACACCTTCGCCGATGGCACCTTCGGCGCATTGCTGTCGGTGGCCTATTCCGAGCGCCAGGCGCTGGAGGAAGGTTCCAACACCGGGCGCTGGGCCAACGGCCCGAGCAACGGCAACTTCGCCGCGTCCTCGCCGTTCGCCGCCGCGCGTGGCGCCAACGTGTTCCATCCGCGCTTCCCGCGCTACGTGCAGATGGAACACGAACAGAAGCGGCTGGGCGTAACCGGTTCGCTGCAGTGGAAGCCGAACGACGCCACCGAGATCTCGCTGGATGCGCTGTACTCGAAGATCGATGCGACGCGCGACGAGCACTACATCGAAGCGATCTCCTTCAGTCGCGGCGCCAATGCCAATGCGCGCCTGTCAGGCAAGCCGGCCACCATCGTCAGGAACGGAGAGATCCGCGACAACGCGCTGCTCTATGGCGAGTTCGACAATGTCGACATCCGCACCGAGAACCGCCACGACGAGTGGAGCACCGAGTTCAAGCAGATCGCGCTGAACGGCCAGCACCGCTTCGGCGATGACTTCACCCTGTCCGGCAAGATCGGCATCTCGCGCTCCAAGCACGAGAACCCGGTGCAGACCACCGTCATCATGGACAAGTACGATGTCGACGGTTACAGCTACGACTACCGTGGCAACAGCCGTGCGCCGATCCTCAACTACGGCATCGACCCGACCAATCCCAACGGCTGGGAACTGGCCGAGATCCGCCTGCGTCCGCAGTACGTGGACAACGACTTCGACACCGGCCAGATCGACTTCAACTGGAACATCAGCCCGGGCTTCCGCCTGAAGGGCGGCGTGCTGGCCAAGGACTACACGTTCAAGACCGTCGAACTGCGCCGCGCCAGCGAACTGGCCGTGCCCAACTTCGCCGGCGGCAACAGGATCGTGCCGGCGGACCTGACCGAGCAGGCCGGACTGAAGGGCATCAACGGCAGTCCGTCCAACTGGGTCGTGCCGGACTTGGATGCGATCGCCGAACAGCTGGACATCTACAGCAACAGCGGCACCTTCGCCGTCGCCCCGCGTGCCAACAACGTGCGCAGCGTCGAAGAGAAGGACCGTGGCGCCTACCTGATGGGCGAGTTCTCCACTGAACTGGGCTCGCTGCCGCTGTCGGGCAACTTCGGCGTGCGCTACGTGCGCACCAAGCAGTCGTCCACCGGTCAGTCGACGTTGGCCAACGGCACCGTCGAAACGACGGTCAGCCGCACTTACGACGATACCCTGCCCTCGTTCAACCTGGTGGCCGAAGTCACCCCGGACTTCCTGATCCGGTTGGGTGCGGCAAAGGTGATGAGCCGCCCGGGGCTGGGCAGCCTGACGCCGGGCGCAACGGTGGCCGTGGCCGGTGGTGCGCGCACCATCTCCAGCGGCAACCCGGTGCTGGATCCGATCCGCGCAACCAATGTCGACCTCGGCTTCGAGTGGTACTTCTCCGAAGGCGCGATGGCCGGCATCGGCCTGTTCTACAAGGACATCGAGAGCTTCGTGCAGACCACCCGCGAAGTGCGCCCGTTCAGCGACAGTGGCCTGCCCGCCTCGCTGCTGACTGGCACCGGTGCCTCACCCACCGATGACTTCACCTATACCAAGCCGGTCAACACCCCGGGCGGTGAACTGCACGGCGTGGAAGCCAACTACACCCAGCCCTTCACCTTCCTGCCGGGCAAGTGGGCCAACCTGGGCGTGCAGTTGAACTACACCTGGGTGGAATCGAAGATCCAGTACATCAACGCGGCCGGGCAGCCGGTGATGAAGACCGACCTGACCGGCCTGTCGAAGTCGTCGTGGAACGCCACGCTGTTCTATGAAGGCGAGACGTTCGCCGGGCGCATCTCGGCCACCAACCGCGATGATTACCTGACCCAGGCACCGGGCCAGGAAACCGGCTTCAACCTCGATGGCTACCACGGCATGACCGGTACCACGGTGTTCGATGCGTCCATCCGCTACAAGATCAGCGACCAGCTGGAACTGAGCCTGGAAGGCATCAACCTGACCAACGAAGCCTCCGACGAGTGGGTGTACTCGCCGCTGACCGGTCGCCTGCCGCTGCAGTACACCGAGACCGGCCGCCAGTACCTGCTGGGGCTGCGCTACAAGTTCTGAGCAACGCCGACGGCGTGCCACCCGGCACGTCGTCGTTCGCCACGATCGCTGCTGCGCCGCAAGGTGCCGTCGCGGCGTGGCCTTGCTACGGTCCGGCGGCCCTTGCCGGCCGTCGCCCGTTGAAAGGAAACGCCTGATGCCGCACCGCTCGACCCTGTCCCGCTGCCTGCTGCTCGCAGCGGCCCTGGCTGCCGGCCCCGCGATGGCCGCTACCGATGCGCCCACGCTGCTGTTCCACGTCGATGCCGGCAAGGGGCTGGAGGCCGTGGTGGCGCACGGGGAAGCGGTGCCGAACTTCCGCGACAAGGTCGACATCGTCGACGACGGAGCGCGCGGCAAGGCGATCCAGTGGCAGGACGACGGTGTGCTGGCCTGGGATGCGCCCGGCAACATCCTCGCCCAGCGCGGCACCCTCGCCTTCGACTGGCGCGCGCGCTATGCGGTGGGCGAAGCACCGTTCGTGATCTTCCGCGTCGGCTATGCCGACCACAGCAGCTGGGACATGGCCTGGCTGCGCATCGACTGGAACGGGCACGGCTTCGATGCGTTCGTCACCGATGCGAACCTGGCACGCACGCGTGTGTCGTTCCGCATGGACACGCCGCCACGCGCGGACCAGTGGCTGCACCTGGCCTTCGCCTGGGATGAAGACCAGGGCGTGCGCCTGTTCGTCGATGGTCGCGAGGTGGCGCGTGTGCAGGCCAGCGGTGACTACGATGCAGCGCTGGACCAGCTCGGCCTGGCCGGACGGGTAATGGCGCCCTATCAGGTGCAGAGTCGCTACAACTTCCTGCGCGGCAGCGATTTCCAGCACATCCGCGTGTACGACCGCATGCTTGACGCTGCGGCCGTCAGTGCGCTCGCGCGTGGCAAGGTCGTCACCAGCGCCGTTGCCAACGCTGCGGATGACCGTGCCTGGCTGCATCGCTTCGGCTGGGACGGAGTACCGCCACCGGCATTGACCGCCGCCAGCACGCGCATCCGCAAGATCGAATTCGCCGATACCCGCGACCTCAAGGCGTGGATGTGGAAGGCCACCGATGGCATCGCCGAGACCACCTGGCCGGGTGTCTACAACCGCTCGCGCCTGCCCGGCCGCAACGACTACTTCCAGTTGCCGGACTGGAACACCTACGTGGAAGGTGGCCAGCATCTGGACCTGACCGTGCCCGCCGGCGAGACCGTCAACCGGGTGGAGATCCGCGGCGCGGCGTTCGGCACGCTGGCCCATGGCCGCGATGCGGCGCACGCCACGCAGGTGCTGGCGACGCGGCCCAAAGGTGTGGTGCGCAGCGTCGACGATATTCCGGCGCAGACCGGTGGCGTGCTGCGCTTCAGCAACGTTGAACAGGAAACGCCGATCCAGGAGATCTGGGCATATGACGTGAGCCAAGGCGCCGAGCCCGATGGCACGGTCAAACAGGCCTATGTCATCGACAGCCAGGCGTTGCCCGATTACACCAACCTGGACACGCTGCGCCGCTACATCGAGGGCCGCTACCCGGCGGCCGAACGCAGCACGGTGATGGCGCTGCCGAAGGGCGCAGGCTCGCGACGGCGCAGCGCCGACACGCTGCCGGCCCAGCCGAAGCCGATCGTGCACGTGTTGATTCCCTCCGGCGTGGGTGATGCGCCGGCCAACCAGCCGTTGATCCGCAGCTGGGCCTACAGCTGGGAAAACATGCATGACGGGCTGGACGGCGTGGCCATCGACATCCCCACGCTGGACCTGCCGGCAACGCACGACGGCCTGATCCCGCTGAACATCCGCATCAAGGATCCGATCTGGCCGGCGCGCGACATGATCGATGTTTCGGTCTCGGTGCAGCCCGGGCAGAAGCGCACGCTGTGGCTGGACCTGCGCGACCGCATCCTTACGCCCGACAGCCTGTGGCTGAGCATCGCCTCGGCTGCTCCCGGCTTCGATGCGGCGTCGCTGGATGGTGCACAGGTGCGGCTGGTGTTCAAGCCACGCGCCGATGCGATCAAGGAGCACGTGGCCGACCGCTTCAACCAGGTGCGCGACAACTGGGGCTTCCTGGTGGAGGAACACACCACCTCCAAGCGCCAGCGCCTGTATGCGCGCGTCTACGCGGACCTGAGCGATCTGCTGCGGGTCGACCCGGATCACGAGCTGGGCCGGTTGTACTGGAACTACATCAGCTACAACAGCCAGGGCCGCCCGCCGTACACCGCGCCGGAGGTGCCCAAGGGGGTACCTGCATGGGCCTTCCACCAGGTGCAGGACCTGGCCCAGGTGCGGCAGTTCGTCGACTGGTGGATCGATCAGCGCCAGGTGGCCTACGGCGATTTCGGTGGCGGCATCTCCGATGATTCCGACCTGACCCAGCAATGGCCGGGGCTGGCCCTGATGGGCGTGCAGCCGGACCGACTGAATGCCTCACTGACTGCCTTGTCCGACGCGGTGTACCGCAATGGCATGTTCAGCAATGGCCTCAGCACCATCGAGACCGATGAGCTGCATTCCTACGAGGAAGGCATCAACACCAACAGCGCGATGCTCTACCTCAACTGGGGCGATCCACTGACCCTGGAACGATTGATGGAAACGGTGAAGGCGTTCGACGAGCGCATCATCCTGCGCAACCCGCAGGGTCATCTGCTGTTCTCCAGCAACTGGTTCGGTGGCAACAAGATTTACCGCGAACCGAACTGGCAGTGGCAGAAGCCGTATTCGTTCCCGGTGCTGCATCCGGCGTTCCTGCTGGGCCAGTACAACGCCGACCCGACCGGGCGCCGGCTGGTGATCGGCTTGGCCGATGGCTATCTGGCCCATGCCGGCAGCGACGACAAGGGCCGCTTCACCCTGCCCAACGAGATCAACTGGGCGACGGGTGAGACCCGTGGCGGCGAACTCAACAACGGCTCCGGCAGCGGCGACACGATGCACACCTTCTGGGCGGCATGGCGCTGGACCGGTGATGCGAAGTACCTGCAGGCACTGGACTATCGCGTGCAGCGCGGCGGCCCCGGCGCGCTGGCCAACCTCGGCGAGAACTACGTGGAGGCGCTCGGCCGGCAGCAGGACTGGTACCCGCTGCTGACCGCCGATGCCGATGCCGGGAAGACCGGCTTCGCCAGCCTGATGGCCTGGCAGGCCAGCGGGGAACGCAAGTACATCGACGCACTGCATGCCGATGGCCTGCAGGCCAAGGTGCAACGTGCGTACATGAACACCGAGGGCCACTGGTGGTCCGACCGGGTGGAAGCGCCGAGCGAGTTCCTGCAGCGTGCACGGCTGGGTGGCATCGCCCTGAAGCGCAACCAGAGCTGGCCCGGGCACACCGTCAGCTGGCGCTTCGATCGTGAAGGCGCGGCGGAACAGGTCGCACTGCTGGTGCATGCGCCCTCGCGCGAGCGCTTCACGGTCACCAGCCACAACCTCGGCGCGCGCGTGATTGCCGCCGACATGACGGGTTGGAACGTGGCCAGCGGAACCTGGCGGGTGCGCAGTGGCGCGGATGGCGATGACGATGGCCGCATCGACGGTACGCCGCGCGAGCGAACGGTGCAGCTGGAGACGAGTGCGTCGATACCGATGCAGTTCCAGCCAGGCCGCACCGAGGTATTCGAATTCGAGCGTGTGTCTGCGGGGACGCCGGTGGAAACACGCCCGGATCTGGGCGTGGGCCGTGGTGATGTACGTGTGGACGGGCGCCAGGTGCACGTGACCGTGCACGGCCTTGGGCATGTGGCCAGCGGCGTGGGCGTGGCGGTGCTGGAAGATGCGCGGGGCCGCGAGATCGTACGCACCGACGTGCCGGCGATGGCTGCACCGACTGACCTGTTGCCGAAGACCGCAGTGGTGTCGTTGCCGTTGCCGGCCGGTGATCGCAGTGGCCTGCGCGTGCGTGTTGCACTGGCCGATGGCGGTGAGGAAGTGACGCGGCTCAACAATGTGGCGGACGTGCCGCGGTGACGCTTGGTTGCGATCAGGACGCCTCGGTCTCCATCACCTTCACCCGGCGCTGGTACCAGCCGTCATCCAGCGGATCGAACACCGCGCTGCGCTCCATCACGCCCTGGTAGACGTGTACCGACACCGCTATGTCCTGATCGCTGGCGTTGCGCAGCGTGTGGTATTCGTGCGGCGGGATCAGGCTGCCGGCGCTGCCGCGGAGCCCGTACAGCGTGTCCTGCGCGGCGAAGCGGTGACGCTCGCCACGCTGTTCGAGCAGCGCGTACGGGGTCACGATCAGCTCGCCCTGCCAGACCCCTTCCACGCACCACATCGCATCGTGGTCGTGCAGCGGCGTGCCCTGCCCCGGGCCCCAGCACATCGCAATCACGCTGTAGCCCAGCGTGGGGCTTCGATGCAGTTCGCGGCGCGCGTAATGGCCATCCACGGGACAACGTACGCAGGGTGGCAGGTCGATCAGTGGATCGACGATGGCCTCGCGCAGCACCCGTTGCAGCGCACCGGTGATTGCCTGCGGATCGACCAGGCAGACGGCGGCATCAATTCCTGCAATCAAGCGCTCGCGGCCGGTGAACGGCGGTGGCGTGAACATCGCTTCCATGAACCGACTCTAGCCGAGGCGGGTTAACAGAATGTTTGCACCGCGGTGTCATCACTGCGTGCCACGTTGCACGAACGGCACTTTTGCATAGAGCGCACGCTCTCCCGCGCGTGGATCGTCAACCATGCGGCTGTGCCGATCGAACAGCATCGTCTGCCGGTGCGGCAATGAATACGGGGCCCATTGCGGCATTCCTGCGTGATTCGGATCGCCGTTGCGCGCAAACGCAATCAGGGCATCGCTCATCGTCACCGCCAGTGCAATGGCATCTTCACCACCGCCGGTGCGGGCACCGGGCAGGCCGGCGTTGTCGAACACCAGCGGAATATCCAGCGTGTGGAACGCGCGCAGACGTCCCTCTTCCACCGGTGACGGCCAATCGAGCTGGTAGGCCCAGGTCCGTGCGGCACCGGTTGTCTGCCGGGCGCGTGCTTCCAGCTCTTCCACCGCGCCGCGCCAGGAACGGCCGGCCGTGGTGGCGGCAAAGAACACTTCCGACGGCGTGTAGTGCGGGTACAGGCGTCGATACTCTGCGATCACCACCGAGGGCAGAAGATCGACGAACTGCTGCTTCTGCAGCTGCGCCGGCAGACTCTCCCAGGTCAGCGTGAAGTTGGCGGGATCGTTGCCAAGGAAGGCGCGCGTCTCATCGCGGGTGTTGCCGATCACCATCGGAATCGACGCGGACTGCGCCGGTGCCTGTGGCCAGAACGGATGCACCGGCAGCACCACGTCATCCAGCACCGGGCCGAAGTACAGCGCGCTGCTTTCCACCCGCGAAGGATCGCGTGCGCGGGTGGCGGCCAGCAGGTCGGCCGCGGGCAAGCGCAGCAGCGCCCGCAGGTCGGGCGCGCCCACCGCATCCATCGCAATCGAAGCCCGTTGCGCCGCCGCACGCGGACCGGCCGCGGTGACCTGCTGCCCGCTCATCGTCCACGCGCGCTGGAACAGGCCCTCCGCTGCGGGCATCGCCATCAGCGTGGCGATCTTGGCACCGCCACCGGATTGCCCGAACACGGTGATGTTGCCGGCATCGCCACCGAACACTGCGGCGTGCTCGTGCACCCACTGCAGCGCCTGCACCAGGTCGAGCTGGCCGACGTTGCCGGAGGCCGCATAACGCGGATCGCCCAGCGCACCCAGGTACAGGTAGCCGAAGGTGTTCAGACGATGATTGACGGTGACCACCACCACGTCGCCGCGTCGGCACAGCGCGCTGCCGTCGTACAGCGGGTCGCTGCCAGAACCGTTGTTGAAGCCGCCGCCATGCAGGTACACCAGGATCGGTCGCTTGCCGTTGTCGCCCAGTGCCGGCGTCCATACGTTGAGGAACAGGCAATCTTCGCTGCCCGGACCATCCGCCCCGGTCTGGGGCGCAGAGGCGGCGTATTCCAGGGCGTCGGCGATACCACGCCAGCCTGTCTCGCGGCGCGGCGGCTGGAATCGGTAGACCGCAGTGTCGGCGCCATATCGCAGGCCGCGGAACACGTGAACCCCCTGCTCGCGCTGGCCGCGCACGCGGCCGCCACGGACGCGCGCCACGATCTGCGTGTCATCGCGTGGTCCAGGCATCGCGGAAGCAGGAAGCGCTGCGAGGGTACCGGTGGCCAGCGCCCAGCGTGTACTGTCGAGCAGGAAACGGCGGCGCTGCAGGTCGGTCGTCCCTGCGTTCAAGGCGCGGCCTCCGTCGCCTGCAGCCAGCGTTGTGCCAGCAGCGGCCATACGGCCAGTGTCGAATCGGGCGGTATGCGCATGCCGAAGCCATGGCCACCATGGGCGAACAGATGCAGCTCGTGTTCGACACCCGCCTTGGCCAGCGCGTGCGCCATCACCTCGCTGTTGCGCACGCTGACCACGCGGTCGTCGTTGGCGTGGATCAGCAGTGTCGGCGGCATGTCCGCGCGTACGTGCTGCTGCATCGAATACTGCGCAGCCAGCGCCGCATCGGCCTGCTCGCCCAGCAGACGCCTGCGTGAGCCGCTGTGAGCATGCGGACCCATATCGATCACCGGATACACCAGCACCGCGCGTGCCGGACGCGCGCTGAGGCGGTCGATGGCATCGCGCGGCGGGTAGATCGGCGCATCGAAGCTGATGGCCAGCCGTGCGGCCAGGTGGCCACCGGCGGAGAAACCCATCACCGACACGCTGTCGGCATCCAGCCTGCGCCGTGCGGCCTGGTCGCGCACCACGCGCAGTGCGCGCTGCGCGTCGGCCAGCGCCGCCTGGCGGTCGCGACCGGCCTGCGGCAGGCGGTAGCGCAGCACGAACAGGGTGTAGCCGGCACGGTCCACCCACTCCGGCACCAGCGCGCTGTCCTCCTTGTCGATCACCACGCGCTGGTAGCCGCCACCGGGAATCACCAGCAGCGCGCGGCCGTTGGCACGGGCCGGCGTGTGTACCAGCAGATAGGGCGCATCGACCTGGTCGATGAAGCGATCGGGGTGGGCCGGATCATCGCTGCGCTCGACCACGCGGACCGGCCGCGCAGTGCCCGTTTCACCGGGGACCTGCCCGGCCGGCCACAGTGCCAGCTGCTCGCCAGCAAGTTCCTGGCCCAGGCGTTCGTCTGCGCGCAACGGCACATCGGCCGCAGATGCGGGGACGGTCAGCAGCAGACCTGACAGCAACAACAGCACACGGGGAAAACGCATGGTGGGCAGGGCTCCAGCGGGGAGATGACAGAGTGGCCGAGGTCACCGGCAAGCGCTCGTGATGCGCTGCGGCTTGCGCGATGACACCGGTTTACCATATACACCTCCTGCAGACGCTGTCGATGGGCAGTGCAACAACGCCAGAGGGAGACCGTTCTTGAGCAACGAACACGGCATACATGGGCAGACGCCGGCGCCGGACGATGCGGCCGCGATCGCCCACGCTTTCACCACCGCACGCCGCAGCGGCCAGGCCCTGCCCGGCTTCCCGGGCCTTGTCCCGCCTGACCTGGTGGCTGCCTACCAGGTGCAGGATCTGGCTATTGCCAGCTGGGGTGACCAAGTGGTGGGCTGGAAGGTCGGCTACATCGCCGCCGAGCGCCGCGATGCGTCCGGGGACGATCGCCTGCTGGGCCCGGTTTTCTCGCGTCAGCTGAAAAATGCTACCGGTGGAACAGTGGATATTCCGGTGTTCGTCGGCGGCTTTGGCGCGGTCGAGGCGGAGTACGTGCTGGAGTTGTTGGAGGACGCTCCGACCGGACAGCTGCACTGGACCCCCGAGCAGGCTGAAGCGCTGCCGGCGCGCCTTTACATCGGTGTGGAAGTGGCCAGCAGCCCGCTGGCGACGATCAACGAACTCGGCCCGCGCGTGGTGGTGTCCGACTTCGGCAACAACAACGGCCTGGTGCTGGGGCCGGAGATTGCCGATTGGACCGCCCGCGACGAAACCGACCTGCGTGCCGAAACCCTGATCGAGGGCGAGGTAGTCGGCACCGGCGGTGCGACCCGCCTGCCCGGCGGCCTGCGCGCGGCATATGCGTTCGCGTTGTCCCGTTCGGCACTGCGCGGCCGGCCATTGCAGCGGGGCGACCTGATCGCCACCGGCAACGCCACCGGCATCCATGACATCACCGTGGGGCAGACGGCGCTGGTGCGGTTTGCCGGCTTCGGCGAAATTGCCTGCAGGGCCGTGCCGGCTGGGTGACCGCCGCACGACCCGGTGAACACGCGCGGGAGGGCGCAGATGATCACACGACGACATTTCCTGGCCGGCGGCGCTGCTGCGCTGGCCACCCCGATGCTCGCGGCCTGTGGCCGCGGGCCCGCCAATGCCATCGATGGTGGCCAGCTGCTGACGGCTACCGACGTGCACGTGGCCGACTACCCCACCGTGACCGCGGTGAAGTGGATCGGCGAAACCCTGCAGCGCGAAAGCAACGGTCGCCTGCGCCTGCGGCAATACCATTCCGGCCAGCTCGGTCGCGAATCGGAAGCGATCGACATGGCCCGTTTCGGTGCCATCGACATCACCCGCGTGTATGCCGGTGCATTGAACAACGCCTTCCCGCTGACCCAGGCACTGTGCCTGCCGTATGTGTTCGAGTCGGTCGCGCACCAGCGCGCCGCACTGGATGGCGGCATCGCCGATGCGGTGCTGCGTGGTTTCGAGAGCCGCGACCTGGTCGGCCTGGCCATCTATGATTCCGGCGCGCGCTGCTTCTACAACACCAAGCATCCGATCGTGCAGCCCGGTGATCTGCACGGGCTGAAACTGCGTGTGGCGTCCTCGGACATCTTCATCCAGCTGATGCGCCTGCTCGGCGCCAACCCCACGCCGATGTCGTTGGGCGATACGTTCTCCGGCATGGAAACGCACATGATCGATGGCGCCGAGAACAACATGCGCAGCTTCCATTCCAGCCGGCACTTCGAGGCCGCGCAGTACTGGTCGCAGAGCGATCACTCGTATGCGCCGGACGTGCTGCTGATGTCGCGCGCCAGCTTCGAGCGCCTGCAGCCGGCTGATCGCCAGCTGTTGCTGGAGACCGCGCGCGCCTCGGTGAAGGTGATGCGCGCGCAATGGGATGCGTCCGAAGATGCTGCGCGTCGCGCGGTGCTGGCCTCTGGCGTGAAAGCCAACGAGGTGGACCTGCCCGCATTCCACGCCGCCGCCCAGCCGCTGCTGCAGCAGTACCTGCAGCAATCCGAGCTGGCCGCACTGGTCGCACGCATCCGCGCCGCTGCCTGAGGACACTGCCATGACCGAGACGACGATTCCCGCCACCGGCCCCGGCCAGCGCCTGCTGGACCGCATCGCCGACTTCGCCATCTACTTCGCCGTGGCTGCGCTGCTGGGGCTGGTGGTGGTGCAGGGCTGGCAGGTCTTCGCCCGCTATGTGATCAACGATTCACCCAGCTGGACCGAGCCGGTGACCCTGCTGCTGCTGGCCACGGCGATGAGCCTGGGCGCGGCCTGCGGCGTGCACACCAACCGCCACTTCGGCTTCTTCCTGCTGCACGCCTACATGGGTGTCGGCCTGCGCCGGGCGGTGGATGTATTCACCCAGCTGGTGGTGGCGCTGTTGGGCGGCTTCATCGCGTTCTGGTCGGCCGACCTGCTGCTCGATGGCATGGACATCAAGACCGCTGGCGCCAACCTGCCGCAGAGCATCAACTACCTGCCTCTGGCCGTGGGCGGCGCGCTGATGCTGCTGTTCGCGCTGAACCGTGCATGGAAAGCGCTGCAGGCCACGGCATCCGATGCCGACGCCGCCGACGCTGAAGGAGATCGTTGATCCATGGGCATCACCATCCTGTTCTCTGTTTTCGCTGCGCTGCTGCTGCTGGGCGTGCCGGTGGCCTACGCGTTGGCCGCCGCTGCGCTGGCCACCCTGCTCTATCTGGACATCCCCAGCATCGTGCTGGTGCAGCAGATCTCCGCCGGTACTGGTTCGGCCTCGTTGATCGCCATTCCACTGTTCATCTTCGCTGGCGAGATCATGATGCGCGGCGGCATCTCCGAACGCCTGATCGCCCTGGCGTCATCGCTGGTCGGGCGCTTGCGCGGCGGCCTGGGCCAGGTATCGATCCTGTCCTCGCTGTTCTTCGGTGGTGTATCCGGCTCGGCCATCGCCGATGTGTCGGCAGTGGGCGGCACGATGATTCCGCAGATGGTCAAGCGTGGCTACGACCGCGATTTCGCGGTGAACGTCAGCATCACGGCCGCGCTGGTGGCGCTGCTGGTGCCGCCATCGCACAACCTGATCCTGTTCTCGGCCGCTGCCGGTGGTGGCCTGTCGATCGCCGACCTGTTCGCCGCAGGCATCGTGCCGGCGCTGCTGATGACGCTGGCGCTGATGATCACCGGCTATGTGGTCGCGCGTCGCCGGGGGTATGGCGTGGAAGTGTTCCCGGGCTGGCGCGCGGTACTGCTGCGCATCGTCTCCGCCCTGCCCGGCCTCGGTCTGGTGGCGCTGATCTTTGTCGGTATCCGCGCCGGCATCTTCACTGCAGTGGAGAGCGCGGCCATCGCCGTGGTCTACGCCCTGCTGGTCACCACCGTGCTGTACCGGCAACTGCGCTGGCGCGAGTTCTTCGACACCGTCGTCCATGCCGCACGCAGCACCGGCGTGATCCTGTTCGTGATCGCAACCGCAGCGGTGTTCGGCTGGCTGCTGGCCTACCTGCAGGTGCCTGCGGTGGCGGTGGACTTCCTGCAGTCGTTCGCGCACAGCCAGTGCATGGTGCTGCTGATGATCGTGGTGATGCTGTTGCTGCTGGGCACCTTCATGGACCTCGCACCGTTGATCCTGATCTGCACGCCGATCTTCCTGCCGGTGGCCAGGGCCTATGGCATCGACCCGATCCACTTCGGCCTGGTGCTGGTGCTGGCCGGCGGCCTCGGACTGGTCACGCCACCCGTGGGCTCGGTGCTGTTCATCGGCACTGCCATCGGCAAGATCAGCGTCGGGCAGAGCATGCGCACGATCTGGCCATTCTGGTTCGCCGCGCTGGGCGTACTGCTGATCGTCACCTTCTTCCCAGCGCTGTCGCTGTGGCTGCCCGCCACGCTGCGCGCCTGATGACCGGAGGCAATCCCATGACACCGATGCTGCGCCGCGCTGCTGCAACTGCCCTGCTTGGCCTGATGCTGGCTGCGCTGCCCGCACTGGCTGCCGATCCCGTGCCTGCGCAGTGGAAGCGCGGCATCGAGCACCAGCGCCAGGCTGACCTCGGCAATGGCACCTTCCTCAACCCGGTGCTGGCCGGTGACAGGCCCGATCCGTCGGTGCTGAAGGACGGCGACGACTACTACCTCACCCTGTCCTCGTTCGATGCCTACCCCGGCCTGCCGATCTGGCACTCGCGCGACCTGGTGAACTGGCAGCCGCTCGGCCATGCGATCACGCAGAACGTGGGCGCGATCTGGGCGCCGGACATCGTCAAGCACCAGGGCCGCTACTTCATCTACTTCCCGGCGCGCACCGGTGAGCGCCGCAGCAACTTCGTGGTCTGGGCCGATGACATCAAGGGTCCCTGGAGCGCGCCGATCGACATCGGCCTGGGCGGCTACATCGATCCCGGCCACGCGGTGGGTGAAGACGGAAAGCGCTACCTGTTCCTCAGTGGTGGCGATTATGTGCAGCTGGCCGATGACGGCCTGAGCGTGGCGGGTACGCCGAAGCATGTGTACGACGGCTGGCGCTACCCGGAAAGCTGGGACGTAGAGGCCTACGCCCAGGAAGGGCCGAAGATCCACTTCCGCGATGGTTGGTACTACATGACCACCGCAGTGGGCGGCACCGCCGGCCCGCCGACCGGGCACATGGTGATCACCGCACGCTCGCGCTCGATCCACGGCCCGTGGGTGAACGCGCCGAACAACCCGATCATGCGCACGCAGTCCGCCGCCGAACCGTGGTGGTCGCGCGGCCACGCCACGGTGATCGAAGGCACCGACGGCCGTTGGTGGATGATGTACCACGGCTACGAAAACGGCTTCTGGACGCTGGGCCGGCAGGCGCTGCTGGAGCCGATCGAATGGACCACCGATGGCTGGTTCGTGGCCAAGGGCGGTGATCTTGGGCAGCCGCTGCGCAAGCCATCGGGCAGCGCGCTGACGCCGCACGGGATGGCCCTGTCCGATGATTTCAACGGCCGTACGCTGGGCCCGCAGTGGGCGTTCTTCAACCCGGCGGTGGATGAATACCGGCGCCTGCGTTTCAGCGGCGACGGGCTGGTGCTGCAGGGCAAGGGCAGCACGCCGCGCGATGCCTCGCCGCTGACCACCATCGCCGGCGACCCGGCCTACCAGTTCGAGGTGCAGATGGAGATCGCCCCCGGCGCGGTCGGCGGTGCGCTGCTGTTCTACAGCGACCGCCTGTACGTGGGCGTGGGCAGTAACGGCGAGCAGTTCGTCATGCACCGCTACGGCGAGGAGCGCCCCACCCGGCTGGCGGCCAGTGCCAAGGGCGGCCGGCTCTGGCTGCGGGTGACCAACAACCGCCACATCGTCACCATCCATTCCAGTGCCGATGGCCAGACCTGGCAGAAGTATCCGGTTCAGATGGAAGTGTCCGGTTACCATCACAATGTGGCCGGCAAGTTCCTGGCACTGAAACCGGCGCTGTATGCGGCCGGCAACGGTGCGGTAACCTTCCGCAGCTTCCGCTATCGCGCGCTGGACTGAGCGCGCGCTGGAATCCCCAGGCTTATCGGGTTCACTACATGTCAGTGCGCAACAAGAACGATGCCGCTACGCCGGCATTGGCAAAGGGCAAGGCAGCCACGATCAATGACATCGCGCGACTGTCGGGTGTATCCAAGAAAACGGTTTCAAGGATCATCAACAACTCGCCGCTGGTGCGCAAGGACACGCGCGACAAGGTGGAAGCGTTGATGCGCGAGGTCGGTTACAGCCCCGACCCGCTGGCCCGTGGCCTGGCCTTCCGCCGCTCGTTCCTGATCGGCATGGTCTACGACAACCCCACCGCGCAGTACATCGTGGACATGCAGTACGGCGCGCTGGATGCGCTGCGTGGCTCCAGCTTCGAACTGGTGGTGCACCCCTGCGACAGCCGCAGCCCGGGCTACATCGACGGCGTGCGCCGCTTCGCCCAGCAGCAGAAGCTGCATGGGGTGATCCTGGTGCCGCGTGCGTCCGAAGACCAGGCACTGGCGGACATGCTGGACGAGATCGGCTGCCGCTTCACCCGCGTGGCTGCGCTGCCGCTGGATGAAACCTCGCAGATGGTGGTCACCCACGACCGCGATGGTGCCGCTGAAGCCGCTGACTACCTGCTCTCGCTTGGCCACCGCGATATCGCCCTGGTGACCGGCCCGAGTGCCTACCGCTCGGCGCACGAACGCACCGCCGGCTTCATCGAGGCGCTGTCGCAGCGTGGCATCGAGCTGCCGAAGGACCGCATCATCGAGGCCGGCTACACCTTCGAATCCGGTGTGGCCGCCGCCGAGAAACTGCTGCTGGGCAAGCGTCGGCCGACCGCGATCTTCACCGGCAACGACGAAATGGCGGCCGGTGTCTACAAGGTCGCGCTGCGTGCCGGCATCAACATACCGCGCCAGTTGTCGATCATCGGCTACGACGACAGCCCGCTGGCCTCGCGCCTGTGGCCGTCGTTGACCTCGGTGCGCCGGCATACCCGCGATACCGGCCGCACCGCTGCGGCCATGCTGATCCAGCCCGAAGGCCAGCCCGCGCTGCAGATCGCCAGCGTGCGTCCGCACCTGATCGTGCGCGATTCCTGCCAACCGCCGGAGGACTGATTCCAAAGGAATCAGTCCTGTAGGTCGCCAGCTTGCTTGCGACGCGTCCAGAAGGAATCAGTCCTGTAGGTCACGACCGTTGGTCGTGACACTCCACCCGCCCCTCCCCCATCGATCGCACCCTGCCGATGCCGTCCAACCGCCATCGTGCAGCGCAAAATGACACCGGTTTCCTGTCTAGCTAGAATCGACCGTGAACCGTGCCGGGGCCAAACCATCGGCCCGCCCCCTGCTCTGGAGAAGCCATGTACTGCAAGACCCATTACGCCACCCATCCCGATGCCATCAAGGGCGCCAGCAACGATCAGCTGCGCGAGCTGTACCTGCTCGATGGCCTGTTCAACGCCGATGCGGTGACCCTGAAGTACACCCACTACGAACGCTTCGTGCTGGGTGGCGCCGCGCCGGTCAACGGCCCGCTGGCCCTGCCCGCGCAGACCGAACCGGCCTCGGCCGCCGGCCATCCGTTCCTGGAGCGCCGCGAGCTGGGCATCATCAACGTCGGCAGCGGCACCGGTACGGTCACCGTCGATGGCACCGTGTACACGCTGGGGCCGAAGGATGGCCTGTACGTGGCGATGGGCAGCAAGGACGTCGTCTTCGCTTCGCAGGATGCCGCCAACCCGGCGCAGTTCTACCTGGCCTCGACCCCGGCCCATGCGCGCTTTGAAACCAAGCAGCTGTCGATCAAGGACGCGGTTGCACTCGATCGCGGCGCGCTGGAAACCAGCAACGAGCGCACCATCTACCAGTACATCGTGCCGGCCACCTGCCAGTCCTCGCAGCTGCTGCTGGGCCTGACCGTGCTCAAGCCGGGCAGCGTGTGGAACACCATGCCGCCGCACCTGCACGACCGCCGCAGCGAGGTCTACTTCTACTTCGACCTGGGCGACAGCGACCGCGTCTACCACTTCATGGGCGAGCCGGACGCACAGCGCCACATCGTCATCCAGAACAACGAAGCGGTGGTATCGCCGCCGTGGTCGATCCACATGGGTGCCGGTACCAGCAACTACGCCTTCATCTGGGCGATGGGTGGCGAGAACCTGGATTACACCGACATGCACGTGCTGGACATCTGCCAGCTCAAGTAAGCACTGACAGGCCACCGCGCACGCTGTGCGGTGGTCGCTTGCCTGCATCACGCACGCCTCTACCAAGGAACGCATACGCAATGACCAATCCCTTCAGCCTGGAAGGAAAAGTCGCTCTGGTAACCGGTGGCAATACCGGCCTGGGCCAGGGTATCGCGGTGGCACTGGCTGCCGCCGGCGCCGATGTCGCGGTGGCCGGCATCGCCCCGCCCACTGAAACCATCGAGAAGATCTCCGCGCTGGGCCGCCGCTGCCTGGCCATCGAAGCCAACCTGATCAGCATCGAGCCGGTCGAGCGCGTGGTGCGCGAAACCATCGAGGGCCTCGGCAGGCTGGACATCCTGGTCAACAACGCCGGCCTGATCCGTCGTGCCGATGCGGTGGACTTCAGCGAGCAGGACTGGGACGACGTGATGAACGTCAACATCAAGTCCGCCTTCTTCATCTCGCAGGCCGCCGGCCGCCACTTCATCGAACAGGGCAGCGGCAAGATCATCAACATCGCCTCGATGCTGTCGTTCCAGGGCGGCGTCCGCGTGCCGTCGTACACCGCCAGCAAGAGCGGTATCGCCGGCATCACCCGCTTGCTGGCCAACGAATGGGCCGGCAAGGGCGTGAACATCAACGCGATCGCGCCGGGCTACATGGCCACCGACAACACCGCCGCGCTGCGCGCCGATGCAGACCGCAACAAGGCGATTCTGGAGCGCATTCCGGCCGGCCGCTGGGGCAACCCGGAAGATCTGGCGGGAGCGGCGGTGTTCCTGGCTTCGTCGGCGTCGGACTACATCAACGGCGCAGTGCTGCCGGTCGATGGCGGTTGGCTGGCGCGGTAAAGCGCGGTCTTGGGTAGTGCCGGCCGCTGGCCGGCATCCAGGCGATGTTTCCACTGTTCATGAAGTTGCCGGCCAGCGGCCGGCACTACCGGGGCCCGGCCATGCGGAAGCTGTTGCTGCTGTTGCTGCTGTCGTGCACCGCCGCGCATGCGGCACCGGTACGGCTGTTCATCGCCGGTGATTCCACTGCGGCCGAATACGGGCCCGAGCGTGCGCCGCAGGCCGGCTGGGGCCAGGCGCTGCAGAGCTACCTGGATCCGGCACGCATCGAAGTGCGCAACCATGCAAAGGGCGGGCGCAGCACGCGCAGCTTCATCGACGAAGGGCGCCTGGATGCGATTGCCGCCGAACTAGGCCGTGGCGATGTGCTGCTGATCCAGTTCGGCCACAACGACGCGAAGTTTGAAGATCCCACGCGCTACACCGATCCGGAAAGCGACTATCCACAGCTGCTGATGCGTTACGTGCAGGTGGCGCGTGACAAGGGCGCCACACCGGTGCTGGTCACGCCGGTGGCGCGGCTGCTGTACGACTTCGGTTCGCTGCTGGATACGCACGCGCGTTACACGCTGGCCATGCAGCAGCTGGCCGCGCGCGAGCACGTTGCGCTGATCGACCTCAACGACCGCAGCACACGATGGATCCGCGCGCTGGGCGAGCAGGGCGCACGCCCGTACTTCCTGTTCGTGCCCGAGCAGAACAAGGCCGATGGCACGCACTTCAGCGCGGCCGGTGCCACTGCGGTGGCGTGCCTGGTGCTGCGCGAGGCGGTGCAGGTGTTACCGACGCTGCAACCGGCGCTGGTACGCGACATCGACTGCGATGTGATGGATGCAGGGCAGGGCGGCGATCCTGCGCGACGCTCGCAGGTGGTGCACGAAGACACGCTGGCGCGCGCGCAAGCGGGCCCGCACGGCGGCGCCGGGCCGACCACGGCGTATCCGTTCTTCGCCGATGCGCAGGGCCTGCCATTCGTGCTGCGCAAGCGTGTGCTGCACAAGGGCGCGGGCATCGGCCTGCATCCGCAGCACAAGGACGAGATCTATTACATCGTGAGCGGGCAGGGCAGCTATGTGCTGGATGGAAAGCAGCATGATGTGCGGGCCGGTCATGCGCTGCTGACGCGCAAGGGCAGCGCGCATGCGCTGCAACAGGTGGGCGAAGAGGATCTGGTGGTGCTGCTGGTCTACCCACGTTGAATGCCGGGTACGCCAGCCGAGCGTGGCTCGGATCTAATCTACAGGTCAGGGCTGCAGCGGTTCCGCGCCGAAATGCAGCAGACCCAGCCGGGCAAGATCTTCCGGACGGGCGTAGTACTCGTCTTCGAACGCCTCCAGCGCCTGCTGCTCGTCTTCGCTCATCGCGCCGTACAGGTCGGTCAGTTCCCTGATCGCCGGGGCGTCTTCCAGACGATCCAGCAGCCCGCGCATGCCCGCCAGGATCGCGTGCGTCTGTCTTGCGCCCATCGCCTGCAATGCGCGCAGCGCCAGCTGGCAGGTGGGGTCGCCCCAGTTGCACAGGAACTGCATGAAGCCGCCGTTGTTGATGTCTGCTTCCATGCGCCACAGCGCGACCAGCTGCTGGTCTTCGTCAGACAGCGCATCGAGCGACCAGGCATGCGATTGCAGGCGGGCGAGGGCGGCTTCATAGCGGTCATCCCACACCTGGTTCGGAACATCGACCACGCCGCGCTCCTGCGCCGGCAGCAGCGCCGGCCAGTTCACGCCCAGTCCGTCGGCGGTGGTGACCCACTGCGCACGTTGTTCGGCCGTGGCTTCAAACAACGCAGGCGCCCAGCGCAATGGCTGTCGGGTGTGGCGGCCATCGGCCAGGGTCAACAGGACGAAGTCTTCGTTGAAGGCAACGTCGGTAACCCGCAGGTCGGTAAACACATCGGTCATGGCCCGCAGGATACCGGAGGCCTGAACCAGGCCCCTTAAACTTCAAAAGCTGCAGATGCTTTTGAAGTTCAGCCGGACCTCTGCTGCCTACTCACACATCCCCACCATCAGCCCAGCCTTCGCCCGTACCGGCCTGGAACACGCGGTCCTCGCCCTGCACATCGCCCGCCGGCAGGTGCGCCTGGCCGGCCAGTGCGGCGTAGATCGGGGTGAAGTCCGGCGATGTCGCCTGCATCAGCTGTTCGAAGCTGTCGATGACGAAGTAGGTCTTCTGGAAAGTGTCGATGCGGTAGCGCGTGCGCATGATCCGCTGCAGGTCGAAACCGATGCGGTTCGGTGCCGCCGACTCCAGCGAGTACAGCGATTCGCCCTTCGACGAGACGATGCCGGCACCGTAGATGCGCATGCCTTCGGGCGTGTCGATCAGGCCGAACTCCACCGTGTACCAGTACAGGCGGGTCAGGTTCTGCAGCGCCTCGGGGCCGATCGCGTGCGCTTTGACGCCACCACGGCCGTACGCCTCCATGTAGTTGGCGAACACCGGGTTCATCAGCAGCGGCACGTGGCCGAACAGGTCGTGGAACAGATCCGGTTCGGCGATGTAGTCGATCTGGTCGGGGCGGCGGATCCACCAGGTGACCGGGAAACGGCGGTTGGCCAGGTGATCGAAGAAATCCAGCTCCGGCAGCAGGCCTTCCACGCCCACCAGTGTCCAGCCGGTGGCCGCACCGAGCACTTCGTTGAGCTGGTCGAAGCGCGGGATCATGTGCGCGCTCATGCCCATTTCGTCCTGTGCATCCAGGAATTCCTGGCAGGCGCGGCCGACCAGCAGCTCGCGCTGGCGCTGGTACAGCGTGCTCCAGGTAGCGTGATCGTCGGCGGTATAGGTGTCCCACGGCTGCTCGACGAGCGCGGTGGTGTACACCGGCACGTAGCCCTTGTCGGTCTGCTGGTGTTCGACGCGGCGGGGCTGGGCGAGGTCCATGGAAGACTCCTTGACGGGATACCGTTGATGCTAGGGCAGGGGGCGCGCAACAGGGTTGCAAAAGTTGCGCGGATCAGCCGCCTTGGCGCAATATCATTGCGTACTCACCATGTTGCGGGGCAACAATGGCCGGAGAAGTCCAGTTCGATCGCACGGATATACGTCTGCTGGCCGAAATCCAGCGTGATGGTCGCGCCACCAACGCCGAGCTGGCGACACGGGTGAACCTGTCGCCGTCGGCCTGCCTGCGTCGCTTGCAGCGGCTGGAAAGCGAAGGGGTGATCGTCGGCTATGGCGCGCGCCTGGAGCCGCGCCGGCTCGGCTTGGGGCTGCAGGCCTTCGTGCGCGTGCAGCTGGAAAAGCATGACCAGGCCGCGATCGGGCACTTCGTCGACAGCGTGCAGGCCTGGGATGAAGTGGTGGCCTGCCACGCCCTGACCGGCGACATGGACTACCTGCTGCATGTCTATGTGCGCGATCTGGAGCACTTCTCGCGTTTCCTGCTGGACAGGCTGCTCAACGCCGGTGGCGTGGCCGACGCCAATTCCAGCTTCGTGCTGCGCACGGTGAAGGGTTTCCAGGCATTGCCGTTGTCGCAGCTTGAATGAGCGGGGCGCCGTGATGTTTGACGGCGCGCGTGCACTGGCCGAGCATCGTGCCCCGCGGCGGCCGTCAACATGCAGGCAGCGCAGTGATTCCTTCTGGCTCCGGCATGTCTGATACCCCATCCTCGACGTCTTCCCTGGTGTTCCTTCCGCTGCGCGAGCAGAGCCTGCTGCGGCACCTGACCGACGGCACGGCGCCGGACACCCCGCTGGAGCAGGCCGGCCTGCTGGTGGCCATGCTGTGTCGCCGGCAGAAGCAACCGGCCGCCCAGCTGCAGCGCGTGCTGCACGATGCCTGTGCGTTGTTCGCTGCGGATGATGGCCATGCTGCGCAGGCGCAGCTGGCGGCCGCTGCTGGACAGGACGCGCGTGCGCTGGAGGCCTGGCTGGGCGTGCTGGCCGCGCAGGACGTGCTGCTGGCACCGGACGAAGTGATGGAGGCGGTGCTGGCCGTGTCGCCGCACGCATATCCCGGCGCAGACTTCCAGGCGGCCTGCAGGATCACCCTGGAAGAGCACACCATCCATTTCCCGGCGACATCGCTCGCCGAAGGCGATGACGAAGACGCCGGCGATGACGAACAGACGACGCACGCGACGCAGCACAACGGCCTGTTCACCTCCGAACAGGCACGCGTGCTGCGCGCGATCGCGGCCAATCCCGATGAGCTGATCGACCTGCAGGCCTATGCCGGCACCGGCAAGGGCCATCTGGTGCTGGCACTGTTGCAGGCACGCCCGGGCCGCTACACCTACGTGGCGCCCACGCGTGGCCAGGTCGAGGCATTCCGCGCGCGGCTGCCGGCTGACGCCGGCACGCGCCTGCTGACCCAGATCGAGTTCGCCAACGCGATCGCCCGCCACGCTGCCGCCAACGGCCTGACCGGCGGCTTCGTACCGACCTACCGGCAGAGCACGCTGACCCTGCGCGAAGCGGCTGCCCGCCTCGGCTTGCCAGCCATCGGCACGCGCCGGCCGGACCAGGTGCTGATGATCGCCCTGGAAGCCATCAACCGCTGGTGCGCATCGTCAGCGCCGAACCTGCAGGCTTGGCATTTCCAGCGCTCGCTGGCCGCAGCGCAGCTGGAAGCCACGCCGTTCATCGCGGCGGCGGAGTTCGTCTGGCGCTGCATGTTCGATGCGGTCGTTCAGAAGGGCGGCTGCCTGCGGCTGGATGCCGGGCATATCGGCAAATGGCTGGCGCTGCGTGGCGTGCCGCTGCCGGTGTCGCTGGGCATGGTGCTGGTCGATGAGGCGCACGATCTCAGCCCGGCATGGAAACAGCTGCTGGCTACCCACGCGCCCGGCGTGGTCAGCCTGGGCGATCCGCATCAACGGCTGAGCGGACGCGTACAGCGCTGGTCATCGGCGAAAACGCTGGAGATGCACCAGTCGGTGCGCCAGGGGCGCCAGGTCGATGCGCTGGTCAACCAGTCGCTGGCGCTGGACGATCTCGGCGAGCCGGCACCGTTCATGGGGGCCAGCGACCGCGCCACCGGCCTGCGCCGCTATGACGACTGGTCGGTGGTACCCAGCACCGGCGCACGCGTGTACGGCAGCCTGTGGCGGATGCTGCTGGAAGCCAACGAGTTGGTCGCCCGCAGCGCACGCGTGCATCTGCATCCGGCGTCGCGGCAGGCGCTGTTGAAAGAGGTGGATGGCCCGATCGACGCATGGCGCAGCGCCGCCGCGGGCGGCCCCGGACAACGCTGGGAAAGCTTCGTGCAGGTCTGCGCCAAGCGTGGACAGGCGGACATTCCCGCGCTGTTTGCCGGTGGCTTCGATGCTGCAGCGTTGCAGCGCCTGCTCGGGCAACTGGTCGATGCGGACGGGGCCAGCATCGTGCTGTGCCTTGCCCAGCATGCCAAGAACCTGCAGTTCGCCACCGTGTCCATGGCGCCGTGCTGCTTCGACAGCGGTCATGATGCGCGGGCGCTGCACAGCCCGGTGCGCGCCGCCTATGTGGCGATCACCCGTGCCCAGCAGCAGCTGTGGCTGCCGGGGGACGCGATGGAGCAGCTGCAGCTGAGCGCACAGCGGCATGACCGGGCGGTGGATGAGCGGCGCCGGCAGCGACGCCTGGCCAGTGGTTACCCATCACCGCGGCGCTGAACGCGGCGGCCGTTCAAGCGCCGCGCGTCAGCACTTTTCCTTGCGGCCCATCAGCTTGCCCAGGCGCGAAGGCTCGTCGCACTTGGGCGCCGCCACCGGTGCCGGTGCCAACGCCGCGGCACGGGCCTTCTGCAGCTGCTGGATCTTGGCGCGGATCTGCGGCATCGCCGCCATCGCGGCCTTCTCGCCTTCCAGGATAGCCGTGCCACGCTGGCTGAAATCGGCCGCACCGATGTCCAGCACCTTCGGCCGGATCACGATGTCCGCGCGTGCCAGTTCCTGCTCGCCCAGGCGCTGGCCCATGATCGAGATCGACTGGTTGACGATGCCGAGCATGCCGGTCGGCGCCTTGCCGCTGGCCTTGCTGGAGATGTCCACGGCGATCACGAACTCGGCACCGAGCTGTCGTGCGGCATCCACCGGTACCGGGCTGACCACGCCGCCGTCGATGTAGTTGCGGCCACCGATCTTCACCGGCTCGAACACGCCGGGGATGCTGCTGGAAGCGCGTACCGCCTGGCCGACGTTGCCGCGCACGAAAATCGAACGCTCGCCGGTTTCCAGCTGGGTGGCGACGGCAGCGAATGGCTTCTTCAGGCGCTCGGCCGGGCGGTTGGCCACCTGTTCGTTGACGTAGTCCTGCAGCTTCTGGCCCTGCACCAGGCCACCGGAAAACAGGCGTACGTCGCGGATGCTGGCTTCATCCAGCGCCACCGCCTTGCTCTGCATCTGGAAGGCGTCCATGCCGCTGGCATACAGCGCGCCGACCACGCTGCCGGCACTGGTGCCGGACACCACCACCGGTTCGAAGCCGTTGGCCTCGAGCATCTTGATCACGCCGATATGCGCAAAGCCCTTGGCCGCGCCGCCGCCGAGCGCGATGCCGATCTTCACCGGCTTGGCCTGCGGCACCAGGGTGGGCTGTGCGGGCGGGGTGGGGCGGACCTCTTCACCACCGCAGCCGGCCAGCAGGCCGAACAGGGCGACGGACAGCAGCACACGGGGGCGGAACAGGCTCATCGGCAGTGCGCTCGCGGCGCCGGGTTCAGGAAAGGGCGCCAGCATACCGAAGGCGTGGCAGGCCGGGCAGGGTGGGGCGGCTCCCCATTCATGAAATCACCTGCCGCCTGGTAGTGCCGGCCGCTGGCCGGCAACCTGGGCATCCCAGCAGCTGCCGGCCAGCGGCCGGCGCTACCAGCCATCCAGCCGCCGGCCCACTCAGCCCAGCAGCGAACTCTCGCCGCGGCTCTTGCCGCCGCCCTGCGGCGCGGCCATCCACATGCGGCCGGCCAGACGCGAGAACGGCAGCGACTGCAGCCAGACCTTGCCCGGCCCGGTCAGGGTGGCCAGGAACACGCCCTCGCCACCGAACAGCACGCTTCGGATGCCTTTGACCCGGCGCACGTCCATGTCCACGCTCGGGTGGTAGGCGACGATGCAGCCGGTATCGACGTCCAGGCGCTCGCCGGCAGCCAGCTCACGCTCGACCACGCAGCCGCCGGCATGGATGAACACCCAGCCGTCGCCCTCCAGCTTCTGCATGATGAAGCCCTCGCCACCGAACAGGCCGGTCATGATCTTGCGCTGGAACTGCACGCCGATCTGCACGCCGCGCGCGCCGGCCAGGAAGCTGTCCTTCTGGCAGATCAGGCGCCCGCCGTGCTGGTCCAGCTTCATCGCCAGCACAGTACCGGGATAGGGCGCGGCGAAAGCGACCTTGCCGCGGCCCTGGCCGGTCTGCGTGTAGACGGTGGCAAACAGGCTCTCACCGGTCAGCACGCGCTTGCCGGCGGCCATCACCTTGTCCATGAAACCGCTGCCCTGGCCACCGCGTGCGCCGCCGCCGAAGACGGTATCCATCTGCACCGAAGCGTCCTTGAACATCAGCGCGCCGGCCTCGGCCACCGCACCTTCGCCGGGATCCAGCTCGATTTCCACGAACTGCATTTCATGGCCGACGATGCGGAAGTCGATGCGGTCGGCGCGGCCACCGGTTGACGCTGTTGCGACTGCCGGGGTGGCTGCGGGCATCGGCGGCGGAACTGCCGTGCCGGTGCCGGCCTGCTGCAGGGCGACGATTTCGGACACTGGTGTCCACCCTGTCATGCCCTGGCACCAGGCCAGCGCGCGTGGATTGGCCTGGGCGAAGCGGCGCGCAGCCTCCTCGTCGAACGGACCGACACGGTCGGCCTGGCCGGGAGCATGGAAGTACCACTGGGTCATCGCAGCAGGTCCGTTGCGGGGGAAAACCTCGAGTCTAGCGGCAGCTTCCGGCGGTGCGCGAGGCGGCCATGAACGATCGGCATTTGCGAGGGAGGTGCTGTATTGCAACAATTATCTGGTAGCGCCGTTTTACCACCCCTCCAAACACAGCCTACCGCCATGTCTCCGACCCGTACTTCCCGTGGCCGCTCTCCGGTCGCGCGCCCGCTCGTTGTCGCTCTTTCCGCCCTGCTGCCGCTGGTAGCAGCCGCCCAGGAAACCCCCGCCGCCAAGGATCCGGTCGCCCTCGATGCGCTGCAGGTGACTGCACAGCGTCGCGTCGAGAACGCCAAGGACGTGCCGGTTGCGATCAGCGCGATCCAGGGCGAAAAGCTCGACGTGCTCGGTTCGGCGGGCGATGACATCCGCTTCCTTGCTGCGCGCGTGCCGAGCCTCAACATCGAGTCTTCCTACGGCCGTGCCTTCCCGCGCTTCTACATCCGCGGCCTGGGCAACACCGATTTCGACCTCAACGCATCGCAGCCGGTCTCGCTGGTGTACGACGATGTGGTGCAGGAAAGCCCGCTGCTGAAGGGCTTCCCGCTGTTCGACCTGGCCGGTGTGGAAGTGCTGCGTGGTCCGCAGGGCACTCTGTTCGGGCGCAACACCCCGGCCGGCGTGGTCAAGTTCGATTCGGCGCGTCCGTCACAGGATGCCGATGGCTACGTTCGCGTGGGCTATGGCAGGTACAACAGCTGGAACGTGCAGGGCGCCTACGGCGGCCCGCTGACCGACCGCTGGTCCGCACGCGTGTCGGCCATCTACCAGCGTCGTGACGACTGGGTCGACAACACCCATGCCGGTGCGCCCAACAGCGGCTTCGAAGGCTATGACGAAGCCGCCGGCCGCGTGCAGTTCCTGTACGAAGGCGATGATTTCGAAGCGCTGTTCAACCTGCACAAGCGCAAGCTCAACGGCACCGCCCGCCTGTTCCGCGCCAACATCATCGAGAAGGGCGGCAACGCGCTGGTCGAGAACTTCGACCGCGACAAGGTCGCCAATGACGGCGTCAACTTCTCCGACCTGGAAACCTGGGGCGGCAGCGCGCGCCTGCAGTGGAACCTCGGTTCGGTGACCCTGCATTCGATCACCGGTTACGAGACCGCCGAATCGCTCAACCGCGGCGACATTGACGGCGGCTACGGCGCTGCGTTCCTGGGTGCAGGCAACTCCGGCCCGGGCCTGATCCCGTTCCCGTCCGAGTCGGCCGACGGCCTGCCGCACCACCGCCAGTGGACCCAGGAATTCCGCGTGGAATCCAACGAATGGGGCCGCTTCGACTGGCAGGCCGGCGTCTTCTATTTCGATGAAGACGTCACCATCAACAATTTCAACTACGACTCGCTGACCCCGGGCAACCCGCAGACCGGCCACGTGGTGCAGCAGCAGCGCAACAAGGCGTGGGCGGTGTTCGCCTCGGGTGACTTCGACGTCACCGACCGCTTCAAGCTGCGTGCCGGCGTGCGCTACACCCAGGACAAGAAGGACTTCAGCGCCAGCGTACTGCAGCAGACCCCGGGCGGTACGCCGGTCAGCGGCCCGTACCTGGCCAACACCGACGTCAACGACGTCAGCTGGGATGTCAGCGGCGTGTACAAGCTGACCGACAACGTCAACGCTTACGCCCGCGTGGCCAAGGGTTTCCGTGCGCCGTCGATCCAGGGCCGCCTGGCCTTCGCGCCGGGCCTGTCGCAGGCCGATTCGGAGAAGGTGATCTCCTACGAGGCCGGCATCAAGGCCGACCTGTTCGACCGTCGCGCACGCCTGGGCTTCAGCGTGTTCCGCTACGATGTGGACGGCCAGCAGCTGATCGCCGTCGGCGGCGGCAACAACACCGCCACCCTGCTCAACGCCGACAAGACCATCGGCCAGGGCGTGGAGCTGGACCTGGAGGCCTACCTGGCCGACAACGTCCTGCTGACCTTCGGCAGCAGCTACAACGACACCGAGATCAAGGACAAGAACCTGGCGGTGGCGATCTGTGGCGGCGGCTGCACCATCACCGACCCGACCACGGTCATCAATGGCGGCACCTACGCGCTGGTCAACGGTAATCCGCTGCCGCAGGCACCGAAGTGGATCCACAACGCCACCCTGCGCGTGGGCTTCCCGCTCAGTGATGGCAGCGAGCTGTATGCCTACACCGACTGGGCCTACCGCAGCGCGGTCAACTTCTTCATCTACGAGTCGCCGGAGTTCCGTGGCCGCAGCTCGCTGGAAGGTGGCCTGCGCCTGGGCTACAACTGGGATTACGGCCAGTACGACGTGGCCGTGTTCGGCCGCAACCTGACCAACCAGACCCGCGTGGTCGGCGCGATCGACTTCAACAACCTGACCGGCTTCCTCAACGAGCCGCGGACCTGGGGCGTGGAGTTCACCGCGAAGTTCTGATGCGGTTGCAGCAGTGATGCAATGAAGAAGGGCCGGCGCAATGCCGGCCCTTCTGTTTTCACCGCAAGCGGTAGTGCCGGCCGCTGGCCGGCAACGTTCAATCCGGTGCGCGCTTACAGCGCGCTCTGCGGGCGCACCTTCAGTACCGCGTTCTCGGTGGCGCAGTCGCGGCTGGAATGCAGGCCGGCCTTGCGCGCGGCAGCGATTTCCCTGCGCGCGGCAAGCAGATCGCTGTTGAACGCCGCGCTGTCATGCAGGCGGGCTACGGCGGCGGCGCCCATGAAACGGCCTTCGAGGATGTCGCTCTGCCAGTGCACGTTGCACACCAGGCGGCTCTCGCCGTAGTTGCGGCCGCGTGCCTGAATGGCATCGGCGCGGTCCGGTGCGATCTCCGACAGGATCAATGCCCATGCCCAGCCGATCGAGGTGTGGCCGGACGGATAGGAACCGTTGCTGCGCAGCCCCTCCTCATCCTTCGGCGAGCAGGTCGGCTCGCCGTTGACCATGAACGGACGCGGGCGCTTGTACGTGTTCTTGGCAGCCTTGGTAGCCGCACTGGCATCGATGCGGCTGCGCTCCAGCAGGCGGTACAGGGCCGGGGTCTTCACTGCATCGACGTCGATGTCGGCGGCGCAGGAAAAGTGGTTGGCGCCTTCCGGGAAGCCCAGTTCGGCATCGACACTTGCCTGGGCGAAACGCGGGCTGCCGCGCAGCGCACGTGCCTCGCGGCTGACCTGCTCATCCAGCGCGAAGGCGGCCGAGCCGGCGGCCGGTGGTGCCGGTACCAGATCGATGCTGGCCGGCACTGCGGTCTTGTCCAGGTAGCCCACGGCCTTGGTGGTGATGTTGGCTTCGACCGCGGTCGGCTTGCTGGCGGTGGCGGCACAACCGGCCAGCGACAGCGCGATGGCCAGGCCGAGCAACGGACGGGCAGGGGGGAGGATCGACGACATGGGCAGACTCGGGCTGGGAACTCGCCGGCCATGATCGCAGCCTCGATTGCCGGCCGCAGCGTCCATCGGTCATACGGCCAGACCCGGCATGGTCAGCCGCTGGGCGATGAAAACAGTCATCAAGTGTCGGCAATCTGCCGAATCCGGGCGCAGCGCACGGACTTTCACGCGCTGCCGCCATGAGCATCAGGTCACAGCCGGGCCGGGGGGATCCGCTGAAAGGGAGAGAAGCGATGCGCAGCACCGCAACAGGAAGTACCGTCCTGGCCCTGGTCCTGGGGCTGGCGACCGCCCCGGCGCAGGCTGCCGATGTCTACGGCGTGGCCTTCGTGCATGGCACCGGCGCGCAGACCAATGCCACGCAGGACTACTGGCAGCCGGCGATCATCGACACCGTCCGCCAAGGCCTGCCGAACAGCAGCAATTACGTGGTCATCAACTGCGACTTCACCCAGTACATGTGGAAGCCGGAAGCGGCCGGCTGCCTGGCCAACCAGCTCACCGGCTTCATCGACAGCCGTGGCATCACCCAGCTGGTGGTGGTCACCCACTCCAACGGCGGCAACGTGATGCGCTGGATCCTGTCCAACCCAACGTACGACAGCCGCTACCCGAAGATCATCAACCGGGTGCGCAAGGTCACTGCGCTGGCGCCCTCGTCGGCAGGTACGCCGCTGGCCGACGCCGTGCTCAACGGCAATACCTTCGAAACCTCGCTGGGTTGGCTGCTGGGCTACAAGAGCGATGCCGTGCGCATGCAGCAGGTGGGACACATGGCCACCTACAACGCGCAGAACCTGTACGGCACCGCCGGCCGCCCGGCCCTGCCCAAGCCGTTCCGCGCGGTGGTCGGCAGCGACGTCGAATCGGCGGTGTGGGACAGCAACAGCTACTGCGGTGGCTATGCCGCCAATGTCGGCCTGGAGTTCACCCAGAACTGGCTGTCGTCATGCTCGGACGGTTTCCTGGAATGCAGCAGCCAGAAGGCAGCCGGCACCCCGTGGTTCACCGACAAAGCGCGCACCCAGGGCGCCGAGCCGCTCAGCCACAACCAGAGCCGACGGGAGTGCTTCGGCCTCGGCACCATCCTGCGCAACGACCTGACCCAGTGAGGGAGATGACCATGACGATCCATTCCACCCTGCTGGCTGCCGCCGTGCTGGCGGTCCTTTCCACCGCATCGGCGCAGGCCGCGCAGCCGATGCGCGTGGCCGCTGGCGACCAGATTCCTGCCGGACTGGTTGCCGCGCCGCTGCCGGCCGATGAAAGCGAGCACGCGCCGCTGGCCTTCGCCTGGGCACTGGACCCGGCGCAATCACTGCAGGCCCCCGGTCCCCAGGCCGCCATCAGCCGCAGCTACTGGCAGCAGGTCGATGGTGCCGAGCTGCAGCGCGGCCTGGAACTGCCACTGAGCGCACCGGATGCGGTGATCCAGCTCAGCCCGGCGCCGGGCGCGCGGGCGCTGCCGGCCAGCTCGCTGCAGGTACGTGATCCGGCGGGGCGCAGCAGCGTTGCGCGCAGTGTCGATGCACGCCAGCTGCAGGATGCGGGCATGCCGGTCGGCGATGGCAGCAGCATGCTGCGCACCGGTACCACCAGCGCAGCTGGCGCCTACCGCCTGCAGAGTGCGCAGGCGCAGGGCCGCTATGTGGTGCAGGTGCTGGAGCCCAACAGCCCGCTGCGGCTGGAAGTGCAGGCCAGCCAGGCGCAGGTGCTGGCCGGTGGCAACGTGCAGCTGCAGGCGCGTCTGCTGGAAGACGGTGCCAGCGCGGCGTCGTTGCGCGCGCGGCGTGGCAGCCTCGGCGGTGAAGCGCTGCTGGTCGCACCCGATGGCCGCAGTTGGCCGCAGCGGCTGCTGCGTACCACCGATGGCAGCCTGCGTGCACAGGTAAGGATTCCGACCGAGGCCAGCAACGCACAGGGCCTGTGGGAACTGCAGGTGTTCGCCCAGGCCGATGGCGTGCTGCGCGATGGCAAGGTCGCCTTCGCGGTGGCCAGGCCGACCGCCCGCTTCGTTGGCCAGGCCATGCCTGATCCGGCCAGCCGCCAGGTAAGCCTGCCGCTGCAGGTGGCCGCCGCCGGCCGTTACGAGGCGCGCGGCACCCTGTATGCCACCGCGGCCAACGGCCAGTTGCAGCCGGTGGCGCAGGCCCATGCTGCAGCGTGGTTCGATGGCCCGGGTCGCGGTGTGCTGGTGCTGCCCTTCGACCAGGCCGCGTTGCCTGCCGGCTTCGGTGCGCCCTATGAACTGCGCGACCTGCAGCTGCAGGACCAGAGCCGGATGGCCCCGATCGAGTTGCGCGCGCTGGCGTTGCGGTTCTGAAGCAAGGCGTGGCGGGCCGGACGTCCGGCCCGCCACAGATGGGCTTTCACCCCGCGTACGCGGTCAGCCGCCCTTCCTGTTCCACCACCGTGATCGCGCCGCCGAACACGGCCGACAGCGGTTCGTCGCACAGCAGCTCGGCGCGCGCACCATCGGCCAGTACGCGACCGTCGCGCAGCAGCACCACCCGCTCGATCTCGGGAATCACTTCTTCGATGTGGTGGGTGACCAGCACCAGAGTGATGCCCTGCTGCGCAAGCACGCGCATTGTGGCGATCAACTGCTGGCGGGCCACCAGGTCCAGGCCGGTGGAGGGTTCATCCAGCAGCAGCGCCTGTGGCCGGTTGACCAGCGCGCGGGCGATCAGCACGCGGCGGGTCTCGCCGGCCGACAGTTCGGCGTAGGCACGCTCACGCAGGCCCGACGCACCGGTCATCGCCAGGGTCTCGCCCACCCGCACGCGCATGTCGGCGGTGACCTCGCGGAAGGCCGGCACCATGTAGCTGGCGAAGAACCCCGACAGCACCGCCTGCTCCACCGTCAGCCCCGGCATGTCGGCCAGGTTGCTGCTGAGGTCGCCGGTGACGATGCCCAGCTGCGAACGCAGCCGGTCGACCTGCCAGCGGTTCTGCCCCAGCACCTTCACCGCCACCGTGCCGTCGGCCTGCGCCAGCGGATACAGCTCGCGGGTGATCAGTTTGATGAAGGTGGACTTGCCACAGCCATTGGGGCCGAGCAGGGCGGTGTGCTGGCCCTGCGCGATGCGCAGGCTCAGCCCGTGCAGGACCTTCACCTGGCCGCGCATCACGCTGGCGCGGTCCAGTTCGATCAAGGGCGGCAGGTCCCCGGCGGATGGGGCAGGGTCTACGGCGCGGATGCGCGGATCAAGGCTCGACAACACGGGTCCCCAACTGTGAACGAAGCCACGGAATGGCGCTGCCAATCCAGCGGTGCAAGGTGCAGTTTGCAACGCAAGCGCCCATGATGTCTTCCATACCTGTGTCGCTCTGGAGAGCCGCCATGTCTGATGCCCTGATGTCCCTGCTGACCGGTGGCGTGCTGGGCCTGGGCTGGTGGCAGCTGGCCCTGGTGCTGCTGGTCTTCACCCAGCTCACGATCTTCTCGGTCACCCTCTACCTGCACCGCAGCCAGGCGCACCGCGGCGTGGACTTCCACCCGATGGTCGCGCACTTCTTCCGCTTCTGGACCTGGCTGACCACCTCGATGATCACCAAGGAGTGGGTGGCGATCCATCGCAAGCACCACGCCAAGGTGGAAACCGAGGACGACCCGCACAGCCCGGTCACCCGTGGCATCGGCCAGGTGTTCTGGCGCGGCGTGGAGCTGTACCGCGAAGCACGCGGCATGCGTGAAGACATCGAACAGTATGGTCGCGGCACGCCGGACGACGCGATCGAGCGCCGCCTGTACACCCCCTATGCCACCTTCGGCCCGGTGCTGCTGTTTGCGATCAACACGGTGCTGTTCGGCCTGCCGGGCATCGCCCTGTGGGCGATCCAGATGGCGTGGATTCCGTTCTGGGCCGCCGGCGTGGTCAATGGCCTGGGCCACTGGTGGGGCTACCGCAACTACGAATCGGCCGACACCTCCACCAACCTCACCCCATGGGCGTTCTGGATTGGTGGCGAAGAACTGCACAACAACCACCATGCGTTCCCCAGCTCGGCGCGCTTTGCGATGCGGCGCTGGGAGTTCGACATCGGCTGGAGCGCGATCCGCCTGTTGCAGGCAGTGCGCCTGGCCAAGGTACTGCGGGTGGCGCCGGCCATGGACGTACGCCCGAACATCGCCGTGCCCGACGCTGACACCCTGAAAGCCCTGTTGTCGCATCGCTTCCAGGCGATGACCGACTACCAGCGCAACGTGTTCATGCCGGCATTGCGCGAGGAAGCACGACACGCCGGTGCCAAGCTGCGCCGGTTGCTGCCGCGCAGGCTGCGTCGTGGCCTGGTCAACGACGGCCGCTGGTTGAAGCCGGACAGCCGCGCGCAGCTCAGCGAATGGGTCGCCCAGCGCCCGCGCATCCGTACCCTGGTGGAATATCGCGCGCGCCTGGCAACGCTGCTGGAAGCGCGTGGCCACGATGCCGCCGAGCGCCTGCGTCAACTGCAGGCCTGGTGCCGCGAGGCCGAGGAAAGCGGCATTGCCGCGCTGCAGGCCTATGCCGCGCGACTGAAGGGTTACACCCTGGTGGGCGGATGAGGGCTGCGCTGACGGTGTTGTTGCTGGTCGCCGTGTGGGCGCCTGCCGCGCAGGCCCAGGTCAGCGACACCGCCAGCTACCTGCAGCGCATGGACAGCGACGGCGATGGCAAGGTCAGTGAAGCCGAGTACCTGCAGTGGATGCTGTACGCCTTCGATCGCATGGATCGCAACGGCGATGGCGTGCTGACCGCCGATGAGCTGCCCGGCGGCAAGGGCAGGGCCATTACCCGCGAACAGCAGCGGCAGACCATCGTGCAGCGCTTCCACAAGCAGGACGCCAACGGTGATGGGTTCCTGGATGCGCGGGAACTGGCTGCACCGCCACGCTGAGCGGGCATAGAATCGTCCCATGCCCGAACTGCCCGAAGTAGAAACCACCCGCCGTGGCCTGGCGCCACACCTGCAGGGCCGCCGCGTGCATGGGGTGATCCTGCGCCGTGCCGACCTGCGTTGGCCGATTTCACTGGAAGTGGCCGAGCTGCTGCCCGGCCAGCGCATCGAAGACGTGCGCCGCCGCGCCAAGTACCTGCTGCTGGATACCGCCATCGGCAGCGCCGTGCTGCACCTGGGCATGTCCGGAAGCCTGCGCGTGCTGCCCGGCGACACCCCGCTGCGTGCCCACGACCATGTGGACATCAGCCTGGACAATGGCCGCCTGCTGCGCTTCAACGACCCGCGTCGCTTCGGCAGCCTGCTCTGGCAACCGGCCGGCGAGGTGCATCCGCTGCTGCAGGGGCTGGGCCCGGAACCGCTGGATGAAGCCTTCGACGGCGACTACCTGTTCGCCCGCAGCCGCGGCCGTAGCGCATCGGTGAAGACTTTCCTGATGGACCAGGCAGTGGTGGTCGGCGTGGGCAACATCTACGCGGCCGAGAGCCTGTTCAAGGCCGGCATCAGCCCGCTGCGCGAAGCTGGCAAGGTCACCCGCGAGCGCTACCGGCGGCTGGCCACGGCAGTGAAGGAAACGCTGGACTACGCGATCACCCGTGGTGGCACCACCCTGCGTGATTTCATCAGCCCCGACGGCGCCCCGGGCTACTTCGAGCAGGAGCTGCTGGTCTATGGCCGCGATGGCCTGCCGTGTCCCAGCTGCGGCCGCCCGCTCAAGCACGCGATGATCGGCCAGCGGGCCAGCGTGTGGTGCAGCCGCTGCCAGCGCTGAACGTCTTCATGTGCTGCACACGCGCAGCGCTATAGTCCAGCCAACATCCGCTGCGGGGGGCGTTGGCGATGGACGAAGGCCCGGATATCACCGTCTGGCTGGATGCTGCGCGCGGCGGCGACCGCGCCGCGCTCGACCGGGTGCTGACCACTCTGTACCAGGAACTGCACAGCATGGCCCGGCGGCAGCTGGCCGGGCAGCAGGGGCGCACCCTGGATGCGACTTCGCTGGTCCACGAGTCCTACCTGAAGCTGCTGGGCAGCCGCGGTGCGGCGCGCTTCGAGGACCGTGCGCACTTCTTCGCCTATGCAGCCTCGGCGATGCGCAGCGTGGTCGTCGATTACGCGCGCAACCGGCTGGCGCGCAAGCGCGGTGGCGACCTCAAGCGGGTGGCCGAGATTCCCGAGAACAGCAGCAGCGGCGTGCGCCTGGACGAGGATCTGCTGGCCCTCGATGTTGCGTTGGAGCGCCTGCAGGCCGTCGATGCGCACCTGGCCAAGGTCGTGGAGCTGCGCTATTTCGCCGGTTTGTCCGAGCTGGAGATCGCCGAACTGAGCCAGCGCTCGGAACGCAGCATCCGCCGTGACTGGCAGAAGGCGCGGCTGTTCCTGCTGGCCGCGATGCGCAGCGACTGAGTCGTCGCCGCCCCTTATCATGGATACCGCCCGCTGGCAGCAATTGTCGTCCTGGTTGGACCAGCTGCTGGAGCTGACCCCCGCCGCCCGCCAGCTGCGCCTGCAGCGCTTGAGCGCGCAGGACCCGACGCTGGGACGCGAGCTGGAACACCTGCTGCAGCAGGAGGCCGACAGCCACGAGTTCATGGCCCAGCCGCTGTGGACCGCCACACCGCCGGGCCGCGCCGGGAGCGAGGTCGGTCCCTATCGGCTGCTGCACCCACTCGGCGAAGGTGGCATGGGCGAGGTCTGGCTGGCCGAGCGCTGCGATGGCCTGTACCAGCGCCAGGTTGCATTGAAGCTGCTGCGCAGTGGCGTCGCCGATCCCGGCCTGCGCCAGCGTTTCGGCCGCGAGCGGCAGATCCTGGCCCGCCTGCAGCACCCGCATCTGGCGCAACTGCTGGACGCCGGGGTGGATCAGCACGGGCAGCCTTACCTGGCGCTGGACTACGTCGAAGGCGAGCCGATCAGCGACTACTGCCGGCGCCTGCAACCGCCGCTGGAAACCCGGCTGCAGCTGATGCTGCAGGTCTGCGCGGTGGTCAGCCATGCGCATGCCAACCTGGTGGTGCACCGCGACCTGAAGCCCTCCAACATCCTGGTACGCGCCGATGGCACGGTGAAACTGCTCGACTTCGGCATCGCCAAGCTGCTCGACCACGATGATCCGAACGCGGCCCATCCGGCCACCGAAATCCGCGCGTTCACCCTGCACTACGCCGCGCCGGAGCAGGTGCGTGGCGAGGCGGTGACGACCCTGACCGATGTCTATTCGCTGGGCGTGGTGCTGTTCGAGGTGGTCACCGGACACAAGCCCTATCGCCTGCGCCGGCACAGCGACGCGGAATGGGAGCGCTCGATCCTGGATGTGCAGGTGCCGCGTGCCTCGGCGCTGCTGCAACGGTTGGCCGCCGAGCCGGGAGCACCGAGACGGGCGCTGCAGCGGCAGGCGAAACGATTGCGTGGCGATCTGGACGTGCTGCTGGAGAAGGCCCTGCAGAAGGACCCGCAGCAGCGCTACGCCTCCGCCGAAGCACTGGCCGGTGACCTGCGCCGCTACCTGCAGGGGCAGCCGATCCAGGCGCGGCCGCCGGGCGTGGGCTACCGCATGCGCAAGTACATCGGTCGCCATCGCTGGGGCGTAGCGCTGGCCGGGCTGGCCGCGCTGGCCCTGCTGGGTACGACCTCCTTCGCCCTGTGGCAGTTGCGCCAGACGCGCGAGGAAATGGCACGTGCGCAGGCCATGCAGGATTTCACCGTTGGCCTGTTCGACAAGGCGGCCAGCCAGCGCCACGGCCATTTCGACGTGCCGCAGCTGCTGGCCACCGGGCAGCAACGGGGCGAAGCCGAACTGGCTGACCAGCCGCTGGCGCTGGCCGAGCTGCAAGGGGTGATCGGCCGCCTGCGCATCGGCCTGGGCGACTACCAGCTGGCGCTGCAGACCCTGGACCAGCAGCGCCGGCTGCTGCAGGAAGTGGGCGAGGTGCCGCCGGCGCTGCAGATCGAGGCGGTCACCCAGCGTGGGCGCGCGCTGCGCATGCTCGGCCGCGGGCGCGAGTGCTTGGCGCACTTGCTGCCGTTGCAACCGTTGGCGGCCAGCGAGGCGGCGGCCCTGCCGGCGGCCGTGGCCGAATTCCACAGCCAGCTCGGGCGGTGCCAGGCCCAGCTGGGTGATGCCGATGCGGCGCGCCGGTCGTTCCAGCAGGCGCTGGCGCTGCGCCACCAGGGGATAGCCGAGCGCTTTGGGCGTGCTGAATCCCTGGCCGATCTGGCCGCCCTGGACGCCACCGCCGGGCGCTTGCCGGCCGCGCTGGCCGGGTACCGGCAAGCGCTGGCCCTGCTCGGCCAGCGCGCCGACGCCAGCAGCCCGCAGGTGATCAGCCTGCACCGCCACCTGGGCGATGTGTTGGCCCGCCAGGGCGACACGAAGGCGGCAGCGGCTGAGCTGGAGCTGGCCTGGCAGGCAGCACAGGATGCATGGGGGCCGCGCCACCCGGAGGCGCTGGTGGTACGCCGCGCGCGCGCGCTGCTGGCCCTGCAGCGTGGCCAGCACGCGCTGGCCGGCCAGGAACTGAGGCAGGTGCAGGCACAGCTGCTCGGCGCCCTGGGCCCGGATCATCGTGAGATCGGCTACGGCGAGTTCGCCCTGGGGAAATGGGCCAGCGCCAGCGACGCCCCATCGGCAGCGGCGGCGCACTATGCCCGCGCGGTGGCGATCTGGCGCCAGCCCGACCACATCGCATTGCTGCCGCAGGCGCTGCTGGCACAGGGTCAGGCCCTGCAGGAGGCCGGCCAGACCGCACAGGCCCGCAGCGTGCTGGCCGAGGCACGACAGCTGCTGCTGGCCCAGCACGGGCCACAGGAGCCGGCCCTGCAGGAGCTCGATGCGCGCCTTGCGGCATTGGCGCAGGCTGAACAGCGCATCGATTCCACCGCTGCCCGTTAACGTTTGTCTGCCTATGATGGCCGACCTTCCCTTTGCTCCCGCGCCTGCATGCAACGACGCGACTTCATCCGCAATGCCTCCCTGGCCCTGGCCGCCTTCGGCCTGCCGTCACTGCCGGCCTGCGCGGCCAGCAAGAGTGGCCAGCTTGGGCTGCGCCGGCTTGGCCAGCCGCAGCCGTTCGATTTCGCCACCCTGAAGGGCCAGGCGCGCGCGCTGGCACAGGCGCCGTACCAGAGCCACAAGCGGGTGCTGCCGGGCAAGCTGGAGGCGCTGGACTGGGATCAGTACCAGTCGATCGGCTACCGCCAGGACCATGCCCTGTGGGCCGACCAGCCGGGAAAATTCCAGGCCAAGTTCTTCCATCTGGGCCTGTACTTCCATTCGCCCGTGCGCATGTTCGACGTGGTCGACGGCAAGGCGCAGGAGTTGGCCTATGACGGCGCCGCGTTCAACTACGGCAAGAGCGGGTTGAAGAACGGTGAGCTGCCGGCCGACCTCGGCTTTGCCGGGTTCCGACTGAACACGCGCAAGGACACCGACCGTGATTTCGCCGCGTTCCTGGGGGCCAGCTACTTCCGCGCAGTGGGCAAGGAAGGCCAGTACGGCCAGTCCGCGCGTGGCCTGGCCATCGACACCGGCATGGGCAAGCCCGAGGAATTCCCGGACTTCATCGCCTATTACCTGGAACAGCCTGCGGCCGACTCGGACACGATCATCGTCTACGCGCTGCTGGATTCGCCCAGCGTGGCCGGTGCCTACCGTTTCGCCGTCACCAACGGCGATGTGCTGCTGATGGACATCGACAGCGCGCTGTACCCGCGCAAGACCATCGAGCGGCTGGGCATCGCCCCCTGCACCAGCATGTACCAAGTGGGCGAGAACGACCGCCGCATGGGCTGGGACTGGCGCCCGGAGATCCACGATACCGACGGCCTGTCGCTGTGGACCGGCGCTGGCGAGTGGATCTGGCGGCCGCTGGTGAACCCGCGCAACCTGCGCTTCAACATGTTCGTCGACCGCAATCCGCGTGGCTTCGGCCTGCTGCAGCGTGACCGCAACTTCGACCATTACCAGGACGACGGCGTGTTCTACGAGAAGCGTCCATGCCTGTGGGTGGAGCCGAAGGGCGACTGGGGCGAGGGTTCGGTGCAACTGGTGGAAATTCCCACCGTCGATGAAACCTTCGACAACATCGTGGCCTTCTGGAACCCGAAGGAAAAGCCGCAGCCGGGCCAGGAACTGCTGGTCGGCTACCGGTTGTACTGGGGCGCGCAGCCGCCGGCGCGTACGCCGCTGGCCCACTGCGTGGCCAGCCGCACCGGTCTGGGCGGGGTAATCGGCAAGAAGCGCGAGTATTTCTCCTGGCGTTTCGCGGTGGACTTCGAAGGCGGCGAACTGGCCAGCCTGATCGACAAGGCCGACGTCGAAGCGGTTGTCGAGACCAGCCGTGGCCGGGTGGAGATCGTCTCGGCGCGGCCGTTGCGCGAGATCAAGGGCTACCGCGCGATGTTCGACTTGGTACCGCCGGAGGGCAGCACCGAGCAGATCGACATCCGTCTGTACCTGCGCAGTGGCGGCAAGACCCTCACTGAAACCTGGCTGTACCAGTACAGCCCGCCGCCGGCCGGTGCGCCGGAGCGCACGCTGTACTGAAGCAGAGCGGTGCCGGCCAAGCGCCGGCACCCTTGATTCATGGCTTGGCGTCGGTAGCGTGCGATTGCGTAGGCACGCCCACCTCCACCGTGCCACGGCGGATCTTCATCCAGGTCTCGTCCTGCCAGCGCTCGTACTGCTTCGGATCCCAGTACCTGGGGTCATACAGGCGGTCGGCCTTGATCGTGCGGGATATGCCGCCGTCCATGTACACGATGTCGACATTGTTGGACATCGAGCCTACGCGGCTGCCGGTCATCTCGCGTCGTCCCTTCCTCAGCACTTCGGCCATGCGCGGGCGGGCGACCTCGTCGCCATACTCGGCGCGCAATGCGCTTGCCTGCGCGCGCGCGGCGTCATGCTGTTCCAGCGGCAGGGTCGCCCAGTACTCGTTGCGCAGGTCCACGAACAGCGGGTAGCCACGTTCGGCGGCGACGTCCATCCACGCATAGGCCATGACCGGATTGCGCGGCTGTTCGACGCCATACCAGTACATCTCGCCCAGGTAGCCCTGCGCGGGCTTGTCGGCATAGCGTGCGGCCAGCCGGAAGTTGTCCATCGCGCCGTTGACGTCGTTGCGGCGCAGGGCGTTGACGCCCCACTGCCGATACATCATGTCCGGATGGCTGTCCATGAAACCAGCACCGATCACGGCCGCGTCCTCTTCGCCGGACGGGCGCTCGGCCGCAGTGGCGAACAGGGGCAGGAACAACAGAGGAAGCAACAGCAGGGCGGGGCGCATGACGGACATCCAGTTCGGCAGCAGGTAGTGCCGCAGCCTAGGCCCGACCACGCGGCCTTGTAAACCGCAGGACGCCATGGCCCGTGAAGGACCATGCGCTACAACGGCAGCGGTGCCTGCGCCGGATCAATGCGGCCCTCGCCCCGGGTGATCTTCTTGAACTCGGCGCGGCTGACCGACACGTAGCGCTCGTTGCCGCCGATCTCCACCTGCGGGCCGTCCTGCACCGCATGGCCATGCTCGTCCACGCGCACGGTCATGGTCGCCTTCTTGCCGCTGTGGCAGATCGTCTTGATCTCGTGCATCTCGTCGGCCCAGGCCAGCAGGTACTGGCTGCCTTCGAACAACTCGCCGCGGAAATCGGTGCGCAGGCCATAGCACAGCACCGGGATGCGCAGCTGGTCGACCACTTCGCTGAGCTGCCAGACCTGGCTGCGGCTGAGGAACTGCGCCTCGTCCACCAGCACACAACCCATCGGCCCGTTGGCCTGCAGATCCTGCGCGACCCACTGCTGCAGGTCGGTATCGCGTTCGAAGGCCATGCCGTCGGCGCGCAGGCCGATCCGCGAGGCGACCACGCCCGCGCCGGCACGGTCGTCCAGGCGCGGGGTCAGGATCGCCACGCGCATGCCGCGCTCGCGGTAGTTGTGTGCGCTCTGCAGCAGAGTGGTGGTCTTGCCGGCGTTCATCGCCGAATAGTAGAAATAGAGCTTGGCCATCGGCCGATTGTACGACGCCACCCGGCACCGGCCGAAGCCGTTCAGCAAGCCCACCGGCCGGCGGCTGTGGCCGCCATCAACGCCCGCTACAATCCCCACCCAATGCACGGTCTCAATCCCCCCCAAGCTGCCGCCGTCCTCCACATCGAAGGACCGCTGCTGGTGCTCGCCGGCGCCGGCAGTGGCAAGACGCGCGTGATCGTGGAAAAGATCGCCCATCTGATCGGCTGTGGCCGCTACCCGGCCAAGCGCATCGCCGCGATCACCTTCACCAACAAGTCGGCCAAGGAAATGCGCGAGCGCGTGGCCAAGCGACTGCGCGAGCAGGATGCCGACGAAGTGACCATCTGCACCTTCCATGCCCTGGGCCTGAAGTTCCTGCAGATCGAGCATGCCGCGGTCGGGCTCAAGCGCGGTTTCTCGATCTTCGATGCCGATGACGCGGCCGCACAGATCAAGGACCTGATGTACGGCGCCAAGCCCGACGACATCGAGGACATGAAGAACCTGGTGTCGCGCGCCAAGAACGCCGGCCTGTCGCCGGAGCAGGCAATGGCCGCTGCGCGCAGCAACCGCGAAAAGGAAGCGGCCGGCATCTACGAGCGCTACCAGTTGCGCCTGAGCGCGTTCAACGCAGTGGACTTCGACGACCTGATCCGGTTGCCGGTGCAGATTCTGGAAGAGAACCCGGAAATCGCGCTGGCCTGGCGTGAGCGCATCGGCTACCTGCTCGTCGACGAATGCCAGGACACCAACGATGCGCAGTACCGCCTGCTCAAGCAGCTGGCCGGTGACAAGGGCAACTTCACCTGCGTCGGCGATGACGACCAGTCGATCTACGCCTGGCGCGGCGCCAACCCGGAAAACCTGCAGCAGATGGGACGCGATTACCCGGCGCTGGAAATCATCAAGCTGGAGCAGAACTACCGTTGTTCCAACCGCGTGCTGCGCGCGGCCAACGCGCTGATCGCCAACAACCCGCACGAACACCTGAAGAAGTTGTGGAGCGACCAGGCCGATGGTGAGCGCATCCGTGTGTGGGAGTGCCGCAACAGCGAACACGAGGCCGAGAAGGTCGCCGCCGAGATCGCGTTCGTGGCGCAGACGCGCAACGTACCGTGGAGCGATTTCTGCATCCTGTTCCGAGGCAACTTCCAGTCGCGTCCGCTGGAAAAGGCGATGCAGCTGCTGCGTATCCCCTACCACCTGACCGGTGGCACGATGTTCCTGGAGCGCCAGGAAGTGAAGGACACGCTGGCCTGGCTGCGGCTGCTGGTGAATCCGGACGACGACACCGCGTTCCTGCGTGCGGTGCAGTCGCCCAAGCGCGAGGTCGGTGCCGGCACCCTGGCCAAGTTGGCCGAGCTGGCCTCGGAAAAAGACATGCCGATGGCACAGGCCGCCGAGGCGATCGGCGCGCTGCAGCAGCTGCCACCGCGCGCGGCCAACAGCCTGGCGCGCTTCACCGACATCCTGCGTGACCTGCGTGCGCAGACGCGACAGATCAGCTCCGGCGACATGATCCGCAAGGTCGCCAAGGAGTCAGGCCTGCTCAGCGAGCTGCGGCAGCAGGCCAAGGAAGAAGCCAGCTACCAGCGTCGTGCCAACAACATCGAAGAGCTGGCGCAGTGGTTCGAGGGTGGCCCGCGTGGTGCCACCGCTGCCGACTTGGCGGGCCAGTTGGCGCTGTTGTCGCGCAGCGACAAGGACGAGGGCGGCAACCAGGTGCGGATGATGACCATGCACGCCTCCAAGGGCCTGGAATTCCCCTACGTGTTCATCGTTGGCTGCGAGGATGGCGTGCTGCCGCACCAGGTCAGTCTGGACGAGGGCAACCTGCAGGAAGAGCGGCGCCTGCTGTACGTGGGCATCACCCGCGCCAAGATCCAGCTGTGGATGAGCTACAGCAAGCTGACCCGCAAGTTCGGCGAGCACGTGCGGCTGAAGCCGAGCCGCTTCTTCGAGGAGATCCCGGCCGAGGAGATCCAGCGCGATGGCGCGGATCCGGTGGCGGATGCGGCGCGCAAGAAGGAGCGGGCGACGGCGGGGTTGGCGGCGATCGAGGCGTTGTTCGATTGACCGGCGAACGGCGCAGCCCTTCGTGGTTGGCGCCGTTCGCAGTGCATTTGTGCTTGGCCGGGTAGATGGGCTGCGCAGGGGACGCTGCAAGTACGTCCCTGTAAGCTCGGTCGCCGCATCCATGCGGCTCACGCCCCTGCGCAACCCATCTACCCGGCCTTGGACAGGTTCCGTGCGCGCCAGCCACGGAAAAGAAAAAGAAGATCAAAGGCAACGGCAACAGCCGGGCGTTGAGGCACAATCGGGGTTTCTGCTGGAGGTCTGCGCGTGCATCCCATTGAAAGCGAACGCCTGCGGCTGCGGGCCATTGAACCGGACCGTGATGCGGTGCCGATGCTGGCGCTGCTCAACGATCCGGGCTTCGTGCGTTTCATTGGTGACCGCAACGTGCGCGACGAAGCGCAGGCGCGCGAGTACATCGCCCTGCGTGTGCTGCACAGCTATGCGTTGAATGGCTTCGGCATGTATGCGATCGAGCGGCTGTCCGATGGTGCGTGGCTGGGCAACGCCGGGCTGGTGCGCCGTGAGGGGTTGCCGGCGCCGGATATCGGCTACGCGGTGCTGTCCGAGTACGCTGGGCAGGGCTATGCCAGCGAGGCGGCGCGGGCGGTGTTCAATCACGCACGCACGGTGCTGGGCCTGCAGGATCTGTATGGGATCACCGATCTGGACAACGACGTCTCGGCGAAGGTGCTGCTGGGTCTGGGCATGCACGAGCGCGGGGTCATCCAGCTGCCAGGTATCGACAGCCCCAGCCGCCTATACGCCACGCTCGGCGCGGCCGAGGTTTGATCGCGGTGGGTGCCGACCGTTGGTCGGCACCCACCGCCTCAGCCGCCGCGCAGTTCCGCCAGCTGCGCCTGCAGCTCGGCCACGGCCGCTTCCAGCTGGGCCACGCGTTCGGCCAGGCCGGGATCGGCCGACTCGGCACCGCCGCCGCTGCTGGCGTACTTCGCCGCCAACGCCGCGCCGTCCACTTCACCGCACAGCAGGTGCATGTAGCGGTCTTCGCGCTGGCCGCTGGCGCGCGGCAGCACCACCAGCAGGGCACGTTGCTGCAGGCGCTCGATGGCGTGGCGGGCTTCGTCGGCATCGGCGAAGCGGTGCAGGCGCTCGGCACGGGTGACCAGTTCGCCAAGCGTCTGCGGCCCGCGCAGCAGCAGCAGGGCCAGCAGCACGGTCTGCTGCCGGGTCAGGTCCAGCGCGCTCTGCAGGCGGTGCTCGTAGCGGTCGGCGCGCGAGGAGAAGTGCTGGCGGGCCAGGCCCAGGGTCTCCAGCTGGCGCAATGCGTGTTCCACGCTGCCGGCGCTTACGTTCATCACCGGTTCGCGGGCGGTCTTCTGGTTGGCGGCCGATTGCGCGGCGTTGACCGTCAGCGGGTAGGTGTCCGGGGTGGTGGCTTCCTTCTCCACCAGGCAGCCCAGCAGGCGCGCCTGTACGGCATCCAGCAGCGGAACGTCGGGGGTCTGGGCAGGGTCGGTCATGGCGGCTTCCGGAAGACAACGTGTCAACCGCCAAGCATAGCCGTCCCGGCGGCGCCTTTGCCGGTAAAATGGGCCGGTATATCTGATTGCCGGTGAATCCATGCGTCGTCCCGTTTCCTTGTCCCTGACCCTGATCGCCACCGCGGTGCTGGGCCTGTCTGCCTGCAAGCGCGTGGAAGCGCCTGCCGAAGCCGCCGCCCCGCAAGCGCCTGCCGCTGCCGCAAAGGCCGACGGCGCCCCTGACGCGACCGCCAACGACAACCTCAATGCCGTGCTGTGGATGCAGCGCGCGCAGGAATACAGGGCGATCACCGAGCAGACCTACCGTGCCGCCGCCGACCATCTGGACGTTGCGCTGAAGGAAGCCCACTGGGATGCGCTGGTGCCGGAAGAGCGCGGCAACGAGGCCAAGGGCCTGAAGCCGGCCGTGGTGCTGGACGTGGATGAGACCGTGCTGGACAACTCGCCCTACCAGGCGCGCCTGGTGCGTGACGGCAAGGAATACGACGAACTCAGCTGGGACCAGTGGGTCGCCGAAAAGAAGGCCAAGGCCATTCCCGGCGTGGTCGATTTCGCCAAGGCCGCCAACGCCAAGGGCGTGACCCTGCTGTACATCTCCAACCGCGCCGTGCACCTGAAGGACGCGACCCTGGCCAACCTGCGCGAGCAGGGCCTGCCGGTGGCCGATGACAGCGTGTTCCTCGGTCTGGGCACCGTGGTTGAAGGTTGCGAGCAGGCCGGCAGCGAGAAGAACTGCCGTCGGCGCCTGGCCGGGCAGAAGTACCGCGTGCTGATGCAGTTCGGCGACCAGCTGGGTGACTTCGTGGAAGTGACCGCCAACACCAATGATGGCCGCGACGCGCTGCTGCAGCAGTACCACGACTGGTTCGGCGAGCGCTGGTGGATGCTGCCGAACCCGACCTACGGCGGCTTCGAGCCGGCGCAGTTCAACAACGATTACTCGCAGTCGCGCCAGTCCCGCCATGACGCCAAGCGTGCCGCCCTGGACTACGCGCCGTGAGCCGCGCCCCGCTGCCGCTGCGCGACGACGAGCGCCTGATCTTCGCGCTGGACGTGCCTGACCGCGTGCAGGCACTGGAGTGGGTCGACCGCCTTGGCGACAGCGTGGCGTTCTACAAGATCGGCATGGAACTGCTCGCCTCCGGTGAGTACTTCCAGGTACTGGACGAACTTGCACGCCGCGACAAGCGGGTGTTCGTCGACCTGAAGTTCTTCGATATCCCCGCCACCGCCGCAGCGGTGATCAAGCGACTGGCGCAGTGGCCGGTCAGCTACGCCACCATCCACGGCTGGCACCCGGCGATGATGGAGGCCTGCGCGGCGGCCAACAGCGGCGACATGCGCTTGTTGGCGGTGACCGTGCTGACCTCGATGGGCCGCCCGGACCTGGCGCAGATGGGCATCGACCGCGAGCCGGTGGAGGTCGTGGTCGAGCGCGCGCTGGCCGCACAGGCTGCGGGCATCGACGGCGTGATCGCTTCCGGCCAGGAAGCGGGTCCGATCCGTGCCGCGACCGGCGCCGGTTTCTCGATCGTCTGCCCAGGCATCCGCCCCGGTGGCCCGGTCGGCGATGACCAGAAGCGCACCGTGGGTGTGGCGCAGGCGTTTGCCGATGGCGCCGATGCCATCGTGGTCGGTCGTCCGATCCGCCTGGCATCTGATCCGCAGGCCGCCGCACACGCGATCCAGCAGGAAATCGCGACGGCGTTGGCCACGCGCTGAGCACCGCCGCGAAGGCGGCCACGGCGGCACCACGAACGCCATCCCGTCGAATGCGGGGTGGCGTTCTCGTTTATGCCTGTTGCCCTGACGCACCCGGCCCGGGCCGGGGAAACGGTGTGCCGGCGACCGCGACGTTTATGCCCGAATCGCCGGAAAACATGCCGTAGATTTCATTGAAGGGATCTGGTGACGCGACCGGTCCAATAAAATCAATGAGTTGAATGATGATTTGTCATGTGTTGCGTTAACTTTGCGGGCAGCGTAGGATCGCCGCCATCCGGTCTTCGGGCCGGACATGCGCCACAACACTGTCCACCGGCCTCGCGCCGGTTTGAAGAGTCTGCGATCCCTGTGATCCGGGCTCTTTTTTTTGTCCGCGCGGTACGGGGAGGCCCGTCGGCACGCGGCATGGAGTCACCGCGCAGCGGGGGCCTTGGCAGAAACCGTGACGCCCCGGCTTGCCGCTGTCACGTCGCAGGCCGCAAGATGCGGACCGGTCCGGGGAGTCCGATTGCATGAGCGTTGTAGTGCGAGGAAGGTCTGCGCGGGGATGGGGGCTGGCGGCCATGCTGCTGCTGGCCATCGCCGCATGCCGTGAATCCGGCAGCGATCCGGCCGCCGCGCCGGCCGAACCTGTCGCCGCGGTACAGGCGATGGCGCAACGGCTGGCCGAGGACGACCTGGTCGGCTATGCAAAGCTGTCGGTGCCTCCCAGCCAGTATCAGCGCCTGCAGCAGGCGTGGGCCGACGGCCACAGCCAGTGGCCGCTGACCGGACTGCCGCTCGGCGACCAGTTGCTGCCGATGCTGGCGGCGCTGCGTGAGCCCGGCGCCAGCGTGCAGCTGCAGCGAAGTTTCGACCGCCAGCTGGCCGGCCAGGCCCGCGCCGTACGTCAGGCTGCGCAGTCGATGGGCAACTTCGGCGTGCAGTACCTGCGGCACCAGAAGGGCTATACGCCGGGCCAGCAGGCGCATTACATCCAGCTGGTGCAGACCCTGGCGGCCTGGGCCCAGGACGCGCCCATCAGCGACCGAGCCAGAGCCCGCAGCAGTATCGCCGCCCTCGTAGGCGCCGCCGCCAAGATCGGTTTCCAGGACGCCACCGGCCTGCAGGCTGCGGGCATGGAAGGCAGCCTGCAGCAGCTGGCGCCGTTCATCCACACGGTGAAGGCCGTGCTGGCCAGCTACGGGCTGGGCGTGGACGAGGCGCTGCGCAGCGTGCGCGGCGAGCTGCTGTCGGTGGAAGGCGACAACGCCCTGGTGCGCCTGCAGTACGAGCTGGCTGGCCGCGCGATGACCGTGCAGGTGCCGCTGAGCCGGCGTGAGGGGCACTGGTACCTGACCCGTACCCTGGCCGATACCGACGCCCTGCTGCGCCAGGCCGATGCGGCGCGCGCTGCTGCCGGTCCGGGCCCGGTCGCCACCCCGACAACCGATGGGGAAGCGGCAACGCCGTCGGCTAAGCCATAATGACGCCGATGTCGAAACAGAACCCGCTGCCGTTCCCCGGCGAAGAATCCCAGCCGACGCCCGCCGACACGGCGCCGGCGTCCCCCTCGACCGACGCCGGTACGCCGCCGGCGGCGACGCCGGTGCACGCGCGTCCTGCCGGTCGCCGCCCGCTGTGGGCGCGCCTGCTCGGGCGTCTGGTGGAACCCTGGCTGTCGCTGAAGATCGAGCCGGAAGACCCAGGCCAGTACAACGATGGCCGCCCGGTCATGTACGTGCTGGAAGACTACGGCCTGTCCAACGCGCTGATCCTGGACAAGGCCTGCCGCCAGGCCGGCCTGCCGTCGCCGCTGGTGCCGCTGGCCGGTGACCCCACCGGCCGCAAGCGCGCCTACCTCGCCCTGTCGCGCCGCAGCTCCAGCAACTCGCTGATTCCCGAGCAGCGCGGCGCAAAGACCCATTCCGATTCGCTGGCCAAGGTCCTGCAGGCCCATCGCGTGCGCGACGACCTGGATGTGCACCTGGTGCCGGTATCGATCTTCGTCGGCCGCGCCCCGGACAAGCAGAGCGGCTGGTTCGCTGTGCTGTTCTCGGAGAACTGGGCGCTGGTCGGTCGCTTCCGCCGCCTGCTGGGCCTGCTGCTGAACGGCCGCAGCACGATCGTGCGCTTCGCACCGCCGATTTCGTTGCGCTCGATCATCGACGAGGGCCTGGAGCCCGAGCGTACGGTGCGCAAGCTGCAGCGCGTGCTGCGGACCCATTTCCGCCGCATCCGCGAGTCGGTGATCGGCCCTGACCTGTCGACCCGGCGCCTGCTGGTGGACCAGGTGCTGGCCGCCGAGACGGTGCGTGAGGCGATCGCCTCCCAGGCCAAGCGCGACAACAGCAAGACGAGCGATGCCTGGAAGAAGGCGCATGCCTACGCTTGGGAAATCGCTGCGGACTATTCCAGTCCGGTGGTGCGCTCGGCCAGCTTCATGCTCAGCCACGTGTGGAACCGCATCTACGCCGGCGTGCTTGTGCACCACCTGGACAAGTTCAAGGCCGCCGCGCCAGGCCACGAAGTGGTCTACGTGCCCAGCCACCGCAGCCACATGGATTACCTGCTGCTGTCCTACCTGCTGTACGACCGCGGCATCGTGCCGCCGCACATCGTGGCCGGCATCAACCTGAACCTGCCGGTGGTCGGCACCCTGCTGCGCAAGGGCGGTGCGTTCTTCATCCGCCGTTCGATCCGCGGCAACGCGCTGTATTCGGCGGTGCTCAGCGAATACGTCGCGCAGCTGGTCGCAGGCGGCTATTCGATCGAGTACTTCGTCGAGGGCGGGCGCTCGCGTACCGGTCGTCTGCTGCAGCCCAAGGGCGGCATGATCTCGATGACCCTGCGCGCCTTCCTGCGCCAGCCGCGCAAGCCGGTGCTGTTCCAGCCCATCTACATCGGCTACGAGAAGCTGATGGAGGGCGGCAGCTACCTGGATGAACTGTCCGGGCGGCCGAAGGAGAAGGAATCGATCTGGCAGCTGCTGTGGGGCATCCCCAAGGTGCTCAAGCAGAACTACGGCCAGGTGGTGGTGAACTTCGGCGAACCCATCGCGCTGAACGATGTGCTGGCCGAGAAGGCTCCGGAGTGGGGTGGGGAGGCGGTGTCCGAGGACGAGAAGCCCTCATGGCTGTCGACCACCGTCGACACCCTGGCCGAGCGCATCCAGGTGCGCATCAACGGCGCGGCCGACGTCAATCCGATCAACCTGCTGGCGCTGGCGCTGCTGTCCACGCCCAAGCATGCGATGGGCGAGGCCGACCTGATCGCCCAGATCGAGCTGTGCAAGACCCTGCTGGTGGAGATGCCGTATTCGGGCCGGGTGACGGTGACCCCGCATTCGCCGGAGCGGATCATCGCCCACGCCGAAGAGATCAACGTCCTCACCCGCATCAAGCACCCGCTGGGCGATGTACTCAGCGTCAGTGGCGATACTGCGGTGCTGCTGAGTTACTTCCGCAACAACGTGGTGCACCTGTTCACCGCGTCTTCGTGGGTGGCCTGCTGCTTCCAGAACAACCGCCGCATGAGCCGCACCGGCCTGGTCCAGCTGGGCCGCACGGTATACCCGTTCCTGCAGGCCGAGCTGTTCCTGCCATGGACCGAGGACGAGTTCGCCCAGCGCATCGACCAGACCATCGACGTGTTCGTGCGTGAGGGCCTGCTGCAGAACGTCAACGAAGACGACGGCGGCATCCTCGCCCGCAACACCGGGCAGACCGACGAAGTGTTCCGCCTGCGTGCGATCGGCCATTCGCTGCAGCAGGCGTTCGAGCGGTATTACATCGCCATTTCGGTGCTGGTGAAGAACGGCCCGGGCACGCTCGGCGCCGCCGAACTGGAAAGCCTGTGCCAGCAGGCCGCGCAGCGCCTGAGCCTGCTCTATGCGCCAGCCGCACCGGAGTTCTTCGACAAGTCGCTGTTCCGCGGGTTCATCCAGAAGCTGCGCGAGCTGCGCCTGGTGTGGCCGGACGAGAACAGCAAGCTGCTGTTCGACGATCGCTTGGACGCCTGGGCCAAGGATGCCAAGTTCATCCTCGGCCGCGAGCTGCGCCACACCATCGAACGGGTCAGCCCGGAAGCGGCGCGCCCGGACGAACCGGCACCGCAGGATTGAACCTGCGGCGCCTGTCGGGCCTGGCCGCGTTGATCGCGGCCGCAGGCCTGGCGGTTGCTTCAGTGCAGGCTGCAGAGGCCTGCGTGGACGATACCCTGCCGGGGCGACTGGCCGATGCGCCGGTGCGCCTGTGTATCGAGGCAAAGGCCGGGCAACCGGCGCGCTACCGTCTGTGGCTGGCTGGCGAGGTGCGTATCAGCGGTGATGAACCCGCTGCTCGGCAGGGTCTTGCGGGTGACTGGTACGGTCATCCGCTGGGCCTGCGCTGTACCAGTGCCGGAATCGTGCGCCGCTGCGACCTGACTGTGGACGGCGAGGCGGCATGGAATGCGGAGCTGGCGCTGCCGCGTTGATGAGGGCCCCATCCACGCATGGCGTGGATCTACTGGGATGTCCGGGCATGGCGTGGATCCATGGGTTGCCGGATCGAGTCATCCACGCATGGCGTGGATCTACTGGACTGTCCCTGCATGGCGTGGATCCATAGGTTGCCGGGTCGTTACCGGACTTCGGGGCGGGCGAGGGTCTGCAGTAGATCCACGCCATGCGTGGATGGGCCGCCGGTTACGCCGGTTCGTCCGGAATCTGCAGGCTTTCCAGCCGGGTGATGCAGTCCTTCAACTGCAGCTTGCGCCGCTTCAGGCGTTTGAACTCCAGCTCATCTTCGCCGTTGGCGGCCATGCGCGTGATCTGTTCATCCAGCGACCGGTGTTCGGCACGCAGGGCGACGAGGCGTTCGACGATTTCAGCGGGGTTGTAGGTGTCCACGGTCTCCGAGCATACACAGCGACGATGACTGCCGGGAGAGGGGAATCCCGACCCCGGGTTCAGGCTGCCGCAAGCCGGTAGAATGGAGTCATGTCCGCCGTGATCTCCCTGCCCGATCCCCCGCAGCGCGTTTCGCGCGATCCGCGCGTGGCCGGGCGCGGGGCGGACAAGCTGGGCAAGCACCTGCGCCGCCAGGTCGGCCAGGCCATCGCCGACTTCGGCATGATCGAAGCCGGCGACAAGGTCATGGTCTGCCTGTCTGGCGGCAAGGACAGCTACACCCTGCTGGACCTGCTGCTGCAGCTGCAGAAAAAGGCGCCGGTGCCGTTCGAACTGGTGGCGGTGAACCTGGACCAGAAACAGCCCGGGTTCCCCGAGCACGTCCTGCCGGAGTACCTGGCCGGGCTGGGCGTGCCGTACCAGATCATCGAGCAGGACACGTACTCGGTGGTCAGCCGGGTCATCCCGGAAGGTCGCACGATGTGTTCGCTGTGCTCGCGCCTGCGCCGCGGCGCGCTGTACCACCATGCCAAGGTGCACGGCTTCAGCAAGATCGCCCTGGGCCATCATTGCGATGACGTGGTGGCCACGTTTTTCCTGAACCTGTTCCACCATGCCAAGCTGGCTGCCATGCCACCGAAGCTGCTCAGCGACGATGGACAGCACGTGGTGATCCGCCCGCTGGCGTACGTGCGTGAGCACGACATCGCGCAGTATGCGCAGGCCCGCCGTTTCCCGATCATTCCCTGCACCCTGTGCGGCAGCCAGGAAAACCTGCAGCGTCGGCAGGTCGGCCAGATGCTCAAGCAGTGGGACCAGGACCATCCGGGGCGCATCGAACAGATCGCACGTGCAATGGCCGACGTGCGACCTGCGCAGCTGGCCGATGCCGCCCTGTTTGATTTCATGGCCCTGGGCCGCCGTGGCGATGCAGCGCATGCCGATGCCTGGCTGGCCGACGCAGTTCCCGAGACGCCTGCCGTTTAAGGTCGGGCGCCCTTCTTCTTCAGACACCGGAATTCCATGTTCTTTCGCAACCTGACGTTCTTCCGCTTCCCGACCTCCACTGATTTTTCCGAAGTCGATACCCTGCTGCCGCACGCCCTGCTCAAGCCGGTGGGCGCACTGGAAATGAACTCGCGTGGTTTCATCTCGCCGTTCGGCCGCGAAGAGAAGGAAGCTCTCTCGCACCGCATTGCCGAACACCTGTGGCTGACCGTCGGTGGCGAGGACAAGATCCTGCCCGGCGCGGTGGTCAACGACCTGCTCGAGCGCAAGCTGGAAGAGATCGAAGAGAAGGAAGGCCGCCGCCCCGGTGGCCGCGAGCGCAAGCGCATGAAGGACGACCTGCTGCATGAACTGCTGCCGCGCGCCTTCGTGAAGTCCTCGCGCAACGATGCCTTCATCGACCAGCTGCACGGCTACGTGGTGGTGGACACCTCCAGCCGCAAGACCGGCGAATATTTCATGTCCGACATCCGCGGCCTGCTCGGCAGCTTCCCGGCGATGCCGCTGAACGCCGAAGTCGCGCCGCGTTCGATCCTGACCGGCTGGATCGCCGGCGAGCCCCTGCCCACCGGCTTCAGCCTGGGCGAGGAGTGCGAGATGAAGGACCCGGTGGAAGGCGGCGCAGTGGTCAAGTGCCAGCACCAGGAACTGCGCTGCGACGAGATCGACAAGCACCTGGATGCCGGCAAGCAGGTGACCAAGCTGGCCCTGGTGTTCGAGGACAACCTGTCCTTCGTGCTGGGCGACGACCTGATCGTGCGCAAGCTGAAGTTCCTGGACGGCGCGCTGGACCAGCTGGAACATGCCGACGAAGACGGCCGCCGCGCTGAGTTCGACGCCCGCTTCGCCCTGCAGAGCGCGGAGATCCGCCGCCTGTTCCTGCTGCTGGAAGAAGCCTTCAAGCTCAGCAAGGCTGACTGAACAGGCACGCCGTCGGCCGCCGGTCATCCGGCGGCCTCGCACGGCGCTATGCTGGGACCATGAGCCGTCTGCTGCGCCGCCTGATCTCGCCGGTCCCACCCGCCACCGTGCAGCGCGATACCGTTCGCCTGCGCCTGGAGGATGTCGAGATCGAGGTACTGCGCGTGCGCGATCCGCGCGCGCGCCGGATCAAGCTCAGCGTCGACGAGCGTGGTGCACGACTGACACTACCGCCTCGTGCCAGCCTGGTGATGGGCGAGCGTTTCCTCGAACAGCATCGCGACTGGCTGGGCCTGCAGCTGCGCGTTTACCAGGGACACGGCCTGCCCGCCACGTTGCAGCCTGGCGTCGACGGCGTGCTGCCGCTGCGCGGCGAACTGTTGCCGCTGCGCTGGCAGGAAGGCCGCTACGCACGACTGGAAATCGACGAACACGGTGCCTGCGTGCAATGGCCGAGCCGTGGCGGCGACGCGACCCTGCGCCGCCTGCTGCGTGAGTTCTACGAAGCGCAGACCCGCGCCGATGTCGGCCGCTGGTTGCCGAAGTACCTGCCCGGCCTGCCGCGCGCACCCAGTCGCCTGCGTTTGAAGGTGATGTCCTCGCAATGGGGCTCGCTGGCCCCTGACGGCAGCATGGCGTTGGATCTGGCACTGGTACTGGGCAGCCCCGCCGCGTTCGAATACGTGCTGGTGCACGAACTCTGCCACCTGATCCAGGCCAACCACTCGCCGGCGTTCTGGCACGAAGTGGAACAACGCTTCCCCGACTGGCGCGAGCAGCGCGACTATTTCCAGCTGGAAGGGCGCAGATTGAAAGCAATGCTCCGGCAGCTGCTGTAGCGCCCGCGCTACAGCAGCTGCCCGCGCATTCTTCCTCTACCCCCGCCTTCGGCGCGCCCCTTCAACAGAAGGGGCTCCACTCCAGAGAGGGTATCGAGCGGCCGAGCATGGGCTGTGGCTACTGAAGCGCGCACAGCGCGCGACCCGCTTTGCCCCTGCTCTTCTTTTTCTCTTCCGTGGTGGCACGGAAACTGTCTGAGGTCGGGCGGGTGGGCCATGCAGGGGCGTAGGCGCCATGGATGGCGCCATCGAGCTTACAAGGGTGAGGGTGCTTTGCTTGCGAAGCACTGCTTCGCAAGCGACCGAACGCACAGCCGCCAGCGGCTGGGCCGGGCCCCGGAGGGGGACTTGCAGCGTCCCCTGCATGGCCCACCCGCCCGGCCAAGCGCGGCTTTTGATTGTGCCCCTCCGCCACGAGCAGCTCAGCCGTTGGCCGCAAACCTCATCGACCCACGCGCAATGCCGCCGCCTCCGCCCATCGCGCCGCCACCCGCGGAGCGGTGATGCACACCGCCTGATCGGTCACCGTGGTCACCGCCCGCTCCAGCAGCTGGATGTCCGCTTCATGCTGGCGCGCCACATGCGGGTCCTCGAAGAAGATCGCGCGTTGGCAACGACCTTCCAGCACACGGTCGGCAATCTGCGCATCGCCGCCCATCGGGCCACTCTGGTAGCGCGTCACCCATGCTGTATCCGCGGGCCAGCCGCGGCTCCAGGCCAGCTCGTTCAAGCGCTGGCCGGTGGTGCCGGTGGCTACGCGTTCGCCGAAGCGCGCCAGCACGTCGAAGTGTTCATCGGCGAACGCCAGCATCGCCGGCTTCATCGCATCGTGCGCGATCAACGCCAGCGTCTGCCCTTCGAACGCATGCAGGTCGTCGGCGCCGCCATCGGCGGCCAAGCCCGCATGGATGCGCTCCACCTCGATCCAGTCACGGGCGGTGGCCACGGTGGAAATGAACGGCTTGCCGTGGATCACGCACTGGCGCTTGAGCGCGGTCGCCTCGGGGAACACCGAGGAAGGATCCACCGGATCCATCAGATAGACCGCACCGTCCAGCGTACGCTCGGCGCCCATGCCCACCACTTCGGCCACCAGCTTCATCAACCCGCCCTCGCGACCGTACGGATAGCGCTGCAGGCCGTCGTAACCGGCAAGGAAACCGTTGCGCTGGATCGCGTCGTGGGTACGGCCGACCGCGCACAGCGTCACGCCCAGTTCGCGCAGCCCGGGCTCGCTGGCGCGCAGCCAGCGGAACAGCGCCGCGCGCGCGTCGTTGTGATGGAGGCGGTTGGCGGCCAGGCCGATGCGCATCGAAAGCTCCGGGATCGGTAGAAGCGGCAGTGTATGTCGCTATTGACGGTTTCGGAGGGTTTTACAAGTTTCCTCATTGTTGCTGGGAAGTGCGTCGCTAGCGTGGCAGGAGGTCGTACCGCAATGCGGCCTTGCCCCTGCCTGCGTCATGAGGATGTCCACCGTGAATGTCGCTGGCCCTCTGGCCCGCATCATCGCCCTGTCGCTGCTGTCGGCGCCGGTCTGGGCCGGACAGTGCGAGGGCCCCATCCTGCTGGCCTATCCTGCTGACCGTGCGCCGTTGTCGTCCAGCCAGGACGACGCGCCACAGGGGCTGGTGGCCGCCTACCTGGCGCTGCTGCAGGATCAGTACCCCATGCTGCGCGCCACACCGGTGGCGGCGACGGCGCTGGCCGCTGCTGCGCTGCCTGCCGGGACCCACGCCGTGCTCGGCTGGCCGCGCGCGCAGACGCCGAAAGGCTGGGTGGCCAGCGTGCCCTACCTGCAGGTGCCGCAGGTGATCGTGCGACGCCCCGATGCGCGGCCGATCATCGGCCTGGATGGACTGCACGGTCGCGGCGTGGCCAGCCCCGACGTCGTGCCGCTCGCTGCCGTGCTGGAAGAGTCGAGCGCGCACGTGCCGCTGCTGCAGGTGGCGGCGTTGGACAAGGCGCTGCAACTGCTGATCAGCGGCCAGATCGATGCCGTGGTGGGCAACCTGGTGGAAGTGGAAGCGGCGCTGCGCGATCAGCCTGGCGCCGCGCTGGACGTGGCGGCGCCAGCCGGCTTCAGCGATGCACTGGTGTTGGCCACGCTGCCGGCCTGCGCGCATCTGGTGGAGCGCTTCAACCTGCTGCAGGCAGGCCTGACGCAGCAGCAGCGCGAGGCATTGCGGGCGCACTGGGTCTCGACATTCCCTCGCCGCGGCCACGCGCTGCCGGTGTCGCCCCTGCGCGGCTTGATCGCGGTGCTGCTGATGCTGCTGACACTGTGCCTGGTGTATGCGTTCGGCTACTGGCGGCTGCACCGCGAAGGCCTGCGCAGGCAGGCGCTGGAACAGCGCCTGCAGGAGGTCACCGCCAACCTGCCGGCGGTGGTGTACCAGGCGCGACGCAGCAATACCGGCCAATACAGCGTTCCCCACATTGCCGGCGACGTGCATGCCCTGTTCGGGATCAGCGTGGATACCGCGCGGGTCGACCATGGCAGCCTGCTGGCGGCAGTCCATCCGCAGGACCGCCGCTCGGTGCTGGCCTGCGTTGACGCGGCCGCGCTGGTGCGTGGGCCCATCGACATCACCTTCCGCACGCGCGGCCCGAACGGCTGGCGCTGGGTACGTTCGCACGGGCGACCGATTGCCTGCCGCGACAGCGGCGTGGAATGGAGCGGATACTGGATGGACGTCACCGAAGCGCGCGCACGTACGCAGGCACTGAATGACGCCCGGCGTAACGCCGAGCAGGATGCCGCCGCCAAGAGCCATTTCCTGGCCACCATGAGCCACGAGATCCGCACGCCGATGAGCACCCTGCTGGGAATGCTGGAGCGCTTCGGCAGCAGCGCACTGGATGCGCGCCAGCGCCAGGTACTGGCGACCATCGACGATGCCGCGCAGATGCTGCGACAGATCCTCGATGACGTGCTGCACAGCCAACGCCTGCAGTCCGGCCCACAGCCACCGCAGTGCCTGCCCACCGACCTGGCCGAGCTGCTGCGGGCGGTGCAGCGTCTGCTGGTACCGGTGGCGGCAAGCAAGGGACTGCATCTGCGCTGCGAGGTGGATCCAACGCTGCAGCGTGGCTCGTTGGCCGATGCGCTGCGCCTGCGCCAGATCCTGTTCAACCTGGCGGGCAATGCGCTGAAATTCACCCTGCAGGGTGGGGTGGACCTGCAGGTGCGGGTGCTGCAGCAGCGCGAGTATGGCCAGCAGCTGCGGCTGCAGGTGACCGATACTGGAGTGGGCATCAGCCGCGAGCGCCAGCGGGCGGTGTTCGCCGCGTTTACCCAGGCCGATGCGTCCACCACCCGGCGCTTCGGTGGCAGCGGTCTGGGCCTGGCAATCTGCCGGGAGCTGGCGGCGTCGATGGACGGGCAACTGCACCTGTGCAGCACGCCAGGCGCGGGCACCACGGTGTGGCTGGACCTGTACCTGCCGGCCTGCGAGGCGCCATTGGCCGAACAGCCTGGCGATGCGGCTGACCTGCCCGCGTTGCCGCCGGTGCGGGTACTGGTTGCCGAAGACCATCCCACCAACCTGCAGCTGCTGGTCCAGCGCCTGCAGGAACTGGGACTGCAGGTGCATGCCACCGCCAACGGCGAGCAGGCATGGCAGGCGTGGCAGGCACAACGCTTCGCGCTGGTCATCACCGACTGCCACATGCCAGGCATGGACGGCTTTGCCCTGGCGCGCGCGATCCGCGCCGATCCCCGTGCCGATGCGGCAAGGGTGCCGATCATCGCGTTGACCGCCAGCGTGCTCGACAGTACCCGGCAGGCCTGCCTCGACGCTGGCATTGATCGTTTCATCGCCAAGCCGGTCGACCGCCAGGCACTGCATCCCGCCCTGGCTGCAGTGCTGATGCCGCTCGGTCTGTCAGTGCGCCAGTAACCGCGCGATGCTGGCAGCGGCGTCGCGACCTTCGGCCACCGCGGTCACCACCAGGTCGGCACCGCGCACCGCGTCGCCACCGGCGAACAGGCGGGGATGGGCGGTCTGGAAGGGCAGCTTGCCCTTGCCCCCGGCGAGGATGCGGCCATTGGCCTGGCCCTCCACGCCGTGCTCGGCCAGCCACGATGGCACGCTGGGCGAGAAGCCGAACGCGATGATCACCACGTCCGCTTCCAGCAGCGACTCGCTGCCCTCGATCTGCACCGCGTTCTGGCGGCTGTTGGCATCAGGCTCGCCCAAGCGCGTCTCGATGACGGTAACCCCGATCACTTCGTCATCGGCACCGGCTTCGATCGACAGCGGCTGGCGGTTGAACAGGAAGCGCACGCCTTCCTCGCGTGCATTGGCCACTTCGCGCGCGCTGCCCGGCATGTTGGCTTCGTCGCGGCGGTAGGCGCAGGTGACCTTGGCGGCACCCAGTCGCACCGCGCTGCGCACGCAGTCCATGCCGGTGTCGCCACCGCCGAGGACCACCACGCGCTTGCCATTGAGGTCGGGCAGGGCGATCTGGTCTTCCCAGCCGGCGATCGGGCGGCCCTGCGGATCATCGCCGCCGACGATGCGGCTGTTCTGCACCAGGAACGGCAATGCGGGCAGCACGCCCTTCAGGTCCTGGCCGTCGAGGCCACCATCGGTGTAGCGATACGCGCCGGTACCGACGAACACTGCATCATGGCTGTCCAGCAACTGCTGCAGGCTGACGTCGCGGCCGATCTCCACGCCGAGGCGGAACTGCACGCCCATGCCTTCGAGCACGTCGCGGCGGCGGCGGATCACGTCCTTGTCCAGCTTGAAACTGGGGATGCCGAACTGCAGCAGGCCGCCGACCTGCTCGTAGCGGTCGTAGACCACCGCGGTGATGCCGGCATGCGCCAGGCGGTCGGCACAGGCCAGGCCTGCCGGGCCGGCACCGATCACCGCCACCGTGTGGCCGGTGGGCTGCACCGCCGTCATGTCCGGCCGCCAGCCGGTGGCCAGTGCAGTGTCGACGATGTATTTCTCCACCGCGCCGATGGTGACCGCGCCAAACTCCTCCAGCGTGCAGCTGCCTTCGCACAGACGGTCCTGCGGGCACACCCGGCCGCACACTTCCGGCAGCGGGTTGGTGCTGTGGCACAGCGTGGCCGCTTCATGGATGCGGTTTTCCTGCACCAGCTGCAGCCATTGCGGAATGGCGTTGTGCACCGGGCACTTCCAGCTGCAGTACGGGTTGCCGCAGTCCAGGCAACGGCCGGCCTGGTACTGCGCGTCTTCCTTGCCGAACTTTCCGTACAACTCACCCCAGTCGCCGGAGGTGCGCAGCTCAACCGGGATGCGCTGCGGCATGGTCCGGGGCAGATCGAGGAATTGGAAGGCGTGCTTGCGGCTCATGGCGGGCTCTGTGGTGTTTTGCGGTTGCCGGCCAGCGGCCGGCACTACGTGATCCTGGGTTGCCGGCCAGCGACCGGCAGTACCGTTATGCGGCGCGTCGCAGGGTTTCGGTCAGCGACTCGATGCTGGCGGCCTTGGGTTTGACCAGCCAGAACTTGCCGATGTAATCGCGGAACTCATCCATGATCTGCTGCGCCCAGATGCTGCCGGTCAGCTCGCGATGACGGCCGATCAGGCGGTGCAGATGCTGGCGGTAGTTCTCGAAACCTTCGGCGGACACGCGATGGATGTCGATCAGCTCGTGGTTGTAGCGGTCGACGAAATCGCGGTCCACGTCCAGCACGTAGGCCAGGCCGCCGGTGAAGCCGGCGCCGAAGTTGAGGCCGACCTTGCCCAGCACCAGCACCACGCCGTCGGTCATGTACTCGCAGCAGTGATCGCCTGCGCCTTCCACCACCGCCAGTGCGCCGGAGTTGCGCACGGCGAAGCGTTCACCGGCACGGCCGGCGGCGAACAGCTCGCCACCGGTGGCGCCGTACAGGCAGGTGTTGCCGATGATCGCGGTGCTGCGTGCCTCGAAGCGTGCGCCACGCGGCGGACGCACTACCAGGCGGCCACCGGCCATGCCCTTGCCGACGTAGTCGTTGGCTTCACCTTCCACTTCCAGGTGCAGGCCGCCGACGTTGAAGGCACCGAAGCTCTGCCCGGCGCTGCCACGGAAGCGCAGCTCCAGCGGCGATTCGGCCATGCCCTGGTTGCCGTGCGTGCGTGCGACGGCGCCGGCCAGGCGGGTGCCGATGCTGCGGTCGGTGTTGTGGATCAGGAAGCGATGCTCGCCACCGCGCTTGTGTTCGATGGCCTCGGCCAACAGGCCGTCCATCTGCGTGGCCAGGCTGTCCGGAGATTCATACAGGCGCTGTGCGGCGCAGTGGCTGCCCGGGTAACTGGCGTCGGCCAGCAGCCGCGACAGATCCACGCGCACATCCTCGCGCGGCGAGACCTCAAGCTGGCGCAGCAGGTCGGTGCGGCCGACGATCTCCTGCAGCGAGCGTGCGCCCAGCACCGACAGCCAGCCGCGCACTTCTTCGGCCAGCAGACGGAAGAAGTTCTCCACGCGCTCGGGTTGGCCGGTGAAATGGTTCTCGCGCAGGCGCTCGTCCTGGGTGGCCACGCCGGTGGCGCAGTTGTTGAGGTGGCAGATGCGCAGGTACTTGCAACCCAGCACGATCATCGGCGCGGTGCCGAAGCCGAAGCTGTCCGCACCCAGCAGCGCCGCCTTGACCACGTCCAGGCCGGTCTTCAGGCCGCCGTCGGTCTGCAGCAGGGTGCGCCCGCGCAGATCGTTGGCCACCAATGCCTGGTGCGCCTCGGCGATGCCCAGTTCCCACGGCACGCCGGCATAGCGGATCGAGCTGACCGGCGACGCACCGGTGCCGCCGTCGTGGCCGGAAATGGTAATGAGGTCGGCACCGGCCTTGACCACGCCCGCGGCGATCGTGCCGACGCCGGCATGGCTGACCAGCTTCACCGACACCAGTGCGGTCGGGTTGACCTGCTTGAGGTCGTAGATCAGCTGCGCCAGGTCTTCGATGGAGTAGATGTCGTGGTGCGGCGGCGGCGAGATCAGGCCGATGCCGGGCTTGGCATAGCGCAGCCGCGCGATCAGTTCATTGACCTTGTGCCCGGGCAGCTGACCGCCTTCTCCGGGCTTGGCGCCCTGGGCGACCTTGATCTGCAGCACTTCGGCATTGACCAGGTATTCGGCGGTGACGCCGAAGCGGCCCGAGGCCACCTGCTTGATCTTGCTGCGCTTGTCGGTGCCATAGCGCGCCGGGTCTTCGCCACCTTCGCCGGAATTGCTGCGGCCACCAAGGCGGTTCATCGCAATGGCCAGCGCTTCATGTGCCTCGGGCGAAAGCGCACCGAGGCTGATCGCTGCGGTATCGAAGCGCGGGAACAGCTCGCTGGCCGGTGCGACGTCGTCCAATGGCGTCGGCGTCGCCGCCGGCACCAGCTGCAGCAGGTCGCGCAACGCCGAGGGCGGGCGCGCATGCACGGCGTCGCAGTACTGCTGCCACGCACGCGGGTCTCCGCTGCGCGCCGCGCGCTGCAGAGTGGTCACCACGTCCGGGTTGTACATGTGGTATTCGCCGCCGTGCACATACTTCAGCAGGCCGCCGACATCCACGCCCTGCTGCGCATCCCAGGCCTGCGCGCACAGTTCACGTGCATCGGCGTCCAGCCGCGTGAAACCGGCGCCGCCGATGCGCGAGGCGGTATCGGGGAAGCACAGGTCGACGACCTCCGGCTCCAGGCCGATGATCTCGAACAGCTGTGCACCGCGATAGCTGGCCACAGTGCAGATGCCCATCTTCGAGATGATCTTCGACAGGCCTTTGTAGATGCCCTTGCGGTAGCGGCGGCCGATCTGCGACTGCTCGCCGCCCTTGCTGAGCTTGAGGATGCCGCGACGGCCCAGGTCGAACAGGGTCTGGTAGGCCAGATACGGGTACACCGCCGTGGCACCGAAGCCGAGCAGGCAGGCCATGTGGTGCGCATCGCGCGCGGTGCCGGTCTCGACGATCAGGTTGACGTCGCAGCGCAGGCCCAGGCGTGACAGGTGGTGGTGGACCGCACTGGTGGCCAGCAGGGCATGCACCATGGGCCGCCCGGCCACCGGGTAGCGGTCGGACAGCAGCAGCATCACCATGCCATCGCGCGCGGCCTGTTCGGCTTCGGCGCAGATGCGTTCGATGCCTGCACGCAGGCCTTCCTCTTCGCTGTAGGACAGGTCGAGCAGGCGGTTGGCCTGTACGTACTGGTCCATCTTCAGCAGCTGGCGCAGCTTGCGCTGGCTCAGCACCGGCGAATTGAGGATGACGTGGTTCACCGTCTCCGGGCCGGCATGGAAGATGTTGGTCTCCTTGCCGAGCTGGGTGGACAGGGACATCGCGCAGTCTTCGCGCAGCGGGTCGATCGGCGGGTTGGTGACCTGCGCGAAGGCCTGGCGGAAGTAGTCATACAGCGGACGGCTGCGCTGGCTGAGCACGGCCATCGGCGTGTCATCGCCCATCGAGCCGGTGGCTTCCTGTTCGGTCTCGGCCAGCGGCCGCAGCACCTGCTCCACTTCCTCGCTGCTGAGCTGGTACAGCTTGTGGTAACTGCGCAGGGTGCTTTCGTCGAACGGCTCTTCCACCAGCGACGGGTCGATCAGTTCGGTCTGCAGGTAGGTGACGCCCTGCTGCAGCCACTGCTTGTACGGCGCACGGCCGCGGTTGATGCGATCGATGGCCTCCGAATCGAGCAGGTCCCCGCGCTTGAGGTCGATGGCGATCATCTCGCCCGGGCCGAGCTTGCCCTTGCGCACCACGCGCTCGGTCGGGACTTCCCAGACGCCCGCTTCGGAGGCGACCAGGAAGTGGCGATCGGCAGTCAGCATCCAGCGCGCCGGGCGCAGGCCGTTGCGGTCGAGGGTGCACACTGCGTAGCGGCTGTCGCAGGCGACGATGCCGGCCGGGCCGTCCCACGGCTCGCTGTTGAGGCCGTGGAACTCGTAGAACGCAGCCAGGTCCGGGTCCTTGAATTCCAGCGACTGCGTGGCCGGCGGCACCAGGATGCGCAGGGCCTGGATCAGTTCCATACCCGCAGACACCATCAGTTCCAGCATGTTGTCCAGGCTCTGCGAATCCGAGCCGTGCATGGAGATGACCGGGTCGAACTCGCCGATGTCGAAGCGTGGCGTCTTCCACACCTTGCTGCGCGCCTGCGCCCAGCGGCGGTTGCCTTCGATGGTGTTGATCTCGCCGTTGTGGGCGAGCATCCGGAACGGGTGCGCCAGCGGCCAGCGCGGCAACGTATTGGTGGAGAAGCGCTGGTGGAACACGATGGCGCTGGAGGCCAGTTCGCGGCGCTGCAGGTCAGGGAAGAAGCGGCTGAGCTTGTCCGGCAGCACCATGCCCTTGTAGCTGATGGCATTGGGGCTGAGCGTGGTGACGTAGTAGTCAGCATGCGCACGCAGCAGCTGTTCGCTGCGGCGACGGGCCAGGAACAGGGCCAGGCCGAAGCCGGCGTCATCCTGGCCGACGCCGGCATCGACGAACACCTGTTCGATGCGCGGCAGGGTGTCGCGTGCCAGTTGGCCGCAGACGCTGCCGTCGGTGGGTACCTCGCGCCAGCCGGCTACCTTGCAGCCGACCGCCTCGATCTGCTGCTGCAGCTGTGTGCGGCAGGCCTGCGCGGCGTCGGCATCGTGCGGCAGGAACACCAGGCCGGCGGTGAAGCGCGCACCGACGGCGATGCCCGCTTCACTGGCCAGCAGTTTCAGGAACACATCGGGGCGGCGCAGCAGCAGGCCGCAGCCATCACCGGTCAGGCCGTCGGCGGCGACACCACCACGGTGGGTCATGCGCGAAAGCGCGGCGATGGCGGTATCGACCAGCAGGCGCGAAGGCTGGTCGTCGAGCTGGGCGACCATGCCAAATCCACAGGCATCGCGCTCGGAGCGCGGGTCGTAAAGCCCTTGGCGGTTGCGGGGGGCCATCTCTACCTCGATGCAGATTGAAATGAACGGGGACACTCCTGCCCGCTCAATCCCTGGAGCGCATCGTGAGGCCACCGGATGCCTCGACTAGATCACAGGTTGCTGCAACGCCGCAATACACGGTTGCAGGCGCAACCAAAGCGCCGGCAAACGCTTGCCGGCGCGGGATGGGTCAGCCGCAGCGGACGCCGCTGACCACGTCCTTTGCGTCCACCTCGATGTTCAGGCGGTCGCCCACGAATTCCATCGTGGTGACGTCATTGGGGTGCAGGACACGCAGCTGGGTCGCGGCGGAATCTTCCTGGGCCTGCTTGCCCAGTGCTTCGGTATAGGCCTGGCCGACCAGGCTCTGCACCTGGCTGGCGTCGCAGTTGCCAACCGGCGGTGCTTCGGTGGCCTTGCCGGCTTCGTCGGCCGGGGCCTTGGCGGCTTCGGCGGCCTGCTGTGCGTGGGCGGTGGCCGAATCCTGCTCATCCAGCGACGGCGCCTGGCAGGCGGTCAGGGCCAGCACGGTCGGCAGCAGCAGGGCGGAGAGGGAGCGGGCGCGGATCGGGAACGACATCATGACTCCGGAATGGAAGGGACGGTGAAAGGCCGAGCATAGCGGCGAACCCACCCTCACGTGTTTGTCTTGCGTTATTGACGTGGCCGCGCCGCGCCGCTCGGCAGACTGACGGCATGCCCGCCACCCCTGCACCTACACCCGAACGCCAAGCCGCGCGCGCCGCCGGCCTGCGCTACGTCGATGACACACAGCCCGGTTTCAGCCGCGTCCGCGTCGGTAAAGGCTTCTCCTATCGCGATGCCGATGGGCACGCCGTGCGCGATGCCGCCACGCTGCAGCGCATCCGCTCGCTGGCCGTGCCCCCGGCCTACACCGCCGTGTGGATCTGCGCGCATGCCAACGGCCATCTGCAGGCAACCGGCCGCGACGCGCGCGGGCGCAAGCAGTACCGCTACCACGCTGACTGGGCAGCGGTGCGAGATGCCGGCAAATTCGACCGCATCATCGCCTTCGGGGAAGGGCTGCCGGGCCTGCGCCGGCGGCTCGGCCGCGACCTCAAGCGCAGTGGCTTCCCCCGTGAGAAGGTGCTGGCGGTGGTGGTGGCGCTGCTGGCCGACACGCTGGTGCGGGTGGGCAACGAGGCCTATGCCAAGGAAAACAGATCCTACGGCCTGACGACCCTGCGCAACCGGCACCTGGACCTGCTGCGCGGTGGCCGCGTGCGGATGCGCTTCCGCGGCAAGTCCGGCCAGTTGCAGGAGGTGACGGTAGGCGACCGTCGGCTGGGCGCGCTGGTGCGCAGCGTGCAGCAACTGCCGGGGCAGGCCCTGTTCCAGTATCGCGACGACGCGGGCGAGGTGCAGCCGGTGGATTCGGGCGCGGTGAACGACTACCTGCGCGAGGTGATGGGCGAAGACTTCACCGCCAAGGATTTCCGCACCTGGGGTGGCACGATGGCGGCAGTGCAGGCCTTCGCCGCCACCGAGCTGCCCGAACCGCCCAGCCAACGTGCACTGGCCAAGGTGCAACGGGAGGTGGTCTGCCAGGTGGCCGCGCGGCTGGGCAATACGCCAGCAGTGTGCCGCAAGGCCTATATCGACCCGTGCGTGTTCGCCGGGTGGGAGCGCGGCGAGCTGGCCTCGCTGGCGGGCCTGCGCGGCCAGCGGCAGTGGGAACAGGCGACACTGAAGGTCCTGCGCCGGGCCCGGCGGCTCAGCCGCAATAGATCGCGGTGATGTTGTTGGTGCGGCCCTTTTCGATGGTCAGGCGCTCACCGCCTTCGCTGGCCGGCGGCACGCGCGGACCGTCGTGACGCAGCACCCGCACGTGCAGGCTGTCGCTGTCGACGCGGGCGCGCTCGACGGTGGCATCCGATGCTGCCAGGCCGACCGCACCGCGCACCATGTTCGAATGGCACTGGCCGGAAATCACGCCATCGATGGGCTGGATCTGGGCGACGGGGCTGCTGCTGCAGGCGGCGAGAGCGAGGCAGACGGCGGCGGTGGCAATGGCATGTTTCATGGGGGACGTTCCTCGTGTTGTGGCCTGCAGGGTGCGACGACACGCGTGGTGGCGGAATGAATGCCGTGCACGCGATGGACACGGTGCGCTCACTGCCGCCAACAGCCTGCGTCGAGACACTGCATGAGCGGCGCACGCCGACCCCGGTAGTGCGGCGCACGCGCCCCGGTAGTGCCGGCCGCTGGCCGGCGCCCCCATCCCCCGAGGAGACCTGCATGGCCACCACCAAGAAGACCCCCGTCCGCCGCAAGGCATCGCCGAAGGTGCGCAAAGGCACCCAGACCGCCACAGCCACCGCCGAAGCCACCACGTCCGAACGCACGCGCGTGGTGAAGACCGCCACCCGCAAGGCCGCCGCTTCCGATCCGCGCGCGGCGCGTGTCGCAGCGCGGCAGCGGCGCCTGCAGGACCAGGAAAAAGCGAAGGATGTGCGCGCAGCGAAGAAGGCGACGAAAAAGGCGACAAAGAAGACCGCCACCCAGGCTGGCGCACGCCGTCAGCCGGAGACGATGCCGGCGCAGCAACTGGCCAAGCCAGGCCATGAGCACGTACTGGAACTGGCACCGCGCTTCCTGGCACCGGACTACGTCGGCAGCGGCAAGCTGCAGGGCATGCGCGCGATCGTCACCGGTGGTGACTCGGGCATCGGCCGTGCGGTGGCGGTGTTGTTTGCCCGCGAAGGCGCCGACGTTGCCGTGCTGCATCTGGACGAAGCCGAGGACGCCGAGCTCACTCGCCAGCACGTGGAGAAAGAGGGCGGCCGCTGCGTGGTGATCGCCGGCGACGTGCGCGATCCGCGCTTCTGCAACAAGGCAGTGAAACAGGTGGCCAAGGCCTTCGGTGGCATCGACGTCCTGGTCAACAACGCGGCGTTCCAGCTGCATTGCGAGCGTCTGGAAGACCTGGAAGACGCGCATCTGCAGGAGACCCTGCAGACCAACATCGGCGGCTACATCCAGATGGCGCGGGCGGTGCTGCCGCATCTGGGCGAGGGCGCCAGCATCATCAACACCGGTTCGGAAACCGGCCTGTTCGGCAGCAAGGCACTGATCGACTACTCGGCCACCAAAGGCGCGATCCATGCGTTCACCAAGGCGCTGGCCAGCCAGCTGCTGCCGCGCGGCATCCGCGTCAACTGCGTGGCGCCGGGCCCGGTGTGGACGCCGTTGAATCCCGCCGACAAACAGGCGAAGGATGTGGCCGAGTTCGGCAAGGACAGCGACATGGGCCGGCCGGCGCAGCCCGAAGAGCTGTCGCCAGCCTATGTGTTCCTGGCCTCACCGGCCTGCGCCAGCTACATCAGCGGGGTGATCCTGCCGGTGATGGGAGGGCCACGGGGTTAGGGGAGGGCGACGCCTCCTCTGATAGGGGCTCGGATTGAGATGCCGAAGCGGTGGTACGCGATCTGCTCAAGCGCGAGCCCAATGTGAAATTGGCCAACGAACCCATGCCATTGGCGCGCACATGGCGATAGCTGTCGAAATCGGTACTTGCGTCAAATCCAAGGGCGCGCCGCTCCAGGGGCGCCTAAACGACCACGAGCGCAGGAGCGGCCAGAAGCCCTTGGCAAGAATGCTGAGTCCACCTGGCCTGTCGCACACGCCGGTTCAGTTGACCAGTTCGGCATGCTCCGGGAAGCAGCCAAGAACGGCAGAGGAAAGGCCAGATGTCAATCGATCCTCGCCCCGATCTCGCGACTGGACTCCCGGCCCGCACAGTGCTGTTCCAACTTGGCCTTGGCCTGTTGTGGTGCCGCCCAAACCACGACTCCAGATGCCGACCATACATAGTCGATCAGCGCCAGCATGCCTCTGCGGGATTGTTCAGGACCTGCGCCGCCAACAGTTCTTTCATGCTGCTTCTATCGCCACCACGCCTGCGTTCCCCGTACCGCGTTCCAGGTCCTCGGCAAACTGCGCATGAGGTGCACCAGATTCGTGATGTCTTCTACGTCCCAATCCCGGAGAATTCCCCTTGCCAAGCGCTCACGGGCCTTGTCGATCTGGTCGGTCAGCGCCTTGCCTTGCGCAGAGACCACCGCCTAGCGCATCCGCCGGTCTTCAGCGTTGTCATGTCGGATCACCAGTTCCATGCGCTCCAGCTTGGTGACCTGGCGGCTGATGGTCGTGTAATCCCTGCCCAGGCGATCTGCCAGCTCAACCACTCCAATCGGACCAAGTCGCTCGATCACCACCAGAAGGCGAAAGAGCGCTTGGTCCAGATGCACGCCGTCTTTCTGTTCTCTGCGGAGGCCGCGACGAGACATCTATTGCCGTATCCGTGAGACCAGAGCCGTCAAGAGAACAGCCAGTGCTGCAACGCCAGCGCCGATGTAACCAATGTTGCCAAGTCCCCAATGCGGGATCACCATGCCACCGATGATCGCTCCCAATCCAGTGCCGGCATTGGCTGCGGATACGTTCAAGGTGCCTGCCAAAGCCTGTGCGTGCGAGGCGGACTTCATCACCCGTACCTGGCAGATGGGGAACAGTGCCGTATAGGCAACGCCCCAGATCGCCAGCGCACCGCCAAGCATGGACAGCGACCCCGACAACGGCACGCTGGCAGCCATGCCGATCCCCAGCACGACAGAGAATGCGGCGGTGGAGCCCAGTGGGTTGCGATCCACCAGGCGCCCACCCAGCCAGTTCCCGACCAGACCGATGGCACCGAACCCCATCAGCCACCAGCCCACATGTGCAGATGTCACTCCGGCAATACGCTCAAGCATGTCTGCCAGGTACGTATAGGCAGTGAACATTGCGGTGAACACCACCACCGACAAGGCAACGTTGCCGACGAAGTATCGGTCCTTCAGGATGCTGGCCTGCTCGGCCAGACGCAGTCGTCGGGACATGGCCACACGCGGCATGAACACCGCCAGCGCCAACGCCATCACCAGCGAGAGGACTGCAAGTATCCAGAACGTCCCCCGCCAACCGATGGCATCGGACGCCAATGTCCCCAGCGGAATGCCAAACAGCAACGCAGCGGAGATACCGAGATAGACCCGGGATACAGCGCGACCGGCTTGCTGTGCCCCGACGATCTGACCGGCAGTCTCACTGGCCGTCCCCCAGAACACGGGCAGCGCCAATGCGGGAATGAACCGTGCAATGGCAAGCACCCAGAAGTTTGGGGCGACGGCAGCCAGTGCATTCGACGCTGCAAAAATGAGAAGGATGGCAATGAAAAGACGCTTGCGATCGAGGTGGGATAGCAGCGCCGTGAGCACAGGGCCGAACAGCATGACCGTGAAGGCGAACAGGGTCACAAGCTGCCCTGCCGTCGAGATCGAAATTTCCAGGTCTCGGGCCAGAGCGGGCAGCAACCCCACGATGAGGTATTCCGTAGTGACGATCACGAACGCGGCGATCGCCAGGATGAAGATTGAGAGACCGTCGCGGCTGCCTGAAGCGACAATGCTTGGTGCTGCTTGGGAGGACATTGCAGTTCCTGTATGACTTCATTACTACCCGCCATGGTATTCAGGAGCCGATTTCCTATCTCTGATATTTTTTCGCGGCATTACAGAATTAATTTCCGCAATCCGTGAGGGCCCCATGTTTCCAGCCGAACGCCTCAAGGGCATCGAAAACTTCGTGGCCACCGCGGATGCGGGCAGCTTCACCGCTGCGGCCGAACGGCTGAACCTGACCAGCTCGGCTGTCAGCAAGAGCGTTGCCCGTCTCGAAGACCGGCTTCACACTCGACTTTTCGAGCGCACAACGCGCCGCCTGGCCCTGACCGACGCAGGGGCCGCGTTCTATCGGACCTGCGTAACCGTGCTGGCCGATCTGGAAGAGGCCGAGGCAGTGCTCGCTGCACAACGCAGCGAACCCATCGGGCGCCTGCGGATGGATGCGCCGGCGACCTTTGGCCGACTGCGCGTCTGGCCTCTGATGCTGCAGTTCGCGCGCCAGCACCCAAACTTGCGGCCGCATGTTTCCTTCACGGACCGTTTCGTGGATCTGGCCGATGAAGGCATCGACATCGCGGTTCGCATTGGCGGCCCCGATCATTGGCCGGGTACCGTCGGCCATCGCTTCCTCGGTCGCGAACACCTGGTCTTCTGTGCATCGCCTGATTACCTGGCCCAGCGAGGCACTCCATCGTTGCCCGCTGAGCTGGTTCAGTGCGATGCCGTGCTCTACGGCAAAGCCGACGGCACAACCAGCCCGTGGCTGATCACGCATGGGCCCGGCGCGGTCGAGCGGAAGATGATGGAAAGCCGCCTTACCGTCGGTGATGGCGAGGCCCAGGTGGCTGCGGTCAAAGCAGGATACGGTGTCGCGCAGTTGGCGACGTGGATGATCTGCGACGAGATGGCGCGAGGGGAGCTGGTGCAGGTTCTGCCTGAACTGGCCACTGAAGGTCTCTCGCTGAACCTGGTTTGGCCCATAGGGCGACAGCTGCTGCCCAAGGTGGATGCGATGCTGGAACTGCTCTCCGCCGATCTGAGCATCGCCTGACGGTGGCCAACATCGCCATGAACCTTTGAGGCGGTGGAGGCGCGGCCTGCCGACCGCGCCACGTACATCATATTTCCCCGTATCCGCCTGCACGCATCTATCTGCCTGCCATGTCAGCAACGTTGACGAACACCGGGTTGGAGTAGAACCACAGATCACCCCAGTGATCTTCGCCACGTTCGTCGGGCAACGCGTCCACGGCCCCGGTGCTGTTTCCACGGACCCGCACGAAGCCCCCGCGGGAAGGCACCGGCAACGACCAGCGCGCCACGATCCAGTTTCCTTCGCGCGACCACGTTGCCGCATCGAAGCCGCGTCGCCGCATCTGCACGGTGCCGTTCTCGCCCCGTCCGCCCACGATCAGCTCGATGCGCTTCAGTGCCGGGTGCTGGCCGTTGGCGTTGGCGTGGGTCGGCCGTCGCACCCGCACTTCCACCTGCATTACCTGCGTAGCAGCAAGTGTCACCGTGTCCCCGGGGGTTCCACTGGCATTGCCACCGGCCACCCTGAGTTCCAGGGCGTCAATCAGGTCGCCGGTTACCGTGAACATGCGACCGTTGCGCAACGCGTCGAGGATGTCCTCCGCGTCCGGCCGGGCCCAGGCATATGTCTTGCTGTATTCACCCGGGTCGTAATCACGCCCCCCGTCGCGCAGGTTCACGTGCGAATCGGAGTTGGCCGTGATCCAGAAGTGCATGCCATCGGCCAGCATCTGGTCCCAGACGCCACCCACCTGCGCGGTCATCTGATCGTAGCCCCCGTAGGTGGGGGCGTCCGCGTTGCGGTACAGGCCGCGCTCGGTACGGATGGCCTGGTGCCCCGGCGCGCCTTCCATGCCGACCAGCACGTTCGGCGCGGCCGCATGCCAACCCCGGAGCTCCCCAGGCGTGACCTGCCCCCATTTGCCCATGCCGGTTGCCGTGCGCGACGGGTGATTGATGAACATCAACGGCGCAGGATCCAGGCCCCGCAGATGGGCCAGTGCCGCCTGCATCTGCTGTTCGGTATCACGGCTGCCCTGCAGCGGCTCGCTGCGGCTGAAGTCGCGCTCGGCGGTGACCAGCTGGTCCCGTTCCGCCGGCCCCGGCGCGATGATCAACGAGGCGTGTTCCCCCGCCGGCACATCGAATTCCATGCCGTTGAACTGAATCACCTCTGGAACATCCGCGCGTGCTTGCACCAGCGCGGGGTAGGCGTGGTCGCGCGTGACCGCAGAGTGGCCGGGACCACCGTGATCGGTGTGGACCATCCAGCGCAGGCCGAACGCCTTGGCCTGCACCGCGTTGCGGCTGCGGCTGTAGGACGAATCGCCGCCGCGTACCGGTGTGGGCGGCGTGGTGCTGCGATCCCAGTCCACACTCCATTCGCTGTGCACATGATGGTCGCCGGCCAGCCACTGGCGGCCAGCGTCGGAGGCAGCCGTGGCGGGAGCACAGAACACCGGCGCCGACACTGCGAGCAGTGCCAGCAATGGATATTTCTTCATTACATGATCTCCGGAACGGCGCGGGCGGGATGCGGATCCGTCTCCAGTCCGCACCCGCCCGCACGGCAGGCATTCCTCAGAAGTCCGCGCGCAGGCCCAGACTGATGCGGCGACCCGAGGTCTCGTCCATGGTCGGGAAGGATGGATCCATGGTGTAGCCGCTGGTCCGCTCGTTGGTGAGGTTGATGCCCTTCAGGCTGATCTTGATGTTGTCGGTGATGCGGTAGCCGATCGACACATCCATCTGGCCATAGGCATCGCGCCAGATCGGATACAGGTTGTAGCCGATCGATTCGACGTACTTGTCCTTGTGGTTGTAGGACACGCGGGCGTCGAAGTGCTGGTTCTCGTAATACGCGGTGAGGTTCCAGGTCTTCTCCGACAGACCGGGCATCGGCGTGCGGATGCCCAGATCGGACTCACCGGCCAGTGAGCTGTCCAGCATGGTGTAGTTGGCATTGATGCCAAAGCCCTCCAGCCAGGGCGCGAACATGTTCAGTGGCAACTGCGCCACCAGTTCGATGCCGTCGACCTCGTAGGCGCCCTTGGCGTTGACCGGTTGGTACACGTCGAAGTCGTAGATGCCGTTGAGGCTACCGTTGGCGTTGTACACCGCTACGTCCTCGACTGAACCGGTCAGCGAATTGATCACCACGCCGTCGATGTTCTTGCGGAAGTAGCTGGCGGCGAACAGCGCGCCGTTGTCCAGGTACTTCTCCATGCCGATTTCCCACTGTTTGGCGTAGGTCGGCTTCAGCTCCGGGTTGCCGTCGGTGAAGCGGTAGGAGCTCCAGCTGGCGGTACGCTTGTAGGCGATGTCTGTCAGTGCCGGGCGCATCATCACCTTGGACGCGGCCGCACGCAGAAGCAGCCCCGGCGAAAGTTCGGCGGTCATGTTGAAGCTGGGCAGCAGATCGTCGTAACGGCCGTCCTTCGACACCGGGGTGTCGGTATAGCCGGTGCTGCCGTTGGCAAGCTGGATGGGGTGATAGCCGAACGAGTCGACCTTCGTATCCACATAGCGCGCGCCGGCGTTGACGGTAAACGGCACGTTGCCGATGTCGAAGGCGAAGTCGGCCATGGCGTAGAAGCTCATCACCTTCTCGTCGACCTGGTAGTACTGGCCCGGGTCGAAGGGGGTATGGAAGCCGTCGTAACGGAAGGCGCTGCGAGCGTAGTCGTTGGAGATCTGCTGCCAGTTCAGCTCCTTGTTGGAGTAGCTGCCGCCCGGAACGATGTCGCCGATGTCTTCCAGCGGGCTGTCGGCCATCGTGCGTGTATTGACCCAGGCCGCGCTGCCAGCAGTCGGCCCGGTGATCTTCAGCTCGCCGTACTGTCGTTGCTTGGAACGATCGGTATAGCGCGCGCCGAAGCTGACCGTATGCAACGCCGGCAGGAAGGCCATGTCCAACAGGCGGGTGACATTGACCTGGGCGGCGTACTTGTCATCCTTCACCTTCTCCAGGGTGGTCTCGTACGCTTCGAACAGGTACCGGCCCGGGTCGTTGTACATGTCGAAGCTGCCGGCTGCGGCGGTGGGTATCGTTTCACCGCTGCTGCCGGTCCAGCGCGTGCGCGAGGGCGCATAGGCCACATGCTTCAGGTTGGAGAAGTCCGAGGTCTTCTCCGCCCCTGAATACCCCACCAGTGCGTCCACCCGCCAGCTGTCGTTCTTCCAGTCCATCGCCAGGCTGTACTGGCTGTAGTCGGTCTTGTTGATCCGTTCCTTGCTCAGCATCTCGTGCTGGGTCGCGGTGTAGGACACATCGCGCAGCACCACCATGCCGTAGTCGGACAGCGTGGTGTCGTCGTACGCGTGGATGGTGCCGAAGGTACTGCGGCTGGAGGCCGAATAGGCCGCCGCATCGTACTCGTCCTCGGTGCTGTCGTAGCCACCCACCATCGCGTCGAAGGTCAGGCTGAAGTTGCTGCTCGGCCTGTACTGCAGCGAACCGGTCGCGCCCCACTTGTCCTGTTCGTTGAGGTAGACGCGATCACCCACCTTGTCCTGGAACACCACGCGGTTGGTCTGGTCGGCATCATTGCGGTTGGTGATGTTCACGCCTGCATCGCGTCGCAGCACGGCCTGCGCCTGGGTACCACGGGTGCCAGAGGCGGTAAGAAAGCGCGAGGACGGGCGGAAGTTGATGCCCGAGGTGGAGTCGGTGCGGTTGGTACGCTTGGACTGCGAGTAGGACACCAGCGCGCCCCAGTCGCCCCAGGTATCGGCAGCGAGGAAGGCAAAGCGCGGGTCCACTTCTTCGGAAATGCTGTTGTGCGCGCCCTCGGCAGAGACCACCAGCTTGCGTTCGTTGTAGTCGAACGGGCGTGCGGTGGAAATCTTCACCGAACCGGCAATACCACCCTCTTCATCGGCAGCGGTAGGCGATTTCTGCACGGTCACCTGCTGGATGATCTCCGAGGCGAACATGTCAAATTCCACATCGCGCCCACCACTGCCCGAAGCGGTCGCCAGGTCGTTGATGGAAACGTGGGTGTATTCCGAAGGCAGGCCACGCACGTTGACCTTGGTGCCCAGGCCCTTGCTGCGCTCGATGGTGACGCCCGGCACGCGCTGCAGGGCTTCGGCGAGGTTCTGTTCGGGAAAGTCGGCCACGTCGGTGGCCACGATCGAGTCGGAAAAACCGACGGTGGCGCGCTTGATGTCCACGGCCTGTTCCAGGCTGCGGCTGTAGCTGCCGGTCACCTGGATGGTTTCCAGGTTGGCGGCTTCGGCAACGGGGGCACCCACGCTGCCGTGGGGCGAAGCGGTGCCCGCCACCAGCGCCGTACCCGTGGCGGCCTGTGCGGACGTCTGCGCCGGTGCGGCCGTGGCCTGCGCTTCGATGGTGACGGTGGTGGCGTTGAGGTAGCGGTAGCGCAGCCCGGTGCCAGCCAGCAGGCCGTTGAGCGCCGCATCTGCACTGAGCCCGGCAGGCACGCCCGGCGTGCGCGGGTTGCCTGCACTCTGGGCGTTGTAGACGAACTGCAGGCCGGTCTGGCGCGACAAGGCGTTGAGCGCCATGTCCAGCGGCTGCGAGGCGATGGCCTGGCTGGCCACGCGGGCCGGTTCTGCGGCGTGGGCAGCGGCGGCGGTGACCTGCAGTGCCAGAGCGATGGAAAGGAACAGTGTGCGGCGCATCGTGGGATCCAGTGAGGAAATGGCGGTGGTCGCGGAACGGGTGTGTTCCTGCTTTCCCCAACTACGAGGGCGCAGCGCGCCGATCGGGCACCGCTGTTTCGATGAATTTTTTCTTACAGCGGAGGCGCGGCACGCCGTTGCACGTGGATACCGTCGGCGCTGCGCTGGGTGACCAGCGTCGGCTGCTGGTCAAGGAACGCGCGCAGCGATGCCACGTCATCCGCACGCAGGTTGCCGGTCAGACGCAGCGCGCCGGCGTCGTCGCTCACGTGCAGGCGCAGGGTATTGCGCCGGTTGAAGCGATCGGCCACGTCGCGCAGCGGTTCGTCGCGGAACACCACACGGCCGCTCCACCAGGCGGTCATGCTGGCGGCGTCCTCCTGGCTGATCCGCACCTGCTGGTCCCGGTAGTCGACCTGCGCCGCCTGCCCTGCGCCCAGATCGGCCAGCATGCGGCCGCGCCCGCCATCGCCTCGCACGTGCACACGCCCTTCGCTGACGCCGATGCGCGCCTGCTCGCGCAGCAGCGAAACATCGAACGTGGTGCCGATGTCGGTGACCTGCAGGCCGGCCGCGTGCACCGCGAAGGGTCGACGGTCCTTGCCGACCACGAAACTGGCCTGGCCGCGTTCAAGTTCGACGCGCCGCCCCAGCAGGGACATGCGTACCGACATCTCGCTTTCCGCGTCCAGGTGCACCACGGTGCTGTCCACCAGGGTGATCTGTCGCGGTGCGCCATGCGCGGCCACGTAGTGCCCGGTGCGGGGCCAGGCCAATGTAGCGAAAACGCCCACGCCCAGCATCACCGCCGCCGCGACCGCGATGCGTGGCAGGCCTCGCACCGGGCGGGCCGTCCGCGCTGTCGGCGCCGCGGCCGGACGCGGTGAAAGACGGACTACGTTATGGTCATTGCCTGCAGGCGCGGGGGTCTGCAGCAGTGTATCCACGTCGACGGGCATGGTGCGCAGCGCTTCTCCCAGCGCACCGGCTACCTCGCTGATGACCATGTACTCGCGCAGGTGTTCGGGTGAGACCAGCAGCCACTGCATGAAGGCGCGCTGTTGCGACGGGCTCAGGTCGCCGTCGCGCTGCAGGGCGTGCCAGTGTGCGGCGGCATGGGTCAGCGCCGACGGATGTTCAACGGCCATGCTCAAGGCCTCCCTGCCGGTTCGGCCATCGCCCGGCGGCACACCGACAGCCCGCGTACCACGTGCTTCTTCACCATGTGCGGAGACACACCCATGCGCTCGGCGATCTGCTTGTAGCTCAACCCGTCCCGATACTGCATGACCAGCACCGCGCGCGTATGCTCGGGCAAGGTTGCCAGCAATGTCTGCAGGCGCTGGCTGCGCTGCTCGCGTTCGGCGGCGTCTTCCACGCATTCCCCACTGGCCAGGCTCTGGCCCAGGCCTTCGATCTCTTCGATAGGCAAGGTCGACCATCTCCGCCGCGCAGCCTGCTCGCGCGCCAGGTTCTGCGCGACGGTGAACAGGTACGCTTCCGGATTGGCGATAGGCTCGCCGTTGCCTTCATGCGCACGCAGCAGGCGCAGATAGGTTTCCTGCACCAGGTCCTCGGCATCCTGCCGGGCGCCACGCCGCACGAAGAAGCCGCGCAGCAGCGGCGCGTGGTCCTCGAACATGCGCGCCAGGCGCCGTCTTGCCTGCTCGGCCACCTGCGTCGCCTTTCCCCTAGAGTGCGCCGCAAGGTAGGCGTACTGGATGACGAGCGCATGACGATTCCAGCTCGGCTGCGCGCTCGCATCCACGCACGGAGTTCAGTCTGACCATGATTTGCGCATCGCGTGCTTGAGCTGCTCCCGACGTGGGCAGGTTCCCTCCCACGCATCCGACACGGCTTCCACCGTGCCTTGCCCACGCGCTGGACCGATGAACGCGCTGCCGAGGCAACGTGTTGTGACGCTGCTTGCCTTCTCAAGCGATGCTGCCTCTCCGCTCCCGGCCAGAGGTTCCTTTGATGTGCTTGAACACCGGTGTGTTCAGCCGTCCAACCTGTGCTGGAGCCGAGTCGTAGCGGGACGGTATCAGCCATCCACAGAAAAGGTCCGTCTCCAGTTGCGCGGGCTCGTATGGAACGTCCGGTTGAAGCTCTGCCGGAACGAGACCGACGTCCGGTAGCCGGATTGCTCGGCCACCTGCTCGATCGACAGGGTGGTGGACTCGAGCAGTTCCTTGGCGTGCCTCAATCGCTCAGCCTCCAACCAGGCCCCCGCCGTCATGCCGGTAGCCTTGTGGAACCGGCGGGTGAACGATCGTCGGCTCATCGCCACACGGCTCGCCAGTTCATCGAGCGAGTGGTCCTCCTGCAGGTTCCCGCGCATATGGTCGAGCAACCCGCTCAACAAGGCATCGTGCGGCGAGCTGGGTACCGGCTGGTCGATGTACTGGGACTGGCCTCCCTCGCGGTGGGGCGGCAGAACCATCAGGCGGGCGACCGAATTGGCCTCCCGGGCTCCGCAGAGCTTCCTTACCAGATACATGCAGCAATCCAGCGCCGCACCCGTACCTGCTGACGTCACGATGCGGTCCTCGTCGACGTAAAGCGCGTTCATGTCCAGCTTCACGCAGGGGAACCGTGCGCTGAAATCGGCTTCGGCCACCCAATGGGTCGACGCGCGACGGCCATCAAGCAGCCCGGCATAGGCCAGCGCATAGGCGCCGTAGCAGAGCCCGACCACATGCGCGCCCCGGCGGTGCGATGCGACGAGCCTGGCCGCCAGTTCACAGCTCGGCGCGATGTCCAGGTCAGCCCAACCCGGAACAACGACCACTTCTGCGTCGTCCAGCAGACCCAGCCCACCGCTGGGGCTGACGCCTACCTGGCCCCCCGTCAGGGTCACCAGGGGCTGCTCTGCAGCAATGCGGACGTTGAACAGGCGGCGATCATCCGGGCTGATGTCGAAGATCATCAGCGGCACAGACAGATGGAAGGCGCTGACCCCCTGTGGCGCGACGACCACCACCTCAATGGGGCGATGAGCGGGTTCTGCCGCGTGGCGGTTGATCATGGCCTGATTTCATCGATTATGGTCCCGTGGGCCAGTATTGCGCCAGGCACGGAATCGTCAAGCTCTGTTTTACGAATTCATACAGAGTCTGCGCCATGAAGATGATGTCACTCGCGATCGCCACCCTGCTCGCCGTTGGCCTGCAGGGCTATGCGCACGCGGCGGACAACCCGCCAGGTACCACGTCCATCCAACAGATCCGCAATGCCACTGCGAAGATTGCCTACGGTGACACGGTGCTGCTGATCGATCCGATGCTGGCCGCCAAGGGCGCCTACCCGGGCTTCCCGGATACCTACCGCAGCGAGCTGCGCAACCCGACCGTCGATCTCCCCTTCGATGTCGCCCAGGTACTCATGGGCGTGGATGCGGTGCTGCTGACCCATACCCATCTGGATCACTGGGACCCGGCCGCAGAGACGCTGATTCCGCGCTCGATGCCCATGTTCGTCCAGGATGCGGCAGACGCTGCTCTGCTTCGCGGCAAGGGGTTCGAGGACGTCCGGATACTTCCCGCGCACGAGACGTTTGGCGGGGTGACGATCTCGCGCGTCGCCGCCCAGCACGGCTCGGCCGCAATGTTCAAGGTGGAGCCGCTGGCGAAGCTGCTGGGCAGCGTGACCGGGTTTGTTTTCGAGAAAACCGGTGAGCCGACCATCTACGTTGCAGGTGACACCGTCTGGACCGGCGACGTGCAGGATGCAATCAAGCGCTACACGCCGGATGTCATCGTGCTGAACACTGGCGATGCGCGGGTCACAGGTTTCGACACTGGCATCATCATGGGCGTTGATGACACCTCGCGTGTGCATGCGCTGGCGCCCAAGGCAAAGATCGTTGCCGTGCACATGGATGCGGTGAACCACATGACCGTGTCCCGTGCCGATCTGCGGCGCTATGTTGCCGCGAAGGCCATCCAGGACAGTGTGCTGATCCCGGAAGACGGCGAGACCCTTACGTTCCAGAGGCGCATGCAATGAAGACTGCACTGATCGTCGTGGACATCCAGAACGACTACTTTGCCGACGGCCGCTTCCCGCTCGAGAACAGCGAGCCGGCCCTGGCCGCAACACGGGAGGCCATTGCACAGGCCAGGGAGGCCGGTGACGTGGTGATTGGCATCCAGCATATCTCGCCCAGCAACGGTCCTTTCCTGGCAAAGGGCACGGCGGGCGCCGACCTGCATCCGGCCATTGCCGATGCGCTGGAAGGCTGTCTGGTGATCGAGAAGCATCAAGCTGACAGTTTCCTGCACACCACCCTTGCACAGGAGCTTGCCGCCCGGAATGTCTCCGCCATCCGGTTGGTCGGCATGATGACCCAGCACTGCGTAACGCATACGGCACTGTCGCCCGAGGCAGCTGGCCTGGATGTGACCATCGTGGGTGCGGGCTGCGCGGCACCAACGGCCGTGATCAGCGATATCGCGTTGTCGGGCCTGGCGGGTCGCTGCCGGGTGGTTTGAATCCGGACCCCGGCGCGGGTGCCCTGCAGCTGCGACAGCCGCACCGGCCACCCGCGTCTGGACCGGGTTGGGCTGCCTGCAGTTGAGGATGGCGCATCTCCGGACGTGCGGGCGACATCCCGTCGAGGACCGGAACCACGCCCTACCGTTCGTCGGCCCATGACTTCCGGGGGGTTGACTACAGGTGTCGTCATGGCAACAGTAGCGACACGTGTAGTCAAGGGAGTGTTGTCATGCGTGGCAAGACCATCGGGGACCAGGAACTGGCCCTGCTGCAGTATGTGGATGAGCAGGCACCGGCCAGCGTCGGCGAGGTCGCCAGCGGCTATGGCGAACCGCGCGGACTGGCCCGCTCCACGGTGTTGACGATGATGGAACGCCTGCGCGCCAAGGGTTACCTGCAGCGCAGGCAGCAGCAGGGCGTCTACCGCTACCAGCCCACGCGTGGGCCGGAGAGCGTGCTGCAGGGCGCCGTCGCCCAGTTCGTCGACAACACCCTGCAGGGCTCGGTGTCGCCATTCGTGGCGTACCTGTCGCAGCGGCAGAAGGTCAGCGACAACGAACTGGCCGAACTGGAAGCGCTGGTGGCCGAACTGCAGTCGCGTCGCCAGGAGGACTGAGCCATGGATACCTCGATGTTGATTCCGATGCTGGAACGGCTGGGCTGGACCAGCCTGCAGACCGTGCTGCTGGTGGCGCTGGTGTACCTGCTGTGCCGCACGCTGCCGACGCTGTCGGCGGCCACCCGTTGCCGCTTGTGGTGGCTGGTGTCGCTGCAGGCGGTGGTCGGCCTGTTGTGGAGCCAACCGCTGCAGCTGGCCTGGCTGCCCGCACCCGATGCGGTGGCAATGACGACCGTGGATCTTGCCGCGGACGCGATGTACACGATGGCACCGGAGGCATCGGCGCACTTGCTGGCGAACACGCCGATGGGCGATGTCGGCAGTACACCGGTGGCCTGGTGGGCATTGGCACTGGCCGCGCTGTGGATGTCCGGCGTACTGCTGATGGCGTTGCGGACCTTCGGCGAATGGCGCCGTTGCCGCGCGCTGCTGGCTGCGTCGTATCCGTGCGAGGACCAGGCACTGGTGCAGGCGCTGCAGCTGGCCGCGGATGCGCACGGTCTGCGCCGCGCGCCGCGCCTGTGGATGAGCGACCAGGTCGACGCGCCGCAGCTGGTCGGGCCGTTCCGTCCCGTGCTGCTGCTGCCGGCGGGAATGAACGCGCTGCAGGGCGATGCGCTGGATCTGGCGCTGACCCACGAACTGCAGCACCTGCAGCGTCGTGATCTGCAATGGGGACTGCTGCCGGCCCTGGCCCAGCATCTGTTCTTCTTCAATCCGCTGCTGCGCCTGGCCGTGCGCGAATATGCCCAGGCCCGCGAGGAAGCGGTGGATGCGGCCGTGGTCGGCCAGCATGGTGCCAGCCGCCATGCCTATGGCCGGTTGCTGCTGCAGCTGGGTGTGGCGCCGCAGCCACACCTCGGCGTGGCCAGCGCAGCGCCCAGCACCACCAGCCTCAAGCGCCGCCTGCTCTCGCTGCAGTCGCACCGGGCGTGCCCGCGCCTGCTGGCCGTTGGCCTGACCCTGGTCGTGTTGGCCGTGGGTGTGGCGCCGATGCGCCTGGTGGCCGCGCCGGTCCCGCCTGCGCCGCCGGCACCGCCGCGCGCTGTGCCTGCGCCGCAACCGCCCGCAGCACCCTCGGCACCGGCGGCACCCTCGGCACCGGCAGCACCGCCCGCCGCAGCGGTACCTGCAGAACCGGCCGACTGGGCCGAGGAGGAGGAACCTGCCGAGCCCGCCAGCTCTGAGGAGACTGCTGACCTCAACGTGGATGTGGACGTGGATGCGGCAATGACCATCGTCACCCATGGCCAGCTCGATCTGGGTACGCCGCCGCGGCAGGCCTTCGTACTCGTCGATCACGGCCAGGCATTCGCCAACGCCGGCATGGACGATGTGATGCAGGCGCGCAGCCGGATTGGTGACGGCCCGGCGCTGTGGTTCCGTCAGGGCGACAAGCGCTACGTCGTGCGCGATCCGATGCTGATCCAGTCGTTGCAGCGTGCCTACGCCGGTGCTGTCGATCTGGGCCGCCAGCAGAGTGAACTGGGGCGCCAGCAGAGTGTGTTGGGTCGTCAGCAGGGCCAGCTCGGCCGCGAGCAGGGCGAGCTGGGCAGGTTGCAGGGCGAAGAAGCGCGTGAGCTCGCCCTCGCCGCCGCGCGCGCTGCACGCAGTGCGATCAACGATCGCGACATCAACCGCGAAGCGGCCGCCGAAGCGGCGCGGGCCACCCGTGGCGCGGCGGATGATGTGGCGATTGCACGGCAGGCCGCGGCCGAAGCACAGCGCGCGTCACAGGTTGCCCGCAACCAGGCACTGCAGTCCGAGCGCAGCCGCGAAATGAGCCGTCTCGCCAGTCAGCAGGCTGCGCTGGGAAGCCAGCAGGCCGTGCTGGGCAGCAAGCAGGCGGCATTGGGTGAGCGCCAGGCGCGGCTGCAGGTGCAGGCCGCGAAGCAGGCAGAGCAGGTCATCGCCCGTGCGCTGGCCAGCGGCAAGGCCGAGCGGCTCTGAACCGGTAGTGCCGGCCGCTGGCCGGCAATGTGGGGGTGCCGGCCAGCGGCCGGCACTACCCCGGGCCGATCAACCGCAGCTGGCGCGCTCGATACGGTTCTGCGCATCCACCTGCACGGTCACGCGGTCCTGGCGGAAGTCCATGGTGACGGCCATGCCGGGCTTGACCACGCGTGCATTGCGCGCGCCGCTGTCGGCCACCAGCTTCTTGATCGTCGCTTCGTCGGCGACCTTGCCGGTAAAGCTCTCCAGCTTTTCAGGATTGCATTCCTGGGGGCCGTCAGACACCTTGGCCGGCAGACTGCCGACCTCGGCGGAGGTGTTGCCACCGGCATGGCTGCAGGCCGCCAGCGGCAGGATGACCGCAAGCAGCAACAGGGAGGATCGACGCATGGAAGTACTCCTGGGTGGTGTTCAGTAACGGAAGTGTCGCCGGGACGTGTGTCAGCAATGTCAACGCGGCCTGAATCTGTCTTCTCCGATCATCCGCTTACCAGCGCCAGCGTCTCCCGTTCGCGCTGCTCTTCCCGCACCAGCCGCTGCAGCAGCAGCGCCAGGGTCACCACGTCCTGGTGGTTGTGGTCGGCCACCCGGCGCAGATTCACCGCATCGCCGCCGCGCAGGAAACGCAGCCACGCAGCGGGGGCTTCCGAACCGGGCAGATCATCCTCGCGCACCACACGCAGCAGTTGCCGCTCGATGGTGGACAGCTTGCAGTTCTCCCACGTACCGCGATAACGGCGGCGGGTGGGGTACAGCAGGTCGACGTGGTCCAGTGCAGTAATGGGATCGGCTTGCCGGGCCAGCCGGTAACGCGTCTTCAGCAGCGGTGCGTCGTAGCTGCGGCCGTTGTAGCTGCAGAACACCGTATGCGGCTGCAGCCAACTGGCGAAGGTGGTCAGCATCGCTTCTTCAGCAGCCATCGTGGAGATCAGCAACTGGCGAATGCGCAGGCCCTCGCCGCGCCGTGGGCACACGTGCCAGTCGGCAGCGCCGATCATGAAGGCACGGGTGCCGGTGCCGCCGGCCAGGCCGGTGGTTTCGGTATCGAAGAACAACAGGTCATGCGCAGCCACGTGCTGGTCTTCGCGCTTGGCGAACGCCAGCGACAGCGGTGCGGTGGGAATGGCCTGTGGCTGCAGTGACTCGATCAGGAACAGGCCGGGCGCGATCTCTTCGCCGGGCAGCCGCCGGTCCTGCGCGCTGGCGCGTGCCGGCGCAGGTCCGCCACGCGAACGCATGCCGAGCAGGCGATGCAGGCTGCCGACCTCGGGCCGTCGCAGTGCTGGCGGCGCAGGCGCGGTGGTGGCGGTGCCGGTCGGCTTGTGACGGATCTCCTGTTCCACCCAGGCAAACACCGAACGCTCGGCCGGTGGCTGCCGCGCATCGTTGGCGGCCACCGGTGCCGGTGGCGTGTCCCGCGCCGGCGCGGCAGGCGTGGCCGCTTTCGGGTCACCGGCCTGCTTCCGCAGCAGGCGCAGCTTGTCCAGACTCAGGCTCACGGGGCAATCAGCTCCACGGGGTCGCGCGTGCTCACCACCACGTCAGCGACATGCTGGCAGGCCTGCGCATCGAACAGGTCGAGCACGCGCAGCGCCAACGCACGCGGCGAGGTTTCATCTTCTTCCTGCGCGGCCAGCACCGGGCCGACGCAGGCCGGACAACCCGCCCTGCAGTCGCAGCGCTGTACCAGTTCGCGCGCGCGCTGCACCAGCTCGGCCTGGCGCTGCCACAGCGGCTCACTCAGGCCGACGCCACCGGGGAAGTTGTCGTACAGGTAGACGGTCGGCACGAATTCCTGCAGCAGTTCCACCGCGCCCGGCTCGCCATCGCTGCCACGCAGCTGGCCGCGCCCGCTCTGGTCGGCAATCGCGATCCAGGTGCCATCGCCGTTGCCCACCGACTTCTGCAGGTCGCGTGCATCGGCCATCACCGCCACCGTGGCGACGATATGCAGCGCATAGGCGGCGCCGAGGAAACCATCCAGCGCATCCTGCTTGCTGGCGAAGGCGCGCAGCAGCAGCGCCTGCGGCAGCTGCCACCACACTGCGGTGGTGTGCAGTTCCTGGTCGGGCAGGTTGACCGGGCCGTAGCCGATGTTTTCGTGGGTGTAGTAGCGGATCTTCTTGTAGCCGGCCACGCGGCGCACCACGTGCACTTCGCCATGGTGCGAATCACCCCGGCCGGCCACGCCGCCATCGAAACGGTCCAGCACCTTGAGCTTGGTGAAGTCGATGCTGTCGGTGTAGTAGTCCACGTGGGTGCGGGTGACATAGGCCTTGCGGCCTTCCCAGTCCAGGGTTTCCACCTGGTAGGGGGTGGACTGCACCATGTGGATGGCGCCTTCGTACAGGGTGAGCGCGGCAGCCGAATAGTCGACCTCGGCGATGATCTGCTGGCGGCCATCGCTGCGGTCGACCACCACGAAGTTGCCATCGGCCACCGCACGCAGGCTGACCGCGTTGGCCGGATAGCTGTCGGCGATCCATTCCCAGCGCTCGCCTTCGCGGTGGATCACCTCGGTTTCGGCCAGTGCTTCCAGGAACACTTCCGGATCGATCGGGCCGAAGCCATCGCCCACCCGGAACGGCAGTTCGAATGCCGCGCAGCGGATGTGATCGAACAGGATCAACGGCTGGTCGGGCGCGATGCGAGCGTGTTCCGGCGACGCCTCGGCGAAGAAGTCCGGATGCCGCACCACGTACTGGTCCAGCGGCTGCGAGCTAGCCACCATCACCCCGAGTGCAGGCTGCTGGCGGCGGCCGGCGCGGCCGAAGCGCTGCCAGGTAGCGGCCACGCTGCCGGGATAACCGTTGAGGATCACCACGTCCAGGCTGCCGATGTCCACGCCCAGTTCCAGCGCCGAGGTGCTGACGATGCCGTCGATGGTGCCGGCACGCATCGCACGCTCGGTCTCGCGGCGCTCGGTGGGCAGGTAGCCGCCGCGGTACGCGCGGATGCGCGGTGGCTTGCGCGGGTCGTGGTCGAAGATGTCCTTCAGGTACTTGGTCAGCACCTCCACCATCAGCCGGGTCTGCGCGAACACCAGCGTCTTCAGCCCGGACTTGATCGCGATGCGGGCGATGCGGTTGCTCTGCGAGCGCGCCGAGGCGCGCAGGCCCAGGTCCGGGTTGATCACCGGCGGGTTCCACAGCAGCACCTGCTTCGGCCCGCTGGGCGCGCCGGATTCGGTGATGGCGGTGACCGGGGCTTCGATCAGTGCCTCGGCATGCGCCTGCGGGTTGCCGATGGTGGCCGAGCACAGGATGAACTGCGGTTGCACCCCGTAGAACGCGCAGATGCGCTTGAGCCGGCGCAGCACGTTGGTGACGTGGCTGCCGAACACGCCGCGATAGGTGTGCACTTCATCGATGACGATGTAGCGCAGGTTCTCGAAGAACTGTGCCCACTTGGTGTGATGCGGCAGGATCGCCTGGTGCAGCATGTCCGGGTTGGAGACCACGATGTCGCCATGCAGGCGGATCGCCTGCCGTGCATCACCGGGGGTGTCGCCGTCGAAGGTGAAGGCCTTCACCCCGAGGTCGCCGGCGCGGTTGAGCTCCAGCAGTTCGGCCACCTGGTCCTGTGCCAGTGCCTTGGTCGGGAACAGGTACAGCGCCTTGGCTTTGTCCTGCATGGCAGCGCTGACCACCGGCAGGGTGTAGCACAGCGACTTGCCGCTGGCGGTGGGGGTGACGATGGCCACGTGCTCGCCACGCTGGCTGGCCTCCCAGGCCTCGGCCTGATGGCTGTACAGCTGCTCGATGCCGCGTGCGTTCAGCGCGGTGGCCAGCGCCGGCGGCACCGAAGCGGGAATCGGCGCATAGCGGCCTTCGCGGCCGGGAATGGCGAAGCTGCCGGTGATGCGATCCTGGTAGCGGCGCTGCAGGCGTGCGCTGAGCAGGGCGCCATCGCGGGCGGGCAGGCCGTCGCGGGTGGCGAGCTGCTGCTCCGCATCGGCAGTGCGCTTGGCGAGTTCGTAGGCCATGGAAGATGGAGCCGGGACGTTTTTCGAGGGGTCACATGGCACCACATTCGCGTCTCAGGATGTGAGACATCGCGCGCGAAGGGCGTGAACCATTCATTGCCCCGGGTCGGGACGCCGCGCGATTTCCGCGTCGAACGCCTCACTGCGGCGGAGGGACTGCACGATGCAGACCACAAGCCGTACCGTGTGCCAGCCCAACGCCAGCATTGCCAGTGCCTGCCAGACAGATGCAACCGGCCAGCCCAGTTCCAGACGCTGTGACAACGGCATCCAGGCGGCGCCGAACATCAGAACGCACAGCAGCAGGCCCAGCCAGGCCAGATGCCAGAACCCGCCCGTGGGCGGATAGCGCCGTCGGTCGCTGGCCAGGCACCATGCCGTGCCAGCGCCCAGCACCCTCCCATCGCAGGTGCGCACATCCAGCAACATCGAGCGCCCGCGGGAGAATCCCCCGGCGTGCTCCCATTCCGCCGGAAGCTGCACGCGCCGGTCATTACCCAAGAGCCACACCTGTGATGCCTGAGCAGTGCGCCGGTACACGAGTAGACGGCCGCGGACCCGCAGTACGCGCTGCGCCGTCGCAGGGCCGTTGCGGCGTGGGCGGCCCAGCCAGGCCGCAAGACCGGCGATGGCAAGCAATGGCGTGGCGAGCAGGCCCGGGACGTCGGCGGCGGCCCATAGCGCCAGTGCGGCAATCACCAGCGGGGAAGGGCGCAGGCCGGGACCCCGTCGCATCGAAACTTCTTCCGGTGTCTCCATGCGCTCGCCACAGACTCGGCTGGTGGCTGCATCCGGCCGTGCAGCAGTGATATTGAAGCCATTGAGACGCACCACCACCGCCACGCGTTCGTCCAGCACCACTTCGGCTTGGTTGTCTTCCGAGAGGTATGGCCATGCCCGCCTTGGAACCAGCACGGGAACTCCACCCAGCAGGCCGTCGCCGACCGGGAAGTTGTTCCAGCACGCCCCCCCGGTGAACGCCCCGCGCAGCCGCTTCACCTGGTCGTCATGCACGCAACCGGTCAGCGCGCGCAGCGTTGCCAGTGCGCAGTGTTCGTCGGCGTCGAGCGTCCGCAGGGTGCTGCTCCGGCGCAGCGAGGCCAAGCCTGTGCGTACGCGTGATGCCCATTCGGCAACGGCCGCGAGGACCATCACCAACAGGACTGCCAGACCGATCAGCACGGCTGCGTGTGACATCATCAGGCAGCCGGCTGCAGCGGTGGGACTGTGGAGGAAGCTGTCATGGCTGGCTGCCGTATCCGGAATGCCTCAGGATGCAGGCCCCGCCCTGGCTGGGGGAATGAAGTTCGTTGCAAACTTCGGCGCCTTGGCCGCGCATCGGTGATGCGGGACACTCCCTGAACGCCGGCGGCGCCTCCAACGAAATCTGAAGCCCGCACCCGTATCCTCGACACCTGGACGCAACAGGCAAGGATCATGGCTGTGGCAAAACGGGCAACGCAGGGAGCACTTCTGGCCGGCATGCTGCTGGCGGGCATCGCGCACGCGCAGCAGACGACGCCGGCGGCCGTGCCCGTGCCCACGCCTGATCCCGTACCGGCGCCTGCCGTGCCGCCCGCTGCTGATGACGCGCGCGTGGTCGCCCCGCCTGCGCAGGGGAACGTCACCACGCTGGGCGAAGTGCGTGCGCTCAAGCCCGAAGACGACCAGCCGCTGGACCTGTACCGCTTCAAGAACCCGATGCGCGCGGAGAACAACCGCTTCAGCCGCGACTGGAGTGAGCCGCCCTCGCCCGAGCAGGTCAGCATGGGCGGCGGTTACATCATGATGGGCGTGGTCAAGGGCGTGATGGCAGCGGCCAAGGGTCTGAACAAAATTACCGGCGGACCGGACCAGATCCAGTCGGCCATCGCGCGGCCGCCACCGCAACTGAGCGCGGAGCAGCAACGGCGCGCGCTGCAGTTCTGCGCGCAGCAGGACGGTTGCGGCGCACCGCCGGAGAAGTAGGCGGTATCCTGCGGGCCTTCCCTTCGAGGCTGCCCGGATGCTGCTGCGTTCCCTGTTCCTGCTTGCCACGCTGAGCCCGCTTGCTGCGCTGGCCAGCGACCTGACCGATGGCGGTTCCTGCCGCAATGGCGCGTTTCCTTCGGAGCAATCGGGCTTCGCCCTCGCCAAGGTGATCGGCACGCCGCGCCTTTACCTGCTGGGTGACATGGACGGCTGCCCCGCGAAAGGCGAACCCGCATGCCGCCAGCGCAGCTACGTGGTGAGCGGCGATACGGTGGTGACCGGGCGCGATCTTGGCGGCTACCGCTGCGCGTTCTTCCCGAACAAGGTGGGTGGCAGCGCAGGCTGGGTGGATCGCAGCAAGCTGCAGGCGGTTCGGGTGCCCGCGCCCTCGCTGCAGGCCTGGTCGGGAGACTGGAAGGACAGTGACAACGGCCTGCGCATCCGCGTGCGTGACGGCCAGTTGCACGTGGAAGGCGATGCTTACTGGCCCTCGGCCAACCCGACGCTGGCCGAACGCCCGGGCGGCCCGAACATCGGCGCGGTGAGCGCGCAGGCGGCGCCGCGTGGTGCCCAGGTCGACTTCGTGGAGGACACCTGCACGGTGCACGCGCAGCTGCTGGGGGACGTGCTGATCGTGGCCGACAACAGCGAGTGCGGCGGCATGAACGTGCGCTTCAATGGTGTGTACCGGCGCGCGGCGAAACGTTGAACGGCGCATTCCGTCGATTCACGCATGGCGTCAGTAGATCCACGCCATGCGTGGAGGGTGTCTGCGACCCAATCGGTGGGGTCGGATCCCTTTCGCATGCGAAAGCGCTCTGACCCCGGGATCAACGCCGTCGCTCCAACCACCACAGCAGCGATGCGCACAGCACGAACGCCAACCACCACGGCCAGCGCGACCCCGGCACGCGCTGGTCCGCCTGCGCGGTAGCCGGTGCGGATGTAGCCAGCCGCTGCGCGGTGGCATCGATCATCGCCTGCCGGTGCAGCGCCGAGGCCTGCTTCGGATCAAACACGTAGCGCCAGTGCGTGCGGTCGCCATACTGCAGGCGCTGCCAACCGGCTTGGCGCGGCCACCAGCCTGCGCATCGCGCCGCGCCGGTACCGCTGTCGACGATCAGCGGCACGCCCTTGCCGTGTGTGTCGAAGGCTTGCAGCGGCGCCTGCACGCCACACAGCGACTGGCGTTCGCTTGCCCAGGCCAGTGCCTGTGGCGACCATGGGCCTTCGGTACCAGCCTGCGCGCGTGACAAGGTGGCGAACACTGAGCTCCACAACTCGCCATGGCGATCCTCGCGACCGGCCAGTACCCAGCGCCAGCTGTCAGTGATCGGCAGTACCCCGGTTCGACCCTTGCCGACGGCGCGCCAGCCGCCGATGGCCTTGCCGTCGCGATCCCGCAGCAGGGCGCGGCTGTCGTCAGCCTGCAGTGCCAGGTACTCCAGCGCCGGCAGTGCTGCTGCGTGGGACGCGCGGTCCGCTTCTTCGCCATCACCGGTGGGCAGGGTGCCGGCGGCAAGGGGCCCGCGACGTGCCTGCAGCATCGTGGCGTCACCTTCGGCGGGCATCGCCGCGATCTGGCTGCCGGCATCGCCCTGCAAGGGCAGGCCAAGATCGCGCAGGCGTTGCCGTGCGCTGGCCGATGGCGCGCCGGTACTGCGTACCAGCAGGCCAAGGCCGTCGCGCAGGGCCTGGCGCACGGCCGCCATCTGGCCGGTGCCGAGCGCGGCCAGGCTGCGTTCGTCGAGCAGCAGCAGGTCGCTGCGTGCCAGCGTGGACGCGTCCAACGCCACGTTGCCGTCGCCCAAGCTGAGGCCCGCACCGGTCTCGGCCTGCAGCTGCATGCGGATGCCGGCATCGGTGGCCCAGCGACGCAGGTACTTCAGTTCGGCGCCCGGTGCGGCAGAACGCACCAGCAGGCGCAGCGGAGCGGCGGCCAGCGTCTGTTGCGGCACCGGCACGCTGTCGGCAACATGGCCCTGCGCATCCAGCAGGCGCAGCTGGAACACGCTACGGCCTTCGGCGCGGGCGACGCCGCTAAGCTGAACACGGCCATCGGCCGCCAGTGGTGCACGATCGACCACCGCGCCGGCAGGGTCCAGCAGCTCGGCCTGCGCACGTTCCACACCGCGTGCCTGTGCGTGCACATCGAAGCGCGCACCGGGAGCTGCGTTCGCAGGCGGCTGCAGAGCGATCCACCCAATGGGTGCAGGGGCTGCCTGCCAGCGCGTGTCGGTGGGCAGTGCGGCATCGCGATCACGCGCGGCCAGGCCGGCACCGACCAGGGTCACCGTGGAGGACGGATAACGGCGCAATGCGGTGGCCAGGTCCGGCACGCGCGCTGCACCGGCCACGTCCGTTGCTTCCGGCAGCAGCACCTGGGTGGCGCCGGCCGGCAGTGCACCCGCCTTGTCGGCCTCGGCGCCGATCACCACCAGGCCCGTCAGGGCAACGCGTTGTGATGGCGGCAGCAGGCAGACGTACAGCAGCGCAGCGGCCGCGGCCTGCAGCGTGAGTACGGCGATCAGATGGCCGCGACCCCGCGTGGGCGAACGCAGCTGGCGCGCACTGGTGACTAGCACGATCAGCCCCAGCGCGACCGCGATCCATACGTTCAATGCCGGTGTGCTCATGGCTGTGCCTCCAGCGCGTCGAGGTAGCGCTGCCCCATGACATCGGCTGCACTGCGTCGCATCACCTGCGGCAGTGGCCGCTGCAGTGCGCGCCACAGCTGCGCACGCAGGCGCTGCCGGCACTCGGCGCAGCCCGGTTCGATGCGCAGTTGCTCGATGGCGGCAGCCAGGTCCAGTGCATCGGGGAGGAACGCGCTGTTGCGCTGCTGCCAGGCGGCCAGCATGTCCAGGTCGGGCGTGCTGGCATCGTCGCCCAATCGCTGCCAGGCCTCGACGACGGCCGGGTCAAGGGGCGTGCGCGCGGCCAGCGGCAATGCGCGGCTGGCCAGCCCGGCACGGTCGCCGCTCAGGCGTCGGCTCTCGTCGATCGGCGGCAGCTCCGGGCCGACGCGCGCCAGGTAGATGCGCTCGGCCTGCTGCACCTGCTTGATGAACGCCAGCGCTTTGTAGGCAAACGGCAGCGCCTGCTCGGGGCGCCCCTGGCGCAGCTCGCCCTCGGCCGACCACATCTGGTCCAGTGCCGCCTTCAGCGTGGCGCGCGTCTGCGGGTCAAGCAGCGTCGCCGCCTCGGCGTGGTCGTGGGTATGCCCGTACTCGGACAGCACGTCGGTGGCGCTGCCGAACACCGGTGGCGTGTCGCTGCCGCTGGCCGCGCCGCCGTGGTCGTGCCCGTGCTCGTCGTGCGCGCCGGCCTGCGCCTCGTGATCGTGCTCATGCTCGTCATCGTGTGCGTCGGTCGCGGGCGTATCGCTGGTAGGCAGGTCGCTGGTCGGCGGAGGCTTCGGCGCACCCTCGCTTTCCTCGCCCAGGAACTGGCCGTAGCGCAGGCGCAGGATGCGCTGGTCGACGCCGATCGCATCGCTGCGCTTGACGAAGGTATCGGCGACCACGCTCCGGCGTTCGCGGATCAACGCCTCGGCATCGATGATGATCTGCCGCTGGCTGCGGAAGTATGCAGGCAGGGTCTTCTTGATGCGGCCTTCCAGTTCGGCACCGAGCACCGCCTCCGTGCTGGGCAGGCGCAGGATCACGCTGCTGCTGCGGCCGACCTGTGCTGTCGGCGCGTGGTTGTCGCGCACTTCCAGCTGGGCGATCACATCGTTGCCGGGCTGTGCGCCCAGAGCGGCTAGGTCGAGGGTGTGGGCAAAGCGCCGTGCCGTGGCCTCGCCGCTGCCGTTGAGGGTCACACTGCGCCGGATGAAGGTGATGTTCTCGCCGCTGCCCTGGGTGGTGGTGATCGACAGCGTCGCCTGCGGGAGGACGCCATGATCGTCGCTGGCCTCGAAGCGCAGCGCCCACTGCCGCTGTCCGGGGCTGCCCAGCACCAGGCTGGCAGCAGGGTCGATCACGCGCACCGTGGGTGCACGGTCGGCGACCACGTCGAGCCGATGCAGGCGGGTGTCGGCCAGCACCGGTTCGCTGACCACGCGATACAGCAGCGGGGTGCGCGCCACGTCCTGTGCCTGCCACTCGCCGTCGTGCTCGCGCAATGGCAGGCGACGGCCATCGTGGAACTGCAGCCAGGCCTTGCTGGGCTTACGGTCGAAGCGTAGCGACCAGGACAGGCGACTGTCGGCGTCGACCTTCGCGTCGAGCGCGTTCTGCGTACGCGTGGGTTGGCCGGTGTAGGCCGGTGCATCGATGCGCAGGCGGGTGGACTGCAGGCGCAGCGGACCGGCCTTGGCGTTGCTTTGCGGTGTCGCAAGGGCGGCAGTGCGCGGTACCGTGTTGTGCGGCCAACCCAGTGCCAGCACAGCGACGGCGATGCCGCCGATCCAGCACGCCGCCACTGCCCTGCGCGGCCAGCGTGGTCGCAGCTCGGGGAGATTGCGTTCAAGCGCCGCCAGCACGTGCGTGCGCTGGCGTTGCTGCAACGGGTTGAGCGCAGCGACATCGGCGAACAGCAGGTCGGCGCTGTCTTCGCTGGCACCACTGGCATCCAGCCTGCGCTGCAGCCAGCGCCGGTCCAGCTGCCGGGCGCGGGTCGTTGCCACGGCCGCAATGAAGAGCAGGGCCACGGTCGCCACGACGCAGGCGATATCGAAACCGGACAGGCGCAGCGCGAGTACCGCTGATGCCAGCGCCCACGGTAGGCCCAGCAGCAGGGTGATCGCCGCGTGGCGTCGGCGTGCGCGCTGCCATGCCTGTTGCAGCGTCTTCATGGCGCAGCCCTGCGTCGCGCGCTGCTCGCCATCCAGCGCTCAAGCGCGAACAGCAGCACGACCATCAGCAGCAGCCAGGAGGTCGGTTCACGCAGGGGCGGCGTTGCCGCAGGCAACGTCGCGCGACGTGGCGCCTGGTCCTGCGCATCACCGAGGTGCGGGGTCGATGGCGGTTGCAGGGCCTGCAACAGGTCGCGCGGCAGGCCGCCATCGCGCAGTGTACGGTTGCGGGCCACGTTCCATTCGCCGGGCAGATGCAGCAGGCGGCCCTGGCCGATGCGCTGCTGCCACAGCAGCGGTGCATTGTCTGCATCACGCAGCAGGACGGCCGCACCCGCTGGCGGCTTGGCAGCGGTCAGCACCGTGCCGCCCTGCTGCAGCCAGCGCTGCCAGGTGCCAGGCAGCGCATCGCTGCCGGTCCATACGCCGATCTCGCCGTGACCCGGCAACGCATCGTCGGCCAGGGGAGCCGCAAGCGCTTGCGCGCTCCACGCGCGCTGCAACGCGCCCAGCCAGTGCTGCGCAGCCGCCGGTGCATCGCTGCGCGTACGCAGGCGTGGTGCCACGGAGGTGCGCGGCGCTGCGGTGACGGCCAGCGTGTGTGGTTGCCACTGAACCTCGCGCGACAATTGCAGGCGGACGCCATCAAGGCCGGGCAAGGGATCGGGTACGTGTACGGTCAGCGCGGTGCCGGCGGGCAGCTGCGCATCCAGCTCGCGCAGCAGACTGGGCAGCGAAGCCGAGTCCATCGGCGTGGGCTGGTCGATGGGTGGAAAGCCCGGCGCCAGCCAATGCCAGTTGCGCGCATCAGCGTTGCCGCGCAGTGCGGTCGCGTCCAGGCCCGGTGCCACCACCGTCCACGCTGCTGGCACCGGTGCAGGACCGGTCAGCGCCGGGCGTGCCAGCAGCAGGGCCAATGCGGCCAGCAACAGCAGGCGCACCAGCAACAGCGGCCAATCATCGAAGCGGATGCGTTGGCGCGGTCGTAGCTGGGCGCGCAGCCAGCGCAGCGCAGCGAAATCCAGCGGCGTATAGGGATGACGACGGGCGAGGTGGATCAGCAGTGGCAACAGCCATGCGGCCAGCGCGGCCAGGCCCAGCGGGAACAGCAGGCTCATGCGCCGCCCCTGCGGCCGAACAGCGCCTGCAGCGGCTGATCCAGCGGCTGGTCGAGCCAACCGGTGGCGATGGCGATGCCACTGGATTGCAACCGCGACTGCAGCGCGACGCGGGCCTCGGCGAAGCGCTGCAGGTAGTCGGCGCGGATCGCGGCGCCATCACCCAGCAGTTCCTCGCTCGTTTCCGGATCGCGGAAACGATGGCCTGCGTCGAAGGGGAAATCGCGTTCGTCGGCGGTCAGCACCTGCAGCAGCATCACCTCGCGGCGCGCGCTGGCCAGCTGCTCCAGCAGCACGATGCCCGCGTCATCGAAACCATCGCCGATGGCCAGCAGCAGATCGCCGGGGCGCACGCGCTCCCACAACGGTCGCAGGCGCTCGGCGGCCGGCCATCCGCCACGCGCCTGCAGGGCATGCAGTTGCAGGTGCACGCGGTCGCGCTGGCGCGCGCCATGTGCGGCCGGCACCAGCTGCAGGCCTTCGCCGTCGATGGCCAACAGGCCGAAGCGATCACCCTGCTGCAGCGCCAGCTCGACCACGCAGGCTGCCAGTTGCCGCATGTGATCCAGGCGGCTGCGAGCCGGTGCCGCGCGGTCGGCCTGGCCCGCCGAGGCAGTGGCATCAAGCAGCAACCAGACGGTGATCGGGCTTTCGCGCTCGGATTCGCGCACGAAGAAGCGGTCCGAGCGTGCGTACAACTTCCAGTCGATCTGGCGTAGTTCGTCACCGGGTTCGTAGGCGCGGTACTGGGCGAATTCCAGGCCGGCACCGCGGCTGCGGCTGGCATGCTGGCCGATGCCGCTTGCACCGCTGGCCCGGCGTGGCCACAGCCGCAGCGCACGCAGCCGCGCACGCAGGTCGGGTGGCAGCAGCAGCGGCGTGCCGGCGGTCACCAGTGGATCAACCCGGGAATGGAACGGCCTGCAGCAGTGCGGCGACCACATCATCAGCCCGCTTCTGCTCGGCCTCGGCGGCGAAGGACAGCAGCAGGCGATGGCGCATCACCGGTGCGGCCAGCGCCTGCACATCCTCGCGGGTGGCGGCGAAACGTCCCTGCAGCAGTGCGCGCGCCTTGGCGGCCAGCACCAGCGACTGCCCGGCACGCGGGCCCGCACCCCATTTCACCCACTGGTTGATCGCCGCCGGTGCGCCCTCGCCGGGACGGCTGGCGCGGACCAGGCGGGTAATCCAGGCCAGCACGTCGGGGCTGACATGCACCTGGCGCACTGCCGCCTGCAGCGCGATCACCGCTTCGGCATCCATCACCTTCGGCACGCTTTCAGTGGCGCCGCCAGTGGTTTGTTCGAGGATCTGCCGCTCCTCTTCTTCGCTGGGGTAGTCGACCAGCACGTGCAGCAGGAAGCGGTCCAGCTGTGCTTCGGGCAAGGGATAGGTACCGGCCTGTTCGATCGGATTCTGCGTGGCCAGCACGAAGAACGGTGCCGGCAACGTGTAGGTCGTGCCGGCGTAGCTGACCGTGCGTTCCTGCATCGCTTCCAGCAGCGCCGCCTGGGTCTTGGGCGGGGTACGGTTGAGTTCGTCGGCCAGCAGCAGGTTGGTGAAGATCGGGCCCTGCTGGAAGCGGAAATGGCGATGGCCGGTACCGTGGTCTTCTTCCAGCAGTTCGGTGCCGAGGATGTCGCTGGGCATCAGGTCCGGGGTGAACTGCACGCGCCGGAACTGCAGCTCCAGTGCCTGCCCCAGCGAGCGAACCAGCAGGGTCTTGCCCAGCCCCGGCGCGCCTTCCAGCAGGCAGTGGCCACCGGCCAGCAGGCCGATCAGCAACTGCTCGACCACCGTGTGCTGGCCGACCACGGCGTGGGCGAGCGCAGCGCGCAGATCGTGCAGGCGCGGCAGCAGGGAATCGAGGTCGGGGGAGGTCATGGGCGTGGTCCGTTCAATTGTTCAATGCGTACATCACGATGTTGACGCCGAAGCGGGTGTTGTCCTCGGCCAGGAAACGTTTGTTGCGCCAGTCGTAGTCCCACTCGCAGCCGTAGTCCTTGTTGCTGTAGAGCAGACCGAGCCGACCGTCGACCTCGATGCCTTTCAGGTAGTCGTGTACCAGGTCATCGCCCCAGCCGTTGAGCTCGAAGCTGGTCGCGGGCGGGCCGTCGGGGAAGCGGAAGAAGCTGCGGTACAGCGCGTGGCTGTTGGGCAGCTTCTGCAGCGCCTTCGGCCCGAACAGCCGGCCCATCTGCGCCTCGAACGAGGTGGCGAACAGGCCGTCGATATCGTGGTTGCAGTCGTCGACGAAAACAAAGCCACCATTGCGCACGTAGCGCACGAAGTTCTGCCGTTCGGCGGCGTTGAACTCGACCAGGGTGTGCCCGGCCAGATAGCAGAACGGCGCCTCCAGCATGCGCGGGTCGGCCAAGGCCACCACGCGTTCCTGCGGGTCCACCCGCAGGGAGGTGTAGTCGATCAGCGAGGTGATCAGGTTGGACGGCATGCGCGCGTCCACATCCCAGTCGCCGGAGTCGTACTGCAGGCGGGTGAACCAGAAGTCGTAGCGCGAACTGCGCGGGCCTGCCTGCGCCCATGCCGGCAGCGCCGCCGCCGAAGCGGCAGCGGCCAACCAGCGCAGGCAGGCCCGGCGATCCATCAGACCGCGTCGGACAACGAGGTAAAGGTGAAATCGCGCAACTTCATCGGCGGAATCATCATCACGAAGCTGGACTCGTCACCGGCCACGCGCACCGGCTTGCCCAGCTCTTCGATGTTGTTGAGCATGATCACCGGCGATTCGTTGAAGCGGAAGTTCTTCACCGGGTGCTTGATCTGCCCGTTTTCGATGTAGAAGGTGCCATCGCGGGTCAGGCCGGTCAGCAGCACGGTCTGCGGGTCGACCATGCGGATGTACCAGGTACGGGTGACCAGGATGCCCTTCTGGGTGCCGCGCACCAGCTCGGCGGTGTTCTTCTCGCCACCGCTCATCAGCAGGTTGCCGGGCGTGGCCTTGGCGGTCTTGCCCTGCTTCTGTGCCCAGAAGCGCGAATAGTCGAGGTTGGCGACCTTGCCGTTCTCGATGATGGCGATGCGCTCACGCGGCATGCCTTCGTTGTCCCACGGCAGCACCGGCGCATCCGGATGCCACGGGTCGGCGTGCATGTTCACGCGCGGATCGTAGACCTGCTCGCCCAGCTTGTTGCCGCCGCCCTTCTTGGACAGGAAGCTGCGGCCTTCGTCAGCCGAGCGCGCGCTGAAGAAGTTCATCATGAAGCTGATCAGGCCCGCAGCCGCGGCCGGCTCCAGGATCACCGTGTACTTGCCGGGCTCCAGCGCCTTGGCTTCCTGCGACTCGGTCGCCTTGCGCATCGCGATGCGGATGTCCTGGTCGGCCTTGAAGTCGGCCGCATCCTTCAGGTTGCGACCCACCCAGCCCGAACCACGGCCGTCTTCAGTGCGCACGGTGCAGGTGTAATCGAAGTTGGTGGTGCGCTGGTAGCCGAAGTTGCCGTTGCTGTTGGCCGTGGCGTAGAAGCCCTGGCCGTCTTCGAGGAAGCCAGCGGCGATCAGCCCGTTGCCACGGCACGGCGCGATCGAATCGGCGGCGACCTTGGCGCGGAAGGCCGGATCGATGGCGGCGGTGGATTCGCTGAAGGTCGGGCTGGGGCGGTAGGTCTGCTTGCCGATGGCCGGCATGAACTCCGGGTTCTCCGGGGCCAGGCGGGCCAGGTCTTCGGCGCGGCGGACCACGCGCTGCAGCGCGGCGTCGTCGAACTCGTTGATCGAGGCGGTGCCCACGCGCTTGCCGAAGGCCACGGTAACGGCCAGTTCGGTGTTGTCGACGATGCCACTGGTGGAAACATTGTTCAGGGCGAATCGGATGTTGCCGTTGATCGACCCTGCCAGCACGGCGGTGCATTCATCGGCCTTGGACAGAGCGATGACCTTGTCGAGGATGGCCTTGGCTTGTGCTTCGGTGAAGATACTCATGATTCTTAGGCTCCTGACCGGTCAGCCGAGGCTGCGCGCGGTGTTGATGACGTTGATGCCGTTGAAGCGCGCGGTGGACGACCCGTGCGAGACCGCCGATACCTGGCCGGGCTGGCCCTTGCCGTCGAAGAACGAACCGCCCAAGCGGTAATCGCGCTCGTCGGCGACGGCGCTGCAGGCGTTCCAGAACTCCGGCGTGCGGATCTGGTAGGCCACGTCTTCGAGCATGCGGGTGATCTTTCCGTTCTTGATCTCGTAGAACAGCTGGCCGCCGAACTGCGCGTTGTAGCGCTGCTGGTCGATCGAGAACGAACCGTCACCGATGATGTAGATGCCGTTCTCCACGTCCTTGATCATGTCCGACACGCTCAGCGGCGACTTGCCCGGCGCCATCGACACGTTGGCCATGCGCTGGAACTGCACGCTGGACCACGAGTCGGCGTAGCAGCAGCCATCGGATTCGGTCTTGCCGAGGATGTGGGCCTGGTCGCGGATGGTCTGGTAGTCGACCAGCTTGCCGTTGCTGATCAGATCCCAGCGCTTGCACTTCACGCCTTCATCGTCGTACGCCACCGCACCGAGGCTGCCCGGCTGGGTCTTGTCGGCGAAGATGTTCACGTGTTCGCTGCCGTACTGGAAATGCTGCTCGCGCTTGTCCAGGGTGGCGAAGCTGGTGCCGGCGTAGTTGGCTTCGTAGCCAAGCACGCGGTCCAGTTCCAGCGGGTGGCCGATCGATTCGTGGATGGTCAGCCAAGTGTGCGACGGATCGAGGATCAGGTCGTACTTGCCCGGCTTCACCGACGGCGCCTTCAGCTTTTCCTGCGCTTGCTTGGCCGCCGCGATGGCGTCTTCCTTCATGTCGTAGGAAGAACCGTAATTCACCACGCCATTGGGGGTGAGCACCTTGCCGGCCGCTGCGCCATCGAGGTACTCGTAGCCCAGGCCCATCGGTGCGGACAGGCCTTCGCGGGTGCGGAACTTGCCGCTGGCCTTGTCGATGGCGGTGATCGTCATCGGTGCCCAGATGCGGTGCACGTCCTGGTCGATGTACGAGCCGTCGGTGGAGGCGAAGTACTTCTGCTCGTTCACCAGGAACAGCATCGAATTGACGAAGCTGGCGCCGGCGCCCATCGCCGCGGCGTTGACGTCCAGCAGCAGGTCGACCTTCTCCTTGATCGGTACCTCCATCGCATTCTTGCGGATCGGCGTCTTCCAGCTGATCTCGCCCACGCCCGGCGCCTTGGCCAGCTGCACCGGCGCGGTCTGCACGCCCGCGTTGGCCTTGGCGATCGCCGCCGCCTGCTGCGCGGCACGGGCCACGTCGGCGGTGCTGAGCGCATTGGTGGCGGCAAAGCCCCAGGCGCCGTTGACGATCACGCGGATGCCGACACCGGTGGACTCGGTGTTGACCACGTTCTGCACCTTGTCTTCGCGGGTGATCACGAACTGCCGCAGGTAGCGGCCGATGCGCACGTCGCAGTAGGTGGCGCCGGCGCTGCGTGCGGCCTGCAGGGCGGCGTCGGCCAGGCGCTTTTTCAGCGCCGGGTCGAGGCTGGACTGCAGTTGCTCGGCGGCGATCGCCTTGCCGAAGAACGACGGCACGATCAGGCCGCCAGCGGTAAGCCCGGTCAGGGCCAGGAAGTCACGTCTGTGCAAGGCTGCTCTCCATGAAGAACGGGTGGCTCAAGCGCCGAGACTGCGCGCGGTGTTGATGATGTTGATGCCGTTGAAACGGGTGGTGGACGAACCATGCGAGACCGCTGACACCTGGCCGGGTTGGCCCTTGCCGTCGAAGAACGAACCGCCGAGGCGGAAATCGCGCTCATCGCAGATGGCGGTGCAGGCGTTCCAGAACTCCGGCGTGCGGATCTGATAGGCCGCATCCTCGACCATGCCGGTGATCTTTCCGTTCTTGATCTGGTAGTACAGCTGGCCGCCGAACTGCGCGTTGTAGCGCTGCTGGTCGATGGAATAGGAGCCACGGCCGTGGATGTAGATGCCGTTCTCGACGTCCTTGATCATGTCTTCGACGCTGAGCGGTTTCCTGCCCGGCGCCAGCGAGACATTGGCCATGCGCTGGAACTGCACGCTGGACCACGAGTCGGCATAGCTGCAGCCATGCGAGGCGTCGCGGCCGAGGATGTGCGCCTCATCGCGGGTGGCCTGGTAGTCGACCAGGATGCCGTCGCGCACCAGATCCCAGCGCTGGGTCTTCACCCCTTCGTCGTCATAGCCGACCGCACCAAGGCTGCCCGGCTGGGTCTTGTCGGCGAAGAAGGTGACGATGTCGCTGCCCCAGCGGAAACCGGCATCGCGCTTGTCCAGGGTGGCGAAGCTGGTGCCGGCGTAGTTGGCTTCGTAGCCGAGCACGCGGTCCAGCTCCAGCGGATGGCCGACGTTCTCGTGGATGGTGAGGAACAGGTTGGACGGGTCCAGCACCAGGTCGTACTTGCCGGGTTTCACCGAGGGCGCCTTCAGCTTCTCGCGCGCCTGGCGGGCGGCGGCGATGGCGTCCTCGACCGGGTCGTAGGAATCGCGGTACGCGGTGATGCCACCGGGCAGCTGCACCTTGCCACGCGCGTCCCCGTCGAGGAATTCGTAGCCCATGCCCATCGGCGAGGACAGGCCGGCGCGGGTGCGGAACTTGCCGCTGGCCTTGTCGATGGCGGTGGCGGTGAACGGCAGCCAGATGCGGTGGATGTCCTGGTCGATGAACGAGCCGTCGCTGGAAGCGAAGTACTTCTGCTCGTTGACCAGGAACAGGGTGGAATTGATGTAGTCGGCGCCCGCATTCAGCGCGGCCGCATTGAGCGCCAGCAGCAGTTCGACCTTGTCCTGGATCGGCACTTCCATCGCATTGCGGCGGATCGGCGTCTGCCAACGCACCTCGCCTACCGACGGAGTGGGCGCCAGCTGCACCGGCCGGGTCTGGATGCTGGCATTGGCGCGGGCGATGGCCGTGGCCTGTTCGACGGCGGTGCGCACCGCCGCTTCGGTCTGCTGGTGGGTGGCGGCGAAACCCCAGGCCCCGTTGACGATCACCCGCACGCCCACGCCGGACGATTCGCGGTTGGTCACGTTGCCGACCTGGTGTTCGCGGGTGATCACCGACTGGTTGAGGTAGCGGCCGATGCGCACGTCGCAGTAGCTGGCCTTGGCCGAGCGCGCGGCGGCAAGGGCAACCTCGGCCAGACGTCGGCGCTTGGCCGGGTCGACCGGGGCCAGCAACTGCTCGGCGGCGATCAGCCGCGAATGCGGCAGGACCAGGCCCGCCAGGCCCAGAGCGGAAAATGCCAGGAACTCACGTCGTTGCACAGCGTCTCTCTCTCACTTCCGTGCGGCCGGCAAAGGACCGATCCGATCACGTCAACTCCTCGACTTTCGCCATCAACGGGCATTCGGGCAAGTGACTGCAGTCATGGTAGGGGAGGGTTTTGGCAGGGCTTGCAGCCCTGCACCTGCTTCAAACCAGGGCAACGTCAACGTCAAAAGAGGGCTGTCCGTGGGATGGTGGGGCGGTGTCGGATTGCGGGGACGCCGCAAGTACGTCCCTGTAGGCTTGGCCGCGGCATCCATGCCGCGGACACCCCGCAATCCGACACCGCCCCACCTCTGACAGATCTCCGCGGCTGTTGGTAGGTGTCGACCTTGGTCGGCACATCTGTCAGGTATCGAAATAAATCCGGGGTCAGATCCGTTTTCCGCAGGAAAACGGATCTGACCCCAAGAGCCGTTCCAACAGATCGCAGAAATCTGTCGAAAGCGGGTGGGTCCGGTTGCGGGGGCGTGAGCGCCACGGGCCGGAGGCATGCCTCCGGCGGGTTGGGCAGGACGCCCAACCCCGGTCTTGCCGTGTGCGCAGGACAGCGGACACGAGCAAGGCGCGACCGAGCTTACAGGGACGTACTTGCAGCGTCCCCCGCCACCGGACCCACCCCGCCACCCCGCAGGAAGCCCGCTTTTGCTGTTGATGTTGCCGGCCAGCGGCCGGCACTACCGCTTCGGCGGGTGCAGGGCGCAGCCCTGCTCAGTAACCCCCTCGTGCACAATGAGGCCGATCCCGCCTGGACGCCGTCTCGATGTCGAGCAAGCCGTATTCAGAAGCCTGCGAACGCAACCGCGAACCGATCGCCGCTGCGCTCGACCCGTGGATGGGCGATCGCCACCGGGTGCTGGAGATCGGTAGCGGCACCGGCCAGCATGCTGCTTTCTTCGCCGAGCGCTGGCCTTGGCTGCGCTGGCAGCCCAGCGACCATCCGGATCATCTGCCCGGCATCGAGGCCTGGCGCGCGGAGGCGGCACTGCTGAATCTGCTGCCGCCGGTGGCGCTGCAGGTGGAACTGCCGCCAGGGCCCGGCCTGAGCTTGCCGGAGGGCACCACGTTCGACGCTGCCTTCAGTGCCAATACCCTGCACATCATGAGCTGGGAGCATGTGCAGGCGCTGTTCGCCGCACTGCGATCACTGCTGCGCCACGGCGCGCTGCTGGCGGTGTACGGCCCGTTCAATTACGGCGGTCGCTACACCAGCGACAGCAACGCGCAGTTCGATGCCTGGCTGAAGGCGCGTGATCCGTGCAGCGGCATCCGCGATAGCGAAGCGGTGCAGGCGCTGGCCGCAGACAACGGCTTTACCCGCCTGGGGGATGTGGCGATGCCGTCCAACAACCGCCTGCTGCTGTGGCGGTTGGGGTGAATCACCGGTAGTGCCGGCCGCTGGCCGGCAACACATTGTCCGGGAAGGGCAGATGCCGGCCAGCGGCCGGCACTACCATCTGCTGCTATTACGCCACCTGCACGATATGCAGCGCCTTCGGATTCCGCCACTGCGCCAGCAGCACCGCTTCGCGGGCCTTGGCCTTCTCGAAGTGCGCTTCCTTGACGTGGCCGAAGCCGCGGATGTGCTCGGGCACGCTGGCAATCTCCACCGCCAGCGCCAGGCGGTCGTCATCCAGCCCGTCCAGCAACACCTGCACGGTTGCCTCGTAATCGCCGATCAGCTGGCGCTCCATGCGGCGTTCCTCGGTGCGGCCGAACACATCCAGGGGGCCGCCGCGCAGGAACTTCAGCTTCGCCAGCAGGCCGAACGCCTTGAACATCCATGGGCCGTATTCCTTCTTCTGCAGCCGGCCCTGCTCGTCCTTCTTGGCGAACAGCGGCGGTGCCAGATGGAAGCGCAGCTGGTAATCGCCCTCGAACTGCTGCTGCAGGCGGCGCTGGAAATCGCCGCTGGTGTACAGGCGCGCCACCTCGTACTCGTCCTTGTACGCCATCAGCTTGAACAGGTAGCGGGCCACGGTTTCGGTCAACGCGGTGGAACCGCCGATGCGCTCGGCTTCGGTGGCGCGGACGCGCTCGACCAGCGTGCGGTAGCGGTTGGCGTAGGCGGCATCCTGGTAGTCGGTCAGGAATGCCGAGCGGCGCTCGATCATCTCGTCCAGCGAGCGCGACAGGCGCGCGTCGTCCAACGGCAGGAAGGCGACATCGCCACCATGCGTCGGCAACCCACGCAGCTCGCGCTCATCACCGGTGTTACGCGGTGCTGCGGTGGCGCCCCACTCGTTGCCTTCCCATTCGCCCGGCGGCAGTGCATGCAGCGGGCCCGGCGTGTTCTCGGTGTCGGTATGGCGGTTGCGCACCACGCCTGCCGCCTGCTGCACGGCCTGCGGGTCGACAACCGCCAGCCGGCCCCAGGCGAAGGCCTGCTGGTTCATCGCCACAGCCGCGCCGTTGAGTTCGATGGCACGCATCAGAGACTCGAACGACAGCGGCACCAGGCCTTGCTGCCAGGCGTAGCCGAGGATGAACAGGTTGGCGGCGATCGCATCGCCGAGCAGCGCGGTGGCCAGCTGGGTTGCGTCCAGCAGCAGCGGTTCCTCGCCACCCAGGGCCACGCGCACGCCGGCAATGATGTCGGCGGCGGGGAACTGCATGTCCGGGCGCGTGGTGAAGGTGCCCGGCATCGCTTCGTAGGTATTGAGTACCACCTGCGAACGGCCGGCGCGTACCTTCGACAGCGCCCAGTAGTCGTTGACCACCACCATGTCGCAGCCCAGCACCAGATCGGCTTCACCAGCGGCGATACGCACCGCATGGATGTCGTCCGGGCGGCGGGCGATGCGAATGTGCGTGGTCACCGCGCCACCCTTCTGCGCCAGTCCGGTCTGGTCGAGCACCGAGGCGCCCTTGCCTTCAAGGTGACCGGCCATGCCCAGCAGGGCGCCGATGGTCACCACGCCGGTGCCGCCAACGCCGGTGATCAGGATGTTCCAGGGCTGCTCCAGGGTACCGCGCACCACCGGTGCCGGCAGGTTGTCCAGCAGTGTGGAGGCATCGCGCTTGCTGCCCTTGCGCGGCTGGCCACCGTGCACGGTGACGAAGCTCGGGCAGAAGCCGTTGACGCAGGAATAGTCCTTGTTGCAGTTGGACTGGTCGATGTCGCGCTTGCGCCCGAACTCGGTTTCCTTCGGCAGCACCGACACGCAGAAGCTCTTCTTGCCGCAGTCGCCGCAGCCTTCGCAGACCAGCGAGTTGATCATCACCCGCTTGGCCGGATCCTCCAGCTTGCCGCGCTTGCGGCGGCGGCGCTTCTCGGTGGCGCAGGTCTGTTCGTAGATCAGGATCGAGACACCCTTCACTTCGCGCAGGCGCTTCTGCACCGCATCCAGCTCGCTGCGGTCGTGGAACTCCACGTCGCTGGGGAAATGCTCGCGCTGGCGCGTCCACTTGGCGATGTTGTCCGACAACACCATGATGGTGTGGATGCCTTCGGCGCGCATCTGCTTTGCGATGTCCGGCACGCTCAGCGGGCCGTCCACCGGCTGCCCGCCGGTCATCGCCACCGCATCGTTGTAGAGGATCTTGTAGGTGATGTTGACGCCGGCTGCGATCGCTTGGCGGATCGCCAGCGATCCGCTGTGGAAATAGGTACCATCGCCCAGGTTCTGGAACACGTGCTGGGTATCGGTGAAGGCGGCCTGCCCGGCCCACGTCACGCCTTCGCCACCCATGTGGGTGAAGGTGTCGGTGCTGCGGTCCATCCAGGTCACCATGTAATGGCAACCGATGCCGGCCAGCGCACGCGAGCCTTCCGGCACGGTGGTGGAGGTGTTGTGCGGGCAGCCGGAGCAGTAGTGCGGTACGCGCGGGAAGCTGGCGCGTGGCAACGCAAGCTCGGCTTCCTTCTCCTGCATCCACTGCAGGCGCTGCTCGATGGAATCGTTGTTGAAGAACTTCTGGATGCGGCGACCGATCACGCCGGCGATGGTGGCCGGGGTAAGTTCGCCGGTGGACGGCAGGATCCACTCGCCGGCCTCGTCGTATTTGCCGACGATGGACGGGCGCTGGCCCCAGCTGGCCGGCCAGTTGAAGAACTGCTCCTTCATCTGGCGCTCGATGAAGGCACGCTTCTCCTCCACCACGATGATGTCTTCCAGGCCCTGCGCAAAGCGCGCGATGCCCTCCGGTTCCAGCGGCCAGGTCATGCCGACCTTGTACACGCGGATGCCGATGTCAGCGCAGGCCTGCTCGTCCAGGCCCAGGTATTCCAGCGCCTGCAGCACATCCAGGTAACTCTTGCCGGTGGTGACGATGCCCAGCCGCGCACGCGGTGCGTCCATCACCACCTTGTCGATGCCATTGGCACGCGCGAAGGCCTGCGCGGCTTTCACCGCATAACGGTGCAGGCGCATCTCCTGGTCCAGCGGCGGATCGGGCCAGCGGATGTTGAGGCCACCGGCGGGCATGTCGAAGTCCTCCGGCAGCACGATGCGCCGGGCCAGCGGATCGACCTCGACCGAGGCCGACGATTCCACCGTCTCGGCAATCGTCTTGAAGCCGACCCAACGCCCGGTGTAACGGCTCATCGCCCAGCCGAGCAGGCCCATGTCGAGGATGTCCTGCACGCCGGCCGGATTCAGCACCGGCATCATCGCGCTGACGAATTCGTCCTCGCTGCCATGCGGCAGCGTCGAGCTGCGGCAGGCATGGTCATCGGCAGCCAGTGCCAGCACACCACCATGGCGCGACGTGCCGGCGGCATTGGCGTGCTTGAACACGTCGCCGCAGCGGTCCACGCCCGGGCCCTTGCCGTACCACATGCCGAACACGCCCTGCACGTTGGCACCGGGGAACAGGTTGGTCTGCTGGGTACCCCACACCATGGTGGCGCCCAGGTCCTCGTTGAGGCCCGGGGTGAATTTCACCTTGGCCGTTTCCAGATGCTTGCGCGCGCGCCACAGTTCCAGATCGAAGCCGCCCAGCGGGCTGCCGCGATAGCCGCTGATGAAGCCAGCGCTGTCGATGCCCGCAGCCTCGTCGCGCATGCGCTGCATCAGCGGCAGCCGCACCAGCGCCTGCACGCCGCTCAGGTAGATCCGCCCTTCGTTGCGGGTGTACTTGTGGTCGAGCGTGTAATCACGATCGAGCAGGTCGGCGGAGGCGGGCGAGGTGAGTTGCGCGGTACTGGTCATGGCTGGCCTGTCAGGATCGGCTGGCACCGGCCGCGCAGATGCACGCGGCGGGAAAGGCGCGAATTGTAACAGTGGGGGGCCAAGGCCCCCCGGCACTCGCGCCGGGGCCGTGCTGGGGTTAGGATCGGGGAGAGAGAGGGAGGGTTGGTGTTTCAACCTTGGGGGAATTGGGATGTCAGTTGCAGGACAGTTCCTGGCCGGCGTGTTGCTGGTTTCGGGAGCGGCCACTGTGTGGGCCGCGCCGGCATTGCCGGCACCGCAGGAGTTCTATTTCGACAGCGACGCCGCTGCCGCACCAATCACGGTGGTGCAGGGTGAAGGCGACGACCTGGTGGCACAGCTGCTGAAACATCGCGAGCGTGGCCGCAAGGGGTTGGAGGCCACGGCGCAGCTGGCGTCGGTGGCCATCGCGCAGGGGCGCGCGGAACTGGGCGACAAGCTCTATCGCGAGGCACTGGCCGAAGCGCCGGTGCAGAGCGCGCTCGGCCGCAGCGTACGCTGGAACTATGGCTGGGACCTGTTGCGGCAGGGCCAGGCGCTGGCTGCCCTGGAACAGTGGCAGGCCGCTGCCAGCACCCTGCGCAGCAATCCCGGCTGGGTGCCGCCGAGCTATGCGTTGGCGCTGTGGCGGGCCGGCCAGCAGCAGGAGGCGGTGAAGTGGTATGCCGCTGCCGTACGGACCGAGCCGGGGCAATGGCGTGATAACAGTCGTTACGCGCAGCTGTTGCCGGGCTGGCGCGATGACGAACGCGCGACGTTGGCCGAAGTACAGCAGGCCTGGGCGGCCGCGCCACCGGCCTGGCCCTGAGGGTGGGGGTTCGGCCGGGTTGCACCCGGCACCCGCAGAGGCAACGGCCAAAGTCAAAGCGGGTTTGCTGGGGGATGGCGGGGCACTGTGGGTTTGCGGGGCCGCCGTAAACCTGTCCATGGAGGCTTAGTCGCGCCATCCATGGCGCTCACACCCCGCAAGCCCACAGTGCCCCGCCTTCGACAGGTTCCCGCTGCTGTTGGTAGGTGTCGACCTTGGTCGACACGTACATCCACGCCATGCGTGGATGAATCTGCATTGGAATCGAATATTCGATATCTGATCGAAATGCAGCCGAGCGTGGGCTCGGCGCTACAAAAAGCGGCCAGCAAACCGGCTCTTGCTTTTGCTCTTCTTTTTTTCTTTTCCGTGGCTGATCGCCCCCGGAAACTGTCAGAGGTCGGGCGGGGTGGGTTCGCGGGGGTGTCCGCGGCATGGATGCCGCGGCCAAGCCTCCAGGGACGGATTCACGGCGTCCCCCGCGAATCCATCCCGCCCGACCAAGCGCGGCTTTTGATTCTCGCGGCCAACCAGCAGCCACGAGGGGCTGCGCCGTTCGCAGGAAACCCTCAATCGTCCGCGGACACCGTGCGCCCCGACGCCCACTCCCGCAGCGCCGCCACCTGCTCGGCCATCAACACCGACAACGGCCGCGTCGCCCGTATCTCGCCCATCAGCAGCTCGGTATCCAGTGGTCGGCCTTCGGCATGCGCCGAATACAGCCCCGCCACGATCGCCTGCTCGATTTCCGCACCGGAAAACCCGTTGGCCGCTGCTGCCAGTGCTGGCAGCGCGAAGTCGTCGGCATTGAGCTGGCGCCGCCCCAGATGCAGCCGCAGCAGTTCCACGCGTACATCAGCCGAGGGCAGGTCGACGAAGAAGATCTCGTCGAAGCGGCCCTTGCGCAGCAGCTCGGCGGGCAGCTCGTGCACCTGGTTGGCGGTAGCCACGATGAACACCGGCGCCTTGCGCTCGGCCATCCAGGTCAGCAGGTAGCCGAGTACCCGGCGCGACACGCCGCCATCCTCGGTGCCGGTGGCCAGGCCCTTCTCTATCTCATCCATCCACAGCACGCACGGCGCCAGCTGCTCGGCCGAGGCCAGTGCCTGGCGCAGGTTGGCTTCGGTCTCGCCGTGGAACTTGTTGTACAGCGCGCCTACGTCCAGACGCAGCAATGGCACGCCAAAGCCGGCGGCGGTGGCCTTGGCCAGCATCGATTTGCCGCAGCCCTGCACGCCCAGCAGCAGCATGCCGCGCGGCGGGTCCAGCCCAGCCGGTGCCGAGCCGGCGATGAAGGCGACGCGACGCTGGTTGATCCAGCGCTTCAGCCGGTTGGCCCCGGCCACGTCGCCGAAGCGGGCGCTGTCGTGCTCGAAGAACAAGTGACCGCTGCGGTTGAGCAGCTCGAACTTCAGCCGCGCCAGCTGTGGCAGGTCGTCGTCGCGCAACGCGCCATCGGCATAGATCAGCTGCCGCGCAATGCGCCGCGCATCCACCAGGCTCAGGCCCTGCAGGTTCTTCAGGATCTTCTTGACCGCTTCGCTGTCCACTTCCACCCGGCGCCCGCCGTGTTCGCGTGCATAGGCATCGGCTTCCTCGCGCAGCATCTTCAACAGTGCATTGGCGTCGGGCAGGCGCGGGTTGAAGCGCACCGCCAAGGCTTCCAGTTCGGCCGGCAGCTCCACCTTGGCGCCGATCAGCACCAGCACGTGCGGTTCGCTGTGGCGGCGCTGGATCAGGTCACGCAGCGCGCGCTGGTGGCTGGCATAGCCCAGGTAGGGGTGGAAATCGAGCAGCAGGTACACGCCGCGCTGGTCGGCCTGGCGGATCATCTGCAGGGCGGCGCTGGCATCGGGCGGGCCGACCGGCTCGTCCTCGCGCTCCAGGTCGATGCGGCGCAGGCCTTCGGTGATGGACCAGCGGTGCAGGGCCCGCCAGACATGCATCAGCGTCTGCCGGAACAGCTCGACGATGCGACCCTCATCCTGGGTCTCGACCACGATCAACGGCGTGTTGGCGCGGATCAGTGCGCTCAGGTCCTGCAGTTCGCTCATGGCGGTTCGATCCTTCGGGGGCGCCACGATAGCAAAGGCCGGGGGGCACGGGTTCAGCACGGCTCTACCTTCCGTCACCATCGGCGGTGTACGCTCGGGGCACGTACCCGGAAGCGAGGCTGGCATGAAGACGATCCTGGTGGCCGGTTCCAAAGGCGGGGTGGGCAAGTCCACCATCGCCACCCACCTGGCCGCGTACGCGGCATTGCAAGGCAAGGCCACGGTGATCGCCGATGCCGACCCGCAGGGCTCCAGCACCCGCTGGGCACAGCGCCGGGCCGGGCTGGAAAGCGCGGTGCTGCCGATCGACGTGTACCGCAAGAAGCAATGGGCGCAGAAGCTGCCCGACGGTACCGATACCGTGGTGATCGATGCACCGGCCGGCGCGCTGGCCGACGATATCCCGCATTTCCTCGACGCTGCCGATGCCGTGGTGGTGCCGGTGCTGCCCTCGGCACTGGACATCGAAGCCATCGTGGGCTTCCTCAACAGCCTGGCCCGGGTACCCCGCGTGCACAGCCGCAAGTTGCCGGTCGGGCTGGTGCTGAACCGGACCAAGCCCTGGACCCAGACCTCGCAGCAGGCCCTGCAGATGCTGGCTGACTGGCCCTATCCGGTGGTCGCCCAGCTGCGCGACAGCCAGAGCTATGTGGTCATGACCGGCCTGGGCCGCAGTCTTTTCGATTACCGCTCCGCCCAGGTGCGCGAGCACCAGGCCGACTGGGAACCCCTGTTGTCCTGGCTGAAACTGTAAGAGCCGTAGGTCTCCATCCCTTTATTGGAATCCCGCAATGCGCGAACTGATCCTGCTCCGCCACGCCCACGCCGAACCGGCCACCACCGGCCAGGCCGACCTCGACCGGCCGTTGTCGCCGGTCGGGCTCGCTGAAGCCGAAGCCGCCGGCAAGTGGCTGAAGGAGAACAACCTGCTGCCGGACTGCGTGCTGTGTTCACCGTCGCGGCGGACCCGCGAAACGCTGGAAGCGGTGATGGCAGCCATCGGCTATGTCGAAAAACGCCTGGAAGACCGCATCTACGAGGCCACCCCCGGCACGCTGGCGGCGCTGGTGGACGAGCGCCGTGACCTGGACCGCGTGCTGATCGTCGGCCACAACCCTGGGCTGGAGCAGCTGGTGGCGCTGATGACCGATGGCACCAGCAGTGATTACCGCGGCATGCCGCCGGGCGGCGTGGCCGTGCTCGGTTTCGCCCGCGAGGCAACGATCGAGCCGGGCGTGGCCAGCCTGAACGCTTTCTGGTGGCCGTGAGCCGATGAGGTTGGCGTTGCCGGGCCGCTGCCTGCTGCCAGTCGTTCTGGCGATCGGCCCGGCCTGGGCCGCCGCACCGCCACCCACCGCGCTGCCGGCGGTCGTGGCCGAGTCGCCGCGTACGCTGCAGCTGGATGTGGTGCGCTCGCAGATCGGTTTCGAAGTCCGCACCCGCTTCGGCCAGCGCATCGAGGGCGTGTTCCCACGTTTCGAAGGGCGTATCGAGGTGCTGTCCGATGGCCGTCATCAGGTCCACCTGAAGATGTTCACCCGCACCGTGGAGATCCCCGGCAAGGACCGCTATACCGGTTGGATGCGCGGCCCCGAGTTCTTCGACGCCGGCCGTTACCCGTTCGTGGAGTTCGACTCGCTGCCGTACTGGCCGGAGACGGTCGCCGAGGGCGGCGGCATCGACGGTCGGCTGACCCTGCGCGGGGTCAGCCATCCGGAGACGCTCAAGGTCGAGAAGGCGGAATGTGCCCGACCCGGCTATGATTGCGACGTCGTCAGCCGCGGTACCGTGCAACGAGGTCGGTATGGCATGGACAGCTGGCAGCTTGCCTTGAGTGACCGAGTGACTTTCGTATTGCGTGCGCGCCTCAGCGAGGCGCCGAAACCGTGAATCCCTTGCTGCGTGTACTGGCGCTGGCAACAGTGTTGCTGGGCAGCGGCTGCGCGTCGCTGTCGCATGCCCAGCGTGATCGCGCCGAGGCGATTGCCGTGCAGGCGCGCTCGACCCAGGTCGATTGCCAGCAGGCCGACCGCTGCGCACTTGACTCGCCCCTGCGGGCCTTGGCCGGCCGGGCGTTCAGCGAATCGACCCCGGAACAGCCGCGGCACTACGCCACCTTGCTGGACGAGGGCGAAGGGGCGCTGGTCGCGCGCCTGAACCTGCTGCGCAGCGCCACCCGCAGCATCGACCTGCAGACCTACATCTTCGACAAGGACGACAGCGCCCGCCTGGTCATCGACGAGCTGCTGGCGGCTTCGCGGCGCGGGGTGAAGGTACGGCTGCTGATCGACCAGCTTTCGGCGATCTCCGACCTGCAGATCCTCGGCGCCCTGGCTGGCGCCCACGAGAACTTCCAGCTGCGGGTCTACAACCCGACCTTCGGCAAGGCTCGGCTGAATTACTTCGACTATGCTGGCAGCGTGCTGTGCTGCTTCCGCCGCTTCAACCAGCGCATGCACAACAAGCTGCTGGTGGTCGACGATGCGATCGGCGTGGTTGGTGGGCGCAATTACCAGGACGACTATTACGACTGGGACCGCGAATACAACTTCCGCGACCGCGATGTGCTGATCGCCGGCCCCGAAGCACGCGCGATGGCCGCCAACTTCGATGCCTTCTGGCGCGCGCAGCGCAGCGTACCGGCCGAGCGCCTGAACGATGTCGGCCGTACCCTGCTCAAGCAGGGCGTGCCGGTGCTGCCGCCCGCGCAGTTCCGCAGGCCCGAGCGGGTGGAGCGAGTCAGCGAGGAAGCCAACGACGTCGACTTCGTCACCCGCTCGTTCGTGGACACCGCCTTGCCGGTCGCCTCGGTGCGCTATGTGGCCGATCTGCCGCGCAAACACCGGCGTGAGCGCGCCGACGCACCGCTGGCCGGGCAGCATGTCACCGAGCCGCAGCTGGATGCACTGATCTCCAGCGCGCAGCACGAAGTGATCCTGCAGACGCCCTACCTGGTGCTGTCCAAGCCGGCACAGAAGCTGTTCCGCGAGCTGCGCAAGCGCCCGCAGCCACCGCGCGTGGTGGTGTCCAGCAACAGCCTGGCCGCCACCGACAACCCGATCGTGTATGCGCTGTCGTACAAGTACAAGCGGCGCAACATGCGCGAGCTTGGCTTCAACATTTTTGAATTCAAGCCGTTCCCGCTGGATGCCCCGGTTGATTACCGCAACCTGCTGCCTGACCCGATCGCGGCGCCGGGCAGCGATACCGGCCGCAATCCGCTGATCGGTGGCAGCGCGGCGGGCAGCAACGCCGGTGGCGGCGGTGGTGGTGATGTGGCGGTCACTGCGGAAGCGGGCGATCCGCAGCCGCGGGTGATCCATCCGCGTACCGGCAGCGCCTATGAGAACGGTCGTGCGCGTCGGCGTGCCGCCGGCAGCGAAGTCGAGACCCGCCTGCTGCGTACCGAAACGCGCCCCTCGTTCCTGGGCAGCAAGGCGGTCAACAAGCCGCTGCCGGTCACCCGCAAGGGCGCGCGCATGGGCCTGCATGCCAAGTCGCTGGTGGTCGACCGCCGTATCGGCGTGGTCGGTACCCACAACTTCGATCCGCGCAGCGAGAACTACAACACCGAAGGCGCGGTGATCATCGACGATCCGGCCTTCGCCGAGCAGCTGGCGCAGAGCATCCTGCGCGACACCCATCCGCAGAACTCCTGGACGGTGGCGCCGCGCGCCAAGCCGCTGGTCCTGTCCGGCCTGAACTACAGCGTCGGCAAGGCCTCCGAGGCACTGCCGATCCTCGATTTCTGGCCATGGCGCTACGCCACCGACTACGAGTTCAAGCCGGGCCCGGACTGCCCGCAGCCACTGCCGCGGCAGAGCGCTGATTTCCACCGCTGCTATGTCGCAGTGGGTGACTTCCCCGAGGTCAACGTCGGGCCGAAGTGGCTGCTGGTGCGCATGCTGACCGCATTCGGCGCCGGCCTCGTTCCCATCCTCTGAAGGTAGCCGCATGACCCAGGTATTCCGCGAAGCCGTTTCCATCGAGCAGCTCAACGCACTCAGCCAAAACACCGCCATCAGCACCCTGGGCATCGTCTTCAGTGCCGCTGGCGAGGACTGGCTGCAGGCAACCATGCCGGTGGACGAGCGTACCCGCCAGCCGTACGGCATCCTGCATGGCGGTGCCTCGGTGGTGCTGGCCGAAACCCTCGGCAGCAGCGCCGGCAACCTCTGCGTGGATACCGCCAAGCAGATCTGCGTGGGCCTGGAGATCAACGCCAACCACGTACGCGCCGTGCGTTCGGGGACGGTCACCGGCACCGCGCGCGCGGTGCACGTGGGCCGCAGCACCCAGCTGTGGGAAATCCGCATCGAGGACGAGCAGGGCCGGCTGGTCTGCATCTCGCGGCTGACCCTGGCCGTGGTGGCGGCCGGGCACGGTTGAGCCTTGGCGGCAGCAGTGACGGCGGCGGAACCCAGCGTTCCCCGCCGATGGCCGCCGTCAATGAGACTTATGGCCGAATTCGGCTGGCAGCGATGGCAGCCCTCCGGTATCGTGCGCGGATGACTTCCCCCACTCCGGCCCCCCGCGGCGGCGTGGCGCGTGTGTGCCGTTACCTGTACCGCGTACCGCTGCTGTTGGTCCACATCACCGTGTTCCTGCCGCTGATCCTGATCGGCATGCTTCCGCCATGGGGCGAGCTGCGCGTGGGCGACGCTACCTTCGGCGCCAAGGTGGTGAACTGGTGGCAGGGCGGGCTGATGTGGATCTTCGGCTTCCGCCTGTCGCGTGTCGGCCAGCCGCTGCCGGGCGCGGTGCTGTTCGTCGCCAACCATGTCAGCTGGGTCGATATCTCCATCCTGCACAGCCAGCGCATGATGGGCTTTGTCGCCAAGCGTGAGATTGCCAGCTGGCCGGTGGTCGGTTGGCTCGCCGCGCGCGGCCAGACCATCTTCCACCAGCGTGGCAACACCGAATCACTCGGTGGGGTGATGCAGGTGATGGCCGACCGCCTGCGCGCCGGCAAGGCCGTGGGCGTGTTCCCGGAAGGGCGTACCCGCGGCGGCCACGACGTTGGCCCGTTCCACGCGCGCATCTTCCAGGCGGCAGTCGAAACCAGCGTGCCGGTGCAGCCGGTGGCGCTGGTCTATGGCGTGCGCGGGGATGCACAGACCATCGTGGCCTTCGGCCCGGGCGAGAGTTTCTTCGCCAATTTCCTGCGCCTGCTCGGTGAGCCGGCGCGGCATACCGAAGTGCATTTCCTGGAGCCGATCGGCACCCAGGACCTGGAAGGCCGTCGGCGCATCGCGGAAACCTCGCGCGCGCGCATCGTGGCGGCCATGAGCGGGGACTGAGGCCATGGTGGCCGTTTTTCCGCCACCGACCCTCGACGCTGATGCGCCGATGCTCACCGCGTCCGACTATCAGCCGCCGCGCTGGCTGCGCAATCCGCACCTGCAGTCGATGCTCAGTTCCAGCCGCATGCGCCTGCAGCGCGGCCTGCTGCTGCTGGCCGCCACCGGCGCGGTCAGCGAAGAGCTGATCCTCGATGGTGGCGAAGGTGTGCGGCTGCAGGGCTGGCACAGCCATGTCGAAGGGCGCGAACCGCGCGGCATCGCCCTGCTGCTGCACGGCTGGGAAGGCAGCGCCGAATCCAGCTACATGCGCATGGCCGCTGCCCGCATGCTGGAGCAGGGGTTCGACGTGGTGCGGCTGAACTTCCGCGACCACGGCAACACCCATCACCTCAATCCCGGCATCTTCCACTCCAACCTCATCGACGAAGTGGTGCATGCCGCAGGCGATGTCGCCCAGCGCTGGCCCGGTCTGCCGCTGGTTGCGGCCGGCTATTCGCTGGGTGGCAACTTCGTGCTGCGGCTGGCCCTGCGCGCGCCGGCCGCGGGCGTGCCGCTGCAGCACGTGGCCGCCGTCTGCCCGGTGCTGGACCCGGGGCTGACCATGGAGAACATCGAGAACGGCCCGGCGATGTACGACTGGTATTTCCGCCGCAAGTGGGCCGGCTCGCTGCGTCGCAAGCGCGATCTGTTCCCCGAACTGAGCGATTGCGACGACCGCGTGCTTAACCTGGACATCCGTTCGCTGACCGCCTGGCTGGTCGAGCGGCACACCACGTTTGGTTCGTTGCAGGCCTATTTCGATGGCTATTCCATCGCCGGCAACCGCCTGTCCACGCTGCAGGTACCTGCCGACATCCTGATGGCGCAGGACGATCCGGTGATCCCCTACGCGACCTTCCGCGATTGGCAGCTGCCGCAGCAGGCGCGGCTGGAAACCGCCTGCTGGGGCGGTCACTGTGGCTTCCTGGAAAACTGGCGCGGCGATGGTTTCTCCGAACGCTGGGTCGCACAGCGTCTGCGGCGGGTCCTGCCGGCCTGAACCGGCACCGGCGCGCGGCCCGCTACAATGCGGGTTTGACCTTGAACCGGACGGCCATGCAAGACCAGATCCTCCAAGCGTTGCGCCAGAACGATGCCGGCCAGGCCGTGCAGCTGGCCCAGGCGTGGACCCGTGACGAACCCGGCAAGGCCGAGGCCCACCGCTGGCTGGCGCTTGCGCTGCAGCAGCAGGGCCAGGCCGAGGCCGCGATGGAGGCGCTGCAGCAGGCGCTGCAGCTGGCGCCCGATGACGCGCAGCTGCACCTGCAGCACGCCGGCCTGCTGCTGGCACTGCGCCAGTTCGAGGGTGCCGATGAAGCCCTGCTGCGCACCACCGGGCTGGACCCCAACGCCTTCCCCGCCTACCTGATGCAGGCGCACCTGGCTGTGGGCCGCAACGATTTCGACGAGGCCCAGCGGCTGTCGACCCTCGCATCGCGGCTGGAGCCGGACCATCCGGAACTGCTGACCATCGATGGCATGGTCGCGCTGCGTCGTGGCGACGCGGACCGCGCGCTGGCCCTGCTGTCGGCGGCCAGCCAGGCGCTACCGGACGATACCCGCGTGCTGTACGCACTGGGCTTTGCCTATCTGGGCAAGGACATGCTGGCGTTCGCCGAGCAGGCGTTCCGTCGCGTGCTGGCGTTGAACCCGAAGATGTCCTCGCTGCACGGCATGGTGGTGCAGCTGGCATTGCGCCAGGGCAACGTCGAGGCCGCCGCTGAGGCAATGCAGCAGGCGCTGCAGCAGCCGGAGCTGGACGTGCCGCCGATGCGCCGCCTGGCCGGCGAACTGGCACTGCGCAGTGGCCAGCCACTGCAGGCGCTGGAGCACCTGTTGCCGCTGCTGGAATCGCTGCAGGGTGACCGCCAGGTGCTGCAGCTGCTGTTGATGTCCTGGCAGCGCCTGGGCCGCGAAGATGACGCCCGTGCACGCCTGGATGACGCACTGGAAAGCAATGACCAGCTGCATGACCTGTGGCTGGCACGACTGGCCGTGGAAGACGTCGGCAGTGCCGGCGCCGTGGCCGTCGTGGAGCGCTGGATGGCAGCGATGCCCAGCCACCTGCCGGCGCTGGAAGCGCGCATGCGCCTGCATGACATGGCCGGCGAGCACGAGCAGGGCGAAGCCATCGCCGAGCGCATCACCACCCTGGAACCGGGTCGCGTCAGCGGTGAAAGCCGTCGCGTCGAGGGTCTGCTGCAGCGTGACCCGGCCGCCGCCGTGGAGCGCGTGCAGGCCTTGATCGCACAGGCACCGGAGGGACACCGCGCCGACCTGCGCACCTGGCTGGGCGAAATCCAGGATCGCGCCGGGCAGCCGGAAGAAGCGCTGCGTACGTGGATGGCGCTGCAGACCGACCAGGCCTCGCAGCGGCTGCCGCTGCCGCCGCAGGCCAAGGCGCCGCCGAGCTGGCCGGAGATGGCCAGCATCGACGAAGCGACGCGCGACAGTGGCTCGGCACCGATCTTCCTGTGGGGCGCCCCGGGTTCGGGCGTGGAGCGCGTGGCAACCGGCCTGGCCGCTGCCAGCCCGGTACTGCGCAGTGATCGTTACACCGCCAATCCACCCGACGATGCCTTCCAGAACTACAACACGCTGCAGGACCTGGCGTCGGGCGTGCTGAGCCCGGAACGCCTGGTCGAGCGCTGGCGCGAACACCTGCCGGCGCGCGGCCTGGAAAACGACACCGTGATCGACTGGCTGCTGTGGTGGGACAACGCGCTGTTGTGGGCATTGCGCCCGCAGCTGCCGCAGGGTCGCCTGCTGCTGGTGCTGCGCGACCCGCGCGACATGTTGCTGGACTGGATCGCCTATGGTGCCGCTGCACCGCTGGCGATGACCTCGATGGCCGAAGCCAGCCAGTGGCTGGTGCGTTCGCTGACCCAGATCGCCGCACTGCACGAGGAAGACCTGTATCCGCACGTGCTGCTGCGCATCGACGACATCGGCAACGATGCACATGCGATGGCCGACCTGCTGGGCCGCGTGTTCGGACGTCCGATGCCGCCGGCTGCACAGCTGGGCGCGCCGCGCCTGCCTGCCGGCCACTGGCGCAGGTATCGCGACGTGATGGGCGCCGCGTTTGCCCAGCTCACCCCGGTCGCGGTGCGATTGGGTTACCCGGAAGAGTGAGGAGCATCTGATGCAATTGAGCAGTCACAGCTTGGTCAACGGTGCGCCGATCGACCGTGAGTTCGCCGCCGGCGATGCCAACGGCTTCGCCCCCGACCGCAACCCGCACCTGGCCTGGAGCGGTGTGCCCGACGGCACCCGTTCGTTCCTGCTGGTATGCGTGGACCCGGACGTACCGACAGTGCCGGAGACGGTCGGTCGCGATGACATGAGCGTGCCGCGCGATCAGCCGCGCTGTGATTTCGTGCACTGGGTGATGGCCGACATCCCGGCCTCGGTGCAGGAGATCGCCGCGGGCAGCTGCAGCGATGGCTTCGTGGTGAAGGGCAAGACCGCGCCGGCCGGCCCGGCCGGCAGCCGCCAGGGCCTGAACGATTTCACCGGCTGGTTCGCCGGCAATCCGGACATGGCCGGTGACTACCTCGGCTACGACGGCCCGTACCCGCCGTTCAACGACGAGCGCGTGCATCGCTACTTCTTCCGTGTGTTCGCGCTGGATGTGGCCACGCTGTCGTTGCCGGGACGCTTCACCGCCGCCGATGCGTACCGTGCAATGCACGGCCACGTACTGGCCGAAGCGGCGTTGCACGGCACCTACACGTTGAATCCGGCGTTGGCCTGATAACAGCCTTCGGGTAGTGCCGGCCGCTGGCCGGCATCCGCTGTACGTGGCAGCCGGCCAGCGGCCGGCTCTACCCCCCAGCGAAGAAGGGCGGCCAGTGGCCGCCCTCTTCATTTCGCCGGCAGCGGCGCGGGTTTGAACACCAGCACTTCGCCCTTGGCATTGCGCACGACCAATGCGCCAGTGTCGTCCAACGCTAGGGTCGGTGCGGTATCGCGACCGTGAAACAGCGTTTCGGCTCGCCGTTCCTGCGCATCCACCTTGGGATTGATGCACAGCGCGGTGGTCTGGATGCCGTTCTCCAGGATCAGCCGGTCGTCCTGCAGGTGGTAATGGCTGCTGGCCTGGTTGCACAGGTTCAACTCGCTCATGTAGCCGGGCTGGAAGCGCAGGGTGTACGGCTCCCGGCCCCTGACGAACAACGCGTCGATGCGCTTGCCCTGCGCGTCGGTGGCGCGTGCGAGCTGCCACAGACGGGCTTCAAGCTGGTCGGTGGTGGGTGTGCTGGCGGCGTATGCCCTGCTGCCACAACCGATGACCAGCAAGGCCAGTGCGATCATGTACGTCCGTTTCATGTCGGTCTCCCTGATGCATGTGGGTAGTGCCGGCCGCTGGCCGGCATGTTCCGTATGGCGCCGGAGCTGTGTGCAGCTGCCGGCCAGCGGCCGGCACTACCCCACAACGAAGAAGGGCGACCTCGCGGCCGCCCTTCAAGAGCCAGCCGACCAGTAGTCGGCTCTACATCACTTCTCGATGGCCGACTCGACCACCATGTCCAGCACGTACGCCTGCGACGGCGCATCGGCCGGCGGGTTCTTCACTTCGTAGCGCTTCACGCGCACCACGTTGCGCACGCCGTCTTCGTGGGTGTAACCCTCGATGTTGCCGTAGAAGTTCTCGAACTTGCCCGGCTCGCCCTGCTTCAGGCCCTTGTCGTCGAACTTCACTTCGCGCACCTGCAGGCACTGGTAATCCGGGATCAGCGGGTGCGAGCACTTCTCGGTCTTCGCTGCCACTTCCAGGAATACGGTCTCGCCGGCGCCGCCATAGCGGGTTTCAGCGGTCGGTTCCGGGTTGAACACCAGCACGTCGCCCTTGGCGGTGGTCAGAGTCAGCACGCCGTTGGCGTCCTGTTCGGCCTTCAGTTCGCCCTGCAGGCGGCTGGAGACCGCTTCGTCCAGGGCCATCAGCGCCTTGTCGGTGCAGGCCATCATGGTCGAGGCCATCGCGCTCACGCTCAGCTTGCCATCGGCCAGGGTGTAGCCGCCGCCCATGCGGTTGCAGGTGTTGCTGACCGACAGGCGGCCATCAACGAAGTCCAGGGTGACCGGCTTGTCTTCGCGGGCGAACAGCGCATCGATGCGCTTGCCATCGGCCGCGGTGGCCTGCTGCAGCAGCCAGTGCTGGCTCTGCAGGCGCTGCGCATCCAGGTGTGCCAGCGCCTTCTGGTCGCCGGCCTTGGCCGCAGCCGGGGCCAGATCGTCACCGCCGGTACCGGCCGGGGCAGGGGTCTGGCTGCAGGCGGCCAGCAGGGCCAGCGGGAGGAGCAGGGTGAGCTTGCGGTTCATGGTGATTCTCCTTGGGGAACCGAGGGGGAAACGGACCGGGGCCGGCAACGGGGTTCCCGTGCCCCGGCGCTGTTCAGCTGCCGGACGGCAACCACAGCAGCAATGCAGCGCCCAGGGCGATGCGGTAAATGGCGAAGGCCGTGAAGCGATGCGACTTGATGTAGCCCATCAACCACTTCACTACGACGAAGCCGGTGATGGCTGCGGCAAGGAAGGCCACGCCAACGTCGGTCCAGTTCTCGCTGCCCAGGCTTCCTTCCTTGGCCAGTTCCAGGAAGGTGTAGGCGCTGGCGGCGAACATGGTGGGGATGCCGACCAGGAACACGAACTCGGCGGCGGCCGCGCGGCGGCTCAGGCCCAGCAGCATGGCCAGGAAGATCGCCGAGGCCGAGCGCGAGGTACCGGGAAACACACCGGCCACCACCTGCGCCAGGCCGACGCCGATGGCCACCGTCCAGGTCACCTGGTCGCGATCAGGCAGGCGCGCGGTATAGGCCTCCACCAGCAGCATCCAGATGCCGCCGATGATCAGCGCCCAGGCCACCGGGCTGACGGTTTCCGGCAGCGACCAGCCGGCCTTGCGCACCACCAGGCCGACCACGGCGGTCACCAGGAACGCCGCGCCGAGCTTGAACACGTATTCGCGGTTCTCGCGCTGGCCGAAGCCGGTGGCCAGCTGCAGCAGGCGCTGGCGGAACACCAGCACCACGGCCAGGATCGCACCGGCCTGGATGATGATGTTGAAGAAATCCGATCGCGCGCCCAGCCAGTGCTGGGCGATCAGCAGGTGGCCGGTGCTGGAGATCGGCAGGAATTCGGTCAAGCCTTCGAGGATGCCCAGCAGCAGGGCGGAGAGCAGATCGGACATGGACAATGCGGGCGCGGGCGGCGGAAGAAGCTCGAAAGAATAGACGATCCATGCCGCACCAAACGGGTGCGCCTGGTCATCGGCGCACCCGTTTGGTGCGCATGGTTCTGCACCTCGCTGGGGCGGTGGCTTTGAAATCAACGACTTGTGAAGGCCAAAAAGTTGGCACGGTCATTGCTGTACCTCAGCAGGCATTCATCCCCATCCGAGGTCGTACCGATGTCCGTGGAAACCGTAGAGAAGCTGATCAAGGACAACCAGATCGAGTTCGTCGATCTGCGCTTCGTCGACATGCGTGGTGTCGAACAGCATGTGACCTTCCCGGTCAGCATCGTCGAGCCGTCGCTGTTTGAAGAAGGCAAGATGTTCGATGGCAGCTCGATCGCCGGCTGGAAGGGCATCAACGAGTCGGACATGGTGCTGCTGCCGGATACCGCCAGCGCCTACGTCGACCCGTTCTACGCCGATCCGACCATCGTGATCAGCTGCGACATCCTCGACCCGGCCACCATGCAGCCGTATGGCCGTTGCCCGCGCGGCATCGCCAAGCGCGCCGAGTCCTACCTGAAGTCCTCGGGCATCGCCGAAACCGCGTTCTTCGGCCCGGAGCCGGAGTTCTTCATCTTCGACTCGGTGCGCTTCGCCAATGAAATGGGCCACACCTTCTTCCAGGTCGATTCGGAAGAAGCGGCCTGGAACAGCGGCGCCAAGTACGACGGCGCCAACAGCGGCTACCGTCCGGGCGTGAAGGGCGGTTACTTCCCGGTGCCGCCGACCGATACCCTGCACGACCTGCGTGCGGAGATGTGCAAGACCCTGGAACAGGTCGGCATCGAAGTGGAAGTGCAGCACCACGAAGTGGCCACCGCCGGCCAGTGCGAGATCGGCACCAAGTTCAGCACCCTGGTGCAGAAGGCCGACGAACTGCTGCGGATGAAGTACGTCATCAAGAACGTCGCCCACCGCAACGGCAAGACCGTCACCTTCATGCCCAAGCCGATCGTCGGCGACAACGGCAGCGGCATGCACGTGCACCAGTCGCTGTCCAAGGGCGGCACCAACCTGTTCTCCGGTGACGGCTACGGCGGCCTGAGCCAGATGGCGCTGTGGTACATCGGCGGTATCTTCAAGCACGCCAAGGCCATCAACGCCTTCGCCAACTCGGGTACCAACAGCTACAAGCGCCTGGTGCCGGGTTACGAAGCCCCGGTGATGCTGGCCTATTCGGCGCGCAACCGTTCGGCCTCGTGCCGCATTCCGTGGGTGTCCAACCCGAAGGCGCGCCGCATTGAAATGCGCTTCCCCGATCCGATCCAGTCCGGCTACCTGACCTTCACCGCGCTGATGATGGCCGGCCTGGACGGCATCAAGAACCAGATCGACCCGGGCGCACCGAGCGACAAGGATCTGTACGACCTGCCGCCGGAAGAAGAAAAGCTGATCCCGCAGGTCTGCTCCTCGCTGGACCAGGCGCTGGAAGCACTGGACAAGGACCGCGAGTTCCTCAAGGCCGGTGGCGTGATGAGCGATGACTTCATCGACGGCTACATCGCGCTGAAGATGCAGGAAGTGACCAAGTTCCGCGCGGCGACCCACCCGCTGGAATACCAGCTGTACTACGCAAGCTGACCGGTTGGCGATGGCGGTGGGTACCCCCTCCCACCCACCGCCATCGCCTCCGTCTTTGCGGCTGGGGAGCCGCGGTCAGATCGGGGTCGTTGCACGGGGTCGGATCCCTTTCATGCATGAAAGGGCTCTGACCCCACGCCAAGGACCCCTGATCCAGGGGCAAGAGAGAGACCGGATACGCGACATGGGCCGCCCTCCCTCCCGCGTCGGCCGTGCAAGGAGAGAGGCACGGCTGTCCCGGCCCGGTTCGTGTCCGGTGCAACAGCCACGGCCATCACCACGATGGCCCGTGGTTGCCTGATGCCATCGCGCGTTGGCGCGCTGGCCCCATCCACCATCGGGACATGCGCATGAAACTGATCTCCGCCATCATCCGACCGTTCAAGCTCGACGAGGTCCGCGAGGCCTTGTCCGATGCAGGCGTGTCGGGCATCACCGTGACCGAAGTGAAAGGCTTCGGGCGCCAGAAGGGCCACACCGAGCTGTATCGCGGTGCCGAGTACGTTGTCGACTTCCTGCCCAAGATCAAGATCGAAACCGTCGTCACCGACGAGCGTGCCGACGCCGTGATCGAAGCGATCCAGTCGTCTGCAGGCACCGGCAAGATCGGCGACGGCAAGATCTTCGTGACCGCTGTCGAGCAGGTCATCCGCATCCGCACCGGCGAAATCGGCGCTGACGCGCTGTAAACCCCCTTCCGGAGACTCCCCCATGAAGATGCGCCTTCTCACCGGGTGGCAAGCCCGGTTCCATCTGGTGTGCCTGCTGATGCTGCTCAGCGCGCTGGCCGCCGGTATCTGGCCCGGCAGTGCACATGCCCAGGCCCAGGTCACGCCGCTGCAGAGCGAGGCCGTGGCCGTCGAGCCCCTGCAGGACCCGACTGCCGCTGCGACGGCTGCTGCCGAAGCGGTGGCTGCGCCCGCCTACGACCATGGCGACGTCGCCTGGATGCTTACCTCCACCCTGCTGGTGCTGTTGATGGTGGTACCAGGCCTGGCCCTGTTCTACGGCGGCCTGGTGCGCTCGAAGAACGTGCTGTCGGTGCTCAGCCAGATCCTGGTGGTGTTCTCGCTGGTGCTGCTGCTGTGGGTGGCCTATGGCTACAGCGCAGTGTTCAGCGCCGGCAATCCGTTCTTCGGCTCATTCACCGAATTCGCCTTCCTCAAGGGCTTCACCCCGGAGTCGGTGGGCAACACGCCGATCAAGGGCCTGCCGGACTACCTGTTCGTCGCCTTCCAGTCGACCTTCGCCGGCATCACCACTGCGCTGATCGTCGGTGCCTTCGCCGAGCGCATCAAGTTCCGCGCGGTGCTGCTGTTCTCGGCGCTGTGGTTCACCCTCAGCTACATCCCGATGGCGCACATCGTCTGGGGTGGTGGTTACCTGGGTGAAATGGGCGCGATCGATTTCGCTGGTGGCACCGTGGTGCACATCAACGCCGGCGTAGCCGGTCTGGTTGCTGCATGGTTCGTCGGCAAGCGCCTGGGCTACGGGCAGACTGCACTGAAGCCGCACAACGTGCCGTTCACCTATATCGGCGCGATGCTGCTGTGGGTCGGCTGGTTCGGCTTCAATGCCGGTTCGGCCGCTGCCGCCGACACCGTCGCCTCGCTGGCCTTCCTCAACACTGTGCTGGCCACGGCCGCAGCGGTGCTGGGCTGGACGCTGGTTGAAGCCATCAGCAAGGGCAAGCCGTCGGCACTGGGCGCGGCCTCGGGTGCGGTGGCAGGCCTGGTCGGCATCACGCCCGCGTGCGGTACCGTCGGCCCGCTCGGCGCGATCGTCATCGGCCTGGTTGCCGGCGTGGTCTGCGTGTGGGGCGTGACCGGCCTCAAGCGCCTGCTGAAGGTGGACGACACCGCCGACGTGTTCGGTGTACATGGCGTGGGCGGCATCGTCGGCGCGATCCTCACCGGTGTGTTCAGCGCGCAGTCGCTGGGCGGCACCAAGGCCGATCTGGATATCGGCCACCAGGTGTGGGTGCAGGTGGTCAGCGTCGGCCTCACCGTGGTCTGGTCGGCCGTGGTGACCGCGGCCATCCTGCTGCTGGTCAAGGTGGTGGTCGGCCTGCGCGTGACCGAGGAGGCCGAGCGTACCGGCCTGGATGTGACCTCGCACGGTGAATCGGCCTACGAGGCCTGATGCATCTACATGGTGGGTGCCGACCGTTGGTCGGCACTGCACCTGCTCTGGTAGGTGCCAAGCTTGCTTGGCACTGCTCCTGCTCTGGACTGCTCTGCTCTGGTGGGTACCAAGCTTGCTTGGCACTGCTCCTGCCCTGGTGGGTACCGACCGTTGGTCGGCACGGTCGGCCGCCCTGCCACGCATGGCGTGGCTCTACTGCATCATCCCGCCCGATCACGCACAATCAGGGCATGCACCCGATCCGCACTTCCCTGATGCTCTCGGCCTGCCTGCTGCTGGCCGCCTGTGCCTCCACGCCGCAGGAAACCCGCAACCCGCTTGCCACCTGGGTGCCGTCGCCGAATCAGAACGCGCGCACGCCGGTGATCATCGTCATCCACCACACCGAGCAGAAATCGGTGCAGCAGAGCCTGCATACGCTGCGCACCGCCAACAGCGGCGGGCGAGTCAGTGCGCACTATCTGATCGGCGCCGATGGCCACCGCTACCAGCTGGTAGCCGATGAGCGCCGCGCCTGGCATGCCGGTTCCGGGCGCTGGGGCACCATCACCGACCTCAACTCCGCGTCCATCGGCATCGAACTGGACAATGACGGTCGTACGCCTTTCAGCCCCGCGCAGATCGAATCGCTGATCGTGCTGCTGCGCGATTTCACTGAACGGCTGAACATCCCACCGCGGCAGGTGATCGGCCACGCTGACCTGGCGCCGACGCGCAAGGAAGATCCCAGCCGCTTCTTCCCGTGGCAGCAGTTGGCCGAAGCAGGTTTCGGCGTATGGCCGCGCGCGGCCGACGGTGCTGCGCCGGAAGGCTTCGACGCCTGGGCCGCGCTGGCGCGCTTCGGCTATCCACTCGACAACCGCGAAGCAGCGGTACGGGCGTTCCACCGCCGTTTCCGTGGCAGCGACACCCTGCCGAAAACACTCGACGCCGAAGACGCGCGCATTCTGCATTCGCTGTTGCTGCAGACGCCATGACCCAGTAGTGCCAGCCCATGGCTGGCAACCTCACTCCATCCCCAGCGCAGCGCGTATTGCCGCCACATGAGCACGCCCAACGGGCAACTCGCTGCCGTCGCCCAATACCAGCCAGTATCGGCTGCCTGAGGCCGCATGCAGCGTGCGGATCTGGCGCAGGTTGACCAGATAGGAACGGTGGCAGCGGACGAAATCCGCAGGCAGTACCGTGGCCAGCGCGGTCAGGGATTTGTCATGCAGTTCACTGCGGCCGTCGCACAGGCGCACCTGGCTGTAGTCGCCGTCGGCGCGAATCCAGAGCACGTCCGCCAGTTCGACGGTCGCTGTGCCCTGCGCGCGCCAGATACCCAGATAACGCGCGCGACCGGCGCGGACACCACCGGTGTCCAGCAGCCGCTCCAGCGCCTGGGCAAGGCGCTCGCGTGAGAACGGCTTGGGCACGAAGTCCAGCACGCCGTGTTCGAACGCCTGCAATGCGCGCTCGCGGTGTGCCGACACCACCACGCACTGGTAGCGCCCGGCCACCGCGCGACGCAGCAGCTCGAAGCCATCGTCGCCGCCAAGGTTGAGGTCCAGCAGCAGGCCGTCGTAGACGCTGCGCTGCAAGCGGTCGCCGGCCGCTTCCAGATCGGCCACCGCATCGAAACGCGCGCGTGCACCGACCAACTCGCTGCACATGCGCAGCAGGCGCTGTCGCACCAGGGGTTCGTCCTCGACGATCAGGATGCGCATGTCAGCTCGATCCGGCCACACCAATGGTCACCGTCGATCCCCTGCACGAAGCTCCAGCCGGTGGGGCTCGCCGCCGCCAGGCTGGCCTCGATGTAACGTGTACCGGTGCCACGGCCGCGGTGTGGGGCCGAGCCTCGCGCACTGCGCAGTTCCAGTATCCAGCGCGCGTTGTCGCGCTGCACGTGCAGGCGGAAAGGGTGTCGTGCGCAGGCAACAGCGCCGGCATGGGTCAGTGCATTTTCCACCTGTGCGTGCAGGATGCCTGGCGGCAGCGAAATCGCCGCATCCTCGCCATCAACCTCCAGCACCATGCGCTGGTCCAGGGCAAGGCCGACGATATCCAGATGGCTGCGGCACAACGCCAGTTCGTCCTGCAGGGGAATGCTCTGGCGGCTGCTGCTGTCGCGCAGGCGATCGAACTGATCGGCCAGCGACTCCACCAGGCGGCTGGCGCGCATCGGCGACTGCTCGATCAGTTCCTGCAGGCAGGTCAGCGTGTTCATCAGCCAGTGCGGCTGGATACCCCGTTGCAACAACTGCAACGAAAGCCGTGCGCGCTCTTCGCGCAGCCAGGCGTTGTGGCGGTCCAGCGCCTGCAACTGGGCAGCGTGGCGCAGCAGAAGGAACACCATCAGCACCGCCAGCAGCAGGAAGTAAGGGCCATCAAGGAAGGCGCCGCGTGCGACCAGCAGCGCCAGCAGACCCGCAGACAGCAGCGCCAGGATCGGCCATCGGTCTTCCTGGTCGGCGGGCGCGCGCATCAGCACCCACGCCGAGGCGAGCAGGCTCAACAGCAGCACCGCCGCTGAGCGGGTGTCGAAGCCGGGCAGCACGATGGCCGCTGCCATGATCAGCGCCAGATAGATGAAACAACCAGCCCTGGGCACGGGCACCTCAAAGCGACGCGCGAGATACGCCGGTAGCAGCATTGCAGCGGCCACATGCAGGGCCAGCAGCGCGACCAGGCGAATACCATGCCAAGGATAGGTGTAGCCCAGCAATGATCGCCACGCCTCGACCGCGGGCAGTGCCAGACCCACCACACCCAGTGCCAGCAGCAGGCGCGCGCCGGGTGTGCGTGTCTGCCCACGCAGCACCGCCAGGAAATACAGGCATGCGGCTGCCAGCGCACCGGTGGCGAAGGCCGCGATCAGCCATGGCAGGATGATCTGGCCGTACAGCACAGGGGCTGGCGCGATCAGCACCATCGCATCTGCGCCATGCAGGGCGAAACGCTGCTGCTGGCTGGATGCAAGCACCAGCAGTTCATTGGTGGCGTTGCCCGACGGCGGCGGTAGCACGCGCACGACGTCTACGCGCCCCGGCTTCTCTTCTTCCGGCGTGCGACCAACAGCGCCATTGCTGATCCATGGCATCCCGTTCCAGTACAGCTGGCTGGCAGCGCGCAACGACAGCCTCACTGTACGTCCATGATCGGCGCCGCTTTCCGGCGCTGGCACCTGCCAGCGCAGCCAGTACGGGCCATGCCACTCCGCCAGCTGCTGCTGGTCCAGCGGCCGCCAAGCCAGGTTCTGCGGTGGGTGCGTTGGCAGGCCGCCGGATGCCTCGACATCCGCAGGTGCCATCTGCGCTCCCTGCACAACCCTCATTTCCGGTGGCGGCGTCGACACGATCAGCCAGGCAGCCACGGCCGCAAGCAGTACAGCAAGGACAGCCAGGGTTCGTGGGATCTGCATGGCGGCCATCGTATCGGTTGCGTGGAGACATTGGACCGGCGTCTGGAGACGTTCGGCAGATGGACGCGTCCGCAGCGCTCCGCGGGAGCAGATGCTGGCGGCGCACATCCTTCCATCGGAGCCCAACATGACCCGCAGCGCCTCTACGTCTTCCGGTAGTTTCCAGGTTCGTCGCCCCGTCGTGGCCGTCGCCCTCGCCGCGCTCTGCCTGGCCCTCGCCGCCGCCATTCCCGCGCAGGCCGGTCCGGCGGCGCTGGCCTTCGAGCCCTACACACTGCAGACCAAGGGCCATGGCGATATTCCCGCCGAGATCGCCACGCTGGAGGTGCCGCGACGGCACAGTGAGCCGGACGGTCCGCGCCTGCACCTGAAGGTGGTGCGCCTGCGTGCAACGGCCGGCAATGGTCGCGCCGCACCGGTGGTCTACCTGGCCGGTGGTCCGGGTGGTTCTGGTATCGATACCGCGCGCGGTCCGCGCTGGCCGGTGTTCGACCAGGTGCGCCGCGAAACCGATGTGCTACTGCTCGACCAGCGCGGTGCTGGCCTGTCCGAGCCGCCGCCGGAATGTCCGCATGAAACACGTTTCGACGACGCCCAACCGCTGCAGCGCGATGCGGCCCTGGCCGCAGTGCAGGCCACGGCGGCGAAGTGCGTAGCGTTCTGGCGGCAGGCCGGTGTCGACCTTGGCGCCTACACCACGGCCGAGAGTGCCGGCGACCTTGACGACCTGCGGCGCGCGCTGGACGTGCCTAAGATCAGCCTGTGGGGCATGAGCTATGGCACCCATCTGGCCCTGGCCACGGTGCGCCTGCACGGTGCCGGTCTTGAGCGCGTGGTGCTGATGGGGTCCGAAGGTCCCGACGATACGCTGAAGCTGCCGCTGAGCAGCGACGCGCTGCTGCAGGAGTTGGCGGTGCTTGCGCGCAAGGATGGCTTCGACGATCTCGCCGGATCGACCACCCGCGTGCTGCAGGCGCTGCGCGAGCAGCCGCGGCAGGGCCGCAGCCACATGCATGAGGGCCGCCAGGTCAGCATCGGCCTGTACGACGCGCAGATCGTCATCGCCAACATGCTGGGGCAACGCATCCCCCAGCAATGGCTGCCTTGGGTGCTGCGCGAGGCCGAGACGGGCAACTACGACCCGCTGGCAGATATGGTGCTGATCGGGCGCGCCCAGTTCGCGCAGCTCCCGGCCATGGGTCTGGCGATGGACGTCGCCTCCGGGCAGAGCCCGCAGCGCCGGGCGCTGGCCGAAGCACAGGCACGCCAGAGCCTGTTCGGCGACGGGCTGAACTTCCCGTTCCCGGCCATCGGCGATGGCCTCGGTCTGGCCGATCTGGGTGAGGGATTCCGCGGCCCGCTGCACAGTGAAGTGCCGGTGTTGTTCATCAGCGGCACGCTGGATGGGCGTACGCCCCCGGCCAATGCCGAGGCACTGCGGCCGGGCTTCAGCAATGGCCACTCGCTGCTGGTGCGCAACGCAAGCCATCACAACGAGTTGTGGACAGGCAACCCGGCCATCGCCCGCAGCATCGTCGACTTCCTCGCCGGTCGCGTTGTGCGCGATACCGTGCTGGACGTGCCGCCGCCGGTGTTCGCCACCCGCAGCAGTGAGTTGCTGGGCGGCAAGCGATAGGGCCCATCGTGTGGCGCAGGATGCGATCCCGGTCCTGCGCCACGCCCGATTGCACTACATTGGGGCAATGACTGACCTCATCGCCCCCTTCAACCGCACGTGCTGGAGCCTTCTTGCGCTTGCCGTGCTTGCTGGCTGTTCCACCACCGGCACCCGTCCCGAAGCGCCTGCCGCAATGAAGCCTGCCGCGACCTACGCCAAGGTCGACTGGAAGACGTTGCCGGCCGTATCCGATGCCGACCTGCAGGCAGGCTTCGCCGCCTGGCGCAGCAGCTGCACCCGGCTGAAGAACGATGCGACCTGGGCCAAGCCCTGCGCGACCGCCAGCACCGTGTCCGACAAGGACGCCAGCGCGATCCGCGCATTCCTGCAGCGCGATCTCGACGTCTATTCCCTGCGCGCCGGTGGCCATCGCGCCGACGGCCTGATCACCGGCTATTACGAGCCCATCTACCCGGGCAGCCTCACCCGCACCGACAAGGCCACCGTGCCGGTGTACGGCACACCCGATGATCTGGTGGTGGTGCAGCTGGACAGTGTCTATCCCGAACTGAAGGGCAAGCGCCTGCGCGGTCGCGTGGAGGGCAAGGTGCTCAAGCCCTACGACGATGCCGGCAGCATCGCCAGCAAGGGGGCCAAGGCGCCGGTGCTGGCCTGGCTGACCGATCCGATGGACCTGCAGCTGCTGCAGATCCAGGGTTCGGGGCGGGTGCGCCTGGCCGATGGCAAGCAGGTGCGGCTGGCCTATGCCGAACAGAACGGCCATCCCTATCGCGCGATCGGCCGCTGGCTGGTGGAGCAGGGCGAGCTGAAGAAGGAAGACGTCACCATGGACGCGATCCGCGCGTGGGCGAAGGCACATCCGACGCGCGTACCGGAACTGCTGCGCAGCAATCCCAGCTACGTGTTCTTCGTGCGCAGCGCGGACAGCCCGGAAGGTCCGCGTGGTTCGTTGAACGTGCCGCTGACCGCCGGCTACAGCGTGGCGGTGGATCGCACCGTGGTGCCGCTGGGCAGCCTGCTGTGGCTGTCCACCACGCGCCCGGACGGCACGCCGGTGGTACGCCCGGTGGCCGCGCAGGACACCGGTGGCGCCATTGCCGGCGAGGTACGTGCCGATCTGTACTGGGGCAGCGGCGATGCCGCCGGCAAGCTGGCCGGCGACATGAAGCAGCAGGGCAACCTGTGGCTGCTGTGGCCGAAGGGTGTGGCGCTGCCGCAGTAGGTCAGCAGGGGTCAGATCCCCTTCCGCAGGAAAGGGATCTGACCCCCATATGCCTGATAATGGCGTCATTCCGAACTTTCCGGTCGCGCATGCGGCCAGGACCCATGCAATGAAATACGCAAAGAACAACGCAAAATCCACCACGAAGAAGTACTACAAGCACTGGGCCGAATCGGGCCTGGGCAAGGGCAACGTGCTGATGGAAGCCCGTGGCGAGAAGATCGTGCGCCAGGTCGAAATCTACGGCACCAAGATGGTCTGGGCCGATGAGCATGCCCACAGCGATGATCGTTTCCTGCTGGCTGACCAGCCGGTGTCGTTCATGGACTTCGACGAAGACGACGAGATCAGCGCACGCGAGTTTGAAATTGCCTGGAAGAAGGCTCGGGAAGCCACCGGCTACCCCGTTTAAGGTCGAGGGGCCCGCAATCATCGGATGGTTGGTGGAATCGAAATGTTATAAAGTTTCATTTCCAGCCTCCCGCCCCCTTCCCCATGAAGACTCCCACGCTGGTGGCCGCGCTTGCGGCCGCCCCGTTCGCCCCTGAAGCATTCGCCCAGTCCGCCGACGCCGCGCTCACCCTGGGCAAGGTCGATGTGCACCAGCACAGCGAGGGACAACTGAGCGCGCACCAGGTGCTGACCTCGGTGGACGTGCTGGGCGCGGACCAGATCGAAAACCGCAACGTGTCGCACAGCTGGGAACTGCTCGGGCAGATGCCCGGTATCCAGCTGACGGAAACCCGGCAGGGCGCCGAGTCGGGCAAGGTCAGCTTCCGCGCCTTCAACGGCGAGGGCTACCTCAATGCCATCAAGACGTTGATCGATGGCATCCCCAGCAACGTCAACAGCGGCAACCAGCGCTTCATCGACATGCTGTTTCCGCTGGAAATCAGCTACATCGAAGTCGTGCGTGGAACCAACGACCCGCGCTACGGCCTGCACAACATCGGCGGCAACGTGAACTTCGGTACGCGCCAGGGCGGTACCTACGCCGATGCACGACTGGCCTACGGCAGCTACAACACCCGCGATGTGCAGCTGGCGGTGGGCCGCGAAGCCAACGGCTTCGCGCAGAACTACTTCGTCGGCACCCAGGCCAGCGACGGCTACCGCGACCACGACAGCTCGAAGAAGTACTCGCTGGGCGGCAAGTGGTTCTTCGGCTCGCTGGAGGAGGGGCTGCGCATCGGCCTGACCGCGCGCGCCTACCATCACGACGCCGACGAACCCGGTTTCATGACCGCGGAAGAGCTGCATGCGGGGCGCCGCCACAGCGACCTGCGCAACGCCAATGACGGCGATGACCGCGACATGCGCCAGTTCGCCGCGCACCTGGACATGAAGCTCAGCGACGCGGTGACTTTCGGAACGCGGCTGTACTACAACCGCTATGAAGACGACCGGCGGGTGACCTTCAGCGACCTGCCCACCGGCAATCTGCCGCGCCAGCGCCGTGTGTGGGACGAGCGCCAGGCGGGCCTGCTCGGCACGCTCACCTGGCAGGCCAGTGCCATGCTCACCGTGGAAGGCGGGGTGAACTACGAGCAGCAGGACAACGGCTACATCCGCGAGCGCTACGCCTTCGCCGAACCCACCGATTTCAGCCGTCCTCCGGCACGCGTGCAGAACAACGACCGCCACAGCTTCGACAACCGGGGCGCCTACGTGCAGGCGATCTACCAGCCAGCCGACGCATGGAAGATCGTGCCGGCCTACCGTGTGGACCGTTTCAGCGGCCACACCCGGCTGATGAACGGCATCACCGGCCGCCTGCAGGATTACGGCAGCATCGGCCAGCCCAAGCTGAGCGTCATCCACAGCCTGGGTGAGCACACCCACGTCTATGCCAACTGGGGCCGCACGTTCCAGGTGCTGACCGGTTCCACCGCGCCGGCCTACCTCACCCCGGGGCAGGCACCGATGCAGCCTTCCACCAACACCGGCATGGAGCTGGGCCTGAAATTCCAGCCCTTCGCCGGCAGCCAGGCCCGTCTGGCGGTATGGCAGCAGGACGCGGAAAACGAAGTGTCGAACATGCCGGCCACCGGCACCACGGTCACGCTGGGCAAGACCCGCCGCCGCGGTGTGGATGCGCAGATCAGCGCGCAGCTGGGCGAGGCGTGGACGCTGTGGGCTTCCCATGCCTACCAGGAAGCGAAGATCACCCGCGACGACCGCGCCCCAGGCGTGTCCCTGCAGGGGCGCGAAGTGGCCGCCACTCCGCGCCACATCAGCAACCTCGGCCTGGACTACCAGGCCAGCGACGCCCTGCAGCTGGGCCTGCAGGCGCGCGCGCAGGGCGACTACTACCTGGAAGAGCGCAACGTCACCGGCAAGTTTGGCGGCTTCGCCGTGCTCGACCTCAGCGCCAAGTACCAGATCACCCCGGCCTGGAGCGTGGACCTGCAGCTGAAGAACGTCACCGGCCGTGAGTACGCCTACGCCTGGTACGACAGCTTCTTCTGGGACAGCGCCCGGCCGATGTTCTCGCCCGCCCCGGGCCGCGCGGTCTTCGTCGGCCTCAACATGAAGCTGTAACCGCAACGCTGGTAGTGGTCGAGCTTGCTCGACCTGCGCAAGGGGTCAGATCCCGTTACGCCAGCAAAGTGCGCTGACCCCATGCCCCTGTTTTGCACTACATTGGTGCAATGTCCGACCCTGCACCCCCGCCGTCCCTCGATGCCCTCGGTACACCGCTGGCCTGGTCCGGACCCGATGGCCGCATTGCCGGCTGCAACCCGGCCTTCGCGCGCTGGCTGGGCGTCAGCGGCCGGCGCCTGCTCGGCCAGCCGTTGGCCGCGCTGGAAGTGCAGGGCGAGGCGCTGGCCCATTTCCTGGCCCGCGACGAGCGCGACAGCCTGCGTCTGAACCGGCTGGCGCTGGCCTTGCCCGGTGAGGCGGCGCGTTTCGCCGAAGGCTGGATGAGCCGACGCGACGATGGCGGCTGGCTGCTGGAGGCGCATCCGGTCGATGAGTTCCCCGGGCTTGACCCGACCCAGGCCCTGCCCAGCGCGCTCAGTGCGGCGCTGAAGGGCCTGGCGCATGAGCTGCGCAATCCGCTGGCCGGGTTGAAGGGCGCCGCGCAGCTGCTGGCCCGCCGCGCGGCCCAGCGCGACGCCAGCGAACGCGAACTGATCGATCTGATCGGCTCGGAGATCGAGCGGCTCAATGGCCTGCTGGAGCAGCTGCTGTCACCGGCACCTGCCGCGCCGCATGCGGCGCTGAACATCCACGCCGCGTTGGAGCGCGTGCTGCGCCTGGCCGAGAACGAGGCCGGTTGGGCGGTGCGTCTGCAGCGCGATTACGACCCGAGCATCCCGGAATTTGACGGTGACGCCGACCGCCTCACCCAGGCGGTATGGAACCTGGTACGCAATGCCATCCAGGCCGGCGCCGGCAACATCACCCTGCGCACCCGCGTTGAACACGGGGTGCGCATCGCCGAACAGCTGCACACCCTGGCGTTGCGCCTGGAAATCGCCGACGACGGCCGTGGCGTGCCCGAAGAACTGGCCGAACACCTGTTCCTGCCGTTGGTCAGTGGCCGTGCCGAAGGCACCGGCCTGGGCCTGGCGCTAGCCCAGCAGGTCGCGCGCGAGCATCGCGGCACGCTGACCTACCGGTCGCGCCCGGGCCATACCGTATTCACCCTGCTGCTGCCGATCGGCAACGGCACCGCCGCCGCCGAGGAGGCCCCGCGCGATGTCTGAGTCTTCCGCGTCCGCGCCGTGCATCTGGGTGGTCGACGATGACCGCGCCGTGCGCTTCGTGCTGTGCACCGCGCTGCGCGAGGCCGGCTACCAGGTGGTCGACTTCGACAGCGCCGCACCCGCACTACAGGCGCTGGCTGAAAGCCCGCCGCCTGCGCTGCTGTTCACCGACGTGCGCATGCCCGGCGACGATGGCCTGGTGCTGCTGGACAAGCTGAAGGCTGTGCTGCCGCAGCTGCCGGTGGTGGTGATGTCGGCCTACACCGACGTCGCCAGTACCGCCGGTGCGTTCCGCGGTGGTGCGCATGAGTTCCTGTCCAAACCGTTCGACCTGGATGATGCAGTGGCGCTGGCCCAGCGCGTGCTGCCTGCAGTGGCGCCGGCCCTGGCCGCGGCCACGCCTGCCGCAGAAGCCGCCAGCGACCAGCCGCCGCAGCTGGTGGGCGATACGCCACCGATGCGCGCGCTGTTCCGCGCCATCGGCCGCCTGGCGCAGGCACCGCTGGCGGTGCTGATCATCGGCGAAACCGGTACCGGCAAGGAGCTGGTGGCCAATGCGCTGCACCGCGAATCACCGCGCGCGCAGCATCCGTTCGTCGCGCTGAACACCGCCGCCATTCCCGCCGAGCTGCTGGAAAGCGAGCTGTTCGGTCACGAGGCGGGTGCATTCACTGGCGCACAGCGGCGCCACATCGGCCGCTTCGAACAGGCCAACGGCGGCACTCTGTTCCTCGATGAAATCGGCGACATGCCGTTGCCGCTGCAGACGCGCCTGCTGCGCGTGCTCGCGCAGGGCGAGTTCTTCCGCGTGGGTGGACGCGAACTGATCCGTGTCGATGTGCGCGTGGTCGCCGCCACCCATCAGGATCTGGAAGGCCTGGTCGCGCAGGGAAAGTTCCGTGCCGACCTGCTGCACCGCCTGGACGTGGTGCGCCTGCAGCTGCCGCCTCTGCGCGAGCGCCGCGAGGACATCGCGCAACTGGCCACCACGTTCATGGCCGCTGCCGCACGCAAGCTGGACACGCCGCCGAAGCGGCTCACTGCGGCCGCCCTGCAGGCATTGCGCGAGCACGACTGGCCGGGCAACGTCCGCGAACTGGAGAACGTGTGCTGGCGCATGGCCGCACTGGCCGCGGCCGATACCATCGGTGTGGCCGATGTCGATACCGCGCTCAACCGCACCCGCAGCCGGCGCAGCAGTGCGGCCGCAGGTGATCCGGGCCAATGGGAAGCGCTGCTGTCCGAATGGGCACGTCGGCAGCTGGCCGAAGGCACCGAGGGCCTGCACGCACAGGTACGCGAACGGGTCGACCACGCCCTGCTGGAGGCCGCGCTGCAGATCACCCACGGCCGTCGCGCCGAAGCTGCCGCGCGGCTGGGCCTCGGCCGCAACACACTTACCCGCAAACTCGGTGCCGGTCGCCGTCGCGGCGGGCATTGAACGGTGCCTGCACGCGATCCTCGCACCCGCTTGCCGAACTGTTGATCCTCCATGGACGATGCCGTCCGTAGTGTTACCTGCAAGGAGTCCCCGATGCGTTTGTCCTTCGCCCTTCTGCCGCTGTCCGCCGCCGTGCTCCTGTCTGCCTGTGGCAGCGCGCCGAAGAAGCCGCAGCCCACACCGCCGCCGGCAACGGTGGTCAGCACCGCCAAGCAGGCCGAAGCCAACCTGGCGCCTGCCTCGGCCAGCATCGTCAGCGGCCGCCTGGCGCTGATGGTGGAACCCGGTGGCGTACACCTCACCGGTCTGGTGGGAGGCCTGCAGCCGATGCAGCAGGCCGGTTTCCACATCCACGAGCGCGGCGACTGCAGCGCGGTGGACGCCAGCAGCGCCGGCAACCACTTCAATCCCGCCGGTGTCGCGCACGGTCGTGCCGGCAGCGGCAAGCACCATCTGGGCGACATCGACAACCTGCAGGCCGACGCGCAGGGCCGCGCCAACATCGATGTGCATCTGAAGGGCGTTACCCTGGGCGGAGGTGCCGCCACGGATATCGCCGGACGTGCATTGGTGGTGCATGCCAAGGCCGACGACTATCGCAGCCAGCCCGCCGGCAATGCCGGCGTCCGCATCGCCTGCGGCGTGATCCGGGTAACCCGCTGATCACTCCACCGGCATTTTCCAAGGAGAGTTTCCATGCGTCTGATCCACACTTCACTGTTCGCCGCCATCGCTGCACTGGGCCTGGCCGCCTGCAACCAGCAGCCGGCAGCACCGACCACCGAAACCCCGGCGGCCACCCCGGCCGAAGGCACGGCCGCCCCGGCTGAGCCGGCCGCAGCCACGGCAGCAACCACCGAAACCTCGGCTGCAGCCGAACTGGCACCGACCCAGGGCAATGAAACCAAGGGCTCGATCACCTTCAAGCTGGTCGACGGCAAGGTTCACGCGTCCGGCCAGATCACCGGCCTGAAGCCGGGCAGCGAGCATGGCTTCCACATCCACGAGAAAGGTGACTGCAGCGCGCCGGACGGCATGAGCGCCGGTGGTCACTTCAACCCGGGCAAGCAGGACCACGGCAACGTGGCCACCGATCCGCACCACGGTGGCGACATGCCCAACATCAAGGCCGACGACAAGGGCGTAGCCACTGTCGATGGCCCGGTCTCGAGCAACGTCAACATCGGCAAGGGTGATGATTTCGACATCATCGGCCGCGGCCTGATCGTCCACGCCGACGCGGACGACTACAAGACCCAGCCGACCGGCAACGCCGGTGCGCGACTGGCGTGCGCGGTGATCAACAAGGCCCCGTAAGAAATGAAAAAACGCCGGCGCAAGCCGGCGTTTTTTCTTTACGCTGTCCTACAAAGGCGCCGCAGCCAATCGCTTGGCCTGCGCCGCCAACGCATCACAGGTTGCCGCGCTGCCTTCACACAGCGTGGTTATCTTCCGGGTGCGGCGAAACGGGTGTTCGCGATCCCAGCCGATCGCCGTGCGCATGCGTACCACCGAAGGCGCCAGCGCATGCGGCGCGGTGAACAGCACCCAGGTGGTGGCGGTGTAGTCCGGATCGTTCTCCACACTTTCCTTGCTGGTTTGCAGCAGGCTCATGCCAGGCGGCGTCGGCAACGGCAGTCGTTCGACATCCTTGCGCTTGGGGAGCTGTTCAACGAATGCGGCCACGTTGGCGTATTCCAGCGGCTGGCTGTCATCGCCGCCGCGCACTGGGGCAACCGCATGGGTGAGGCCCGACAGTGCAAGGCACAACAGGCAGAAGGCACCGCGGTAAACAGCAAGGGTCATCCGGAAATCTCCTGAGGTAGCCGGCAGCCGCACTTCCGCGCAGTCGAGCCACGCCCGGCCGCGCTTCGGTAGTTCTGGGCCGAGCATTGCCCGGCTCTATAAACAGGTATCGACGCCGGACACACATCGCCCGGCGGATGGGCATCACCAGATCAGCGCGCCAGCAGCTCGCGTGCGTCCTGGCCGGCTTCGCAATGCACGAACAGCACCGGTACACCGTGCGCTTCCAGCACCGCGGCCATCTGCCGCTGACGCATCAGGAACTGCTCGTAGATGCCCTGCAGACGCTCGCAGTCGCCCGTGCCGTGGTTGTAGTGCGCGCACCAGCCGGCCGGGTCGAACAGCGCCATGCGTGCTTCGCCCTGCGTATAGCGCAGCAACGGCTCGGGCGCGTCACTCAGCCACTCGTCCTGACCTGGGGCCATGATCGCGGTTTCAATCAGCGGCCACAGCGCGGCCAGGCCCTGGTTGTCGTACTGCATCGACATCATCGCGGCCAGGTCGTTCACGGTGAAATAGCGTGCGTGCTCGACGCGCGCACCGAACGCGTTCTGGGCCATCAGCGCGGTATCGGCATGGGCCATGCCATTAGCCAGCAGCACCTCTTCCAGCGCATCGGCCACGGCCGCCGTGGTTGCCACCTCGCTGCCGGTCAGCAGGAACGGCACCACCCGCAGGCCACCGCCGACCAAGGTCGCGTCGGCCTGGAACGGCAGCGGTACATCACCGCTGGCATCGGTGCCGAAGGCCAGTACGCGCGGGCCCTGGTTGCGACCGGGCGCGCGCATCTGCAGTTCTTCCAGGCGGCGATGGATCGGCCAGCCCGGGCGAAGGACTTCGGCCGGATCGAAATGGGCGGCGGCGAACACCAGATCCAGCTCGGCCACGTGTGGCACCAGCTTGGACAGGTCGCGGCCGACGCGTTCGGCCAGTTCACCGGCCTGTTCAGCGCTGAGCACCGCCTGGCGGGGGATTTCGCCGCCGGCCAGTTCCAGGGCCAGCACGCCAAGGGCATTCATCGCAGGGTCGGGTTTGCTCATGGTTCCACGGTTGGCCCATCACAGGGCGGCAGCTACACTTGGCCCCATTATGCCTGCTCTGTCGTGCAGGCCATGTTGCAGACACCCTCATCCATGCCAGGTATCTCCATGCCCAACGCTCGTCCCGTCGCCATCCTCGGTGGCGTCCGCATTCCGTTCTGCCGGCAGAACACCGCGTATTCGGATGTCGGCAACCTCGGCATGTCGGTGCGCACGCTGGGAGCGCTGGTCGAGCGCTTCGGCCTGCACGGCCAGCAACTGGGCGAAGTGGCGATGGGTGCGGTCATCAAGCACTCCAGCGACTGGAACCTGGGCCGCGAAGCCACGCTGTCCTCGGGCCTGTCGCCGTTGACCCCCGGCATCACCCTGCAGCGCGCCTGCGGTACCTCGCTGGACAGCATCATCACGGTTGCCAACAAGATCGCCCTGGGTCAGATCGAGTCCGGCATCGGCGGCGGTTCGGACACCACGTCCGACGTGCCGATCGTGTACGGAAAGAAGCTGCGCGCGCGCCTGCTGGCTGCCAACCGGGCCAAGAGCACCGGCGACAAGATCCGCGCGCTGACCTCCGGCTTCAAGTTCGCCGAGCTCAAGCCGGAGTTCCCGGGCGTGGCCGAGCCGCGTACCGGCAAGAGCATGGGCGACCACTGCGAAGACATGGCCAAGGAGTGGAACATCTCGCGCGACTCGCAGGACGAGTGGGCGGTGTCCTCGCACAAGAAGCTGGCTGCCGCCTATGAGCGTGGCTTCTTCAACGACCTGATCGCACCGTTCCGCGGCGTCGAGCGCGACAACATCCTGCGTGCCGACACCTCGCTGGAGAAGCTGGCGACGCTGAAGCCGGCGTTCGACAAGGTGTCCGGCCGCGGCACCCTCACCGCTGCCAACTCCACCCCGCTGACCGATGGCGCCGCTGCCGTACTGCTGGCCAGCGAAGAGTGGGCGCGGGCGCATGGCCACGAACCGCAGGCCTACCTGCGCGACGCACACGTGTCGGCCGTCGATTTCGTGCACGGCGAAGGCCTGTTGATGGCGCCGACCGTGGCCGTGCCGGAGATGCTCAAGCGCAACGGCCTGACCCTGCAGGACTTCGACATCTACGAGATCCACGAAGCGTTCGCTGCACAGGTGCTGTGCACCCTGCGTGCGTGGGAGAGCGAGGACTACTGCCGCAATCGCCTGGGCCTGGATGCGCCGATGGGCCGCATCGACCCTGACAAGATCAACCTGCTGGGTTCGTCGTTGGCCACCGGGCACCCGTTCGCCGCCACCGGTGCACGCGTGATCGCCACGGCGGCCAAGCAGCTGGCCGAGCGCGGCGGTGGCCGTGCACTGGTGTCGATCTGCACCGCCGGCGGCATGGGCGTGGTTGCGATCGTCGAACGTTGAACACCACGGTAGTGCCGGCCGCTGGCCGGCAACGTTGGAATTGAAAACGCCGCCCAATGGGCGGCGTTTTCGTTGATTACATTCTCTGGTGGGTGCCGACCGTTGGTCGGCACACCTTCAGCCAGGGTCATGGCAACCGCGGGTTGCCGAACGCGTCGCGCTCTTCATTGGCGTCGTACACCGGCGGCAGCGGCGCAATCGACTGCTCCTCGACGGTCGCATGCAGCGGCGGGTCGACCACCGCTGCCGGTGCACGCACCAGCGCTACGCTGTCTTCGCCGCGCTGCAGGCGCAGTGCGTTGGTCAGGCACTGCGCGGCCAGCACATGCTCGCCACGTTGCGCGAAGGCTTCGCCCAGCGCTTCCCACGCAGGGGCGCCGGCGCCAGCGGCGATGGCTTCATGCAGGAACGCGTCGGCGGTGTCCCACTGTTGCTGCGCCAGCGCGATGCGGCCCTGGGCCAGGCGCAGGGCTGCCGAATCGTCGTGCACGTTGCGCCAGCGCTGCAGGTTGGCCTGGCGTGTAGCCAGACGCTCGGCCGGCAGACGGCCATACAGCGCCACCAGTTCGTCATCCCAGCGATGGTCCAGCGCCTGTTCAAGCGCCAGCAGTGCCGGTTCGTCCCAGTCCAGTGCAACCGCACGGGTGGCGTAGGCGGCAACCACGTCCGGGGTCGGTCGCAGCGCCTTCGGCGTGGCTTCCCATTGTGCAGCCAGTGCGTTGACGTCGCCCGCTTCCAGCAGTGCCTGCGCAGCCAGGCGTGCTTCCAGCTCACTGCTTGCCTCGGTCGGCAGCACCTTGGTCTGGCGCAGTGCGCCCAGCTGGCCGTACGCCTCGTGCGCGCGCCCAGCACGTGCCAGCGCTTCGGTGCGCAGCCACAGACCGCGCGGCGGCAGCGGCTGGATCGCCGCCACATCCAGCGCGTTGATCGCATCCACCGGCAGATCGTTGGCCAGCAACTGTTCGGCACGCAGCAGTGCCTGCAACGTCGCATCGCTTTCGCCCAGACGCTGCAGCAGTGCCTCGGCAGCGGGTGCATCGGCGCGCAACTGCGCGCTGCGTACGGCATTGGCCAGCGCAACCCCACTGACTTCCGGATCCTTGGCAGCGCCGTCCAGCAGCTTCTCGGCGCGCTGCCACTGGCCATGCTCGTAGGCCAGCAGACCATCGATCAGGCGCACCCGGCCCTGCTTGCGGCGGTAGCGGCCCCAGGCACGGAACGGTGCGGCGATCAGGCTCCACAGCAGCCACAGCACCAGCACGCCGATCACCGACAGCAGCGCCACCTTTGGCAGGTTGCTGTGGTAGTCGTAGCCGGCGTAGCGCAGGGTTACTTCGCCGTAGCGGTTCAGGTCATCGGTGCCGAGCCATTGCGCGGCAACTACGCCAATGGCCACTGCCAGCAACAGCACGACCAGCGATTGCAGGGGTTTCATACGGGCTTACCTCCGGTCGGTCTGGGTACGCAGTTGTTGCAGGGTGCTGCCAAGCACGGTGTCATCGGCCTGCAATGGCAGCGAGCGCAGGGCATGGAGTTCAGCACGTTGCGCGCGCAGGTCCGGTGAATCAGGCCAGCGCCGCTGCGCCCAGTGATCGATTCTGTTCAGCGCGGCATCGCGGCCGCTGCCGTCGCCGCGCTCGATCGCTGCGCGGGCCAGGGTCAGTTCCAGCTGCAGCGCCGTATCGATGGTGGCGCGCTCGGCCGACGTCAGCGGGCCGTTCAGGCGGCTCGGAGTGATGTCCACGAAGGGCGCCAGCGCGGCCTGCCACCACGGTTTTGCGGTGTTGCTGGCCGGCGCCTGCGCGATCTGCGAAGGCAGGCCCTGCAGGGCTTTGCCCAGTGCGTCCAGGCGTTGCAGTGACAGCACGCGCGGGCCAGCGCCCAACGCATCCAGCGCGTTGCGTTCCTGCACCAGTGCCTGGCGCAGGTTCAGGCCGTCGCTGTCGGGCAGATCGGCCAATGCAGTGGCGGCCAGCGCATACAGCCGGCGTGAGCCCTCCACATCATCGGCAAAGGCCAGCCGCTGTGCGGCCTGGGTCAGCAGCAGTTCGGCCTCATCGCGCTGCACCGCCTGGCGGCCTTGGTTGGCGCTGTCGGCCAGCTTGGCCAGGTTTTCTTCCAGCAGGGCACTGCGTTGCGACAGGCCCAGCACTTCGTCGCGCAGCACCCGGTTGGTGGTGGCCGCATCCTGCAAGCGCTGGCTGGCAGCGCGCTGGTCGCGGCGCAGGGCCTCGACCGTAGCCTCCAGCCCCTTCAGTTGCACGGCGGTGGTCTGCGCCTGCGCCAGTTGGTCGCTCTGCTGCTTCTGCCAATAGTGGTAGCCGGCATAGCCGCCCGCGCCCAGCACCGCCAGCACGGCAAGCGGCAGCAGCCAGCGCATGGGGCGATGGGGCGATGGAGTGGGCGGCAGAGTGTCGTTCATCGGGCTTCCTTGTCGGCGGCAACGCCGGAACCGATCCGGCAGGCAGCGTTGTGCACAGCATCACTGTTGCCGACGACACCGGCAAGCCGCGGCCGGGTGCCTGTTCAGGTCGCTGCCGGGCCGGTGAGCGCCGTGTGTGCAGCGGCGATCAACTGAAGATGGGTGGGGCCCTCGCTGCGCACCACCCGGGTCAGCCCTAGCGCCTCCGCCTGCGCGCCCAGCCGCTCGCTGGCCACCAGCGCGATCGCGTTCGCCTGCAGCCGCTGTTGCCAGTGTGCAGGCAGCTGCTGCCAGAAACGCTGCAAGGCCTCGCCACTGCTGACTGCCAACAGCCAAGGCGTTGGAGAGCGGGCCAAACGCGCCAGCATGCGCCGCGACAAACGTAGCGGCAGCCGTCGGTAAACATCGGCGCGGATGATCTGTGCGCCTGCGGCCTGCAGTTCGGCAGCAATCAGGCCACGGCCGCCCGGTGCGGTCACCAGCCCGATCTGCATGCCCCGCACATCGCCCAGCACCGGCATTGCCAGCAGGCCCTCGCTGTCCATCCGCTGGGGCGCATGGACGTCGGCGACACCATGCGCCAGCAGCGCGCGCGCGGTGCCTTCACCCACGGTCAGCCACGGGCTGCGTTGCGCCGGCGCCAGCGGTAGCAGGCTGGCCGCCGCCGCGACGGCCGCCGGGCTGGTGAACACCACCCGATCGCTGGTCAGCGCCCGTTGTAATTGCTGCAATGCAACGGTGCCATGCAGACGTTGCAGCCGCCAGGGCGAAAGCGCGACGGTACGGCCTCCCAGCCCTGCTGCGGCGTGGCGCAGCGCCGCCTGCTGACCCTGCGGGCGCAGTGAGATCAGGGTCCAGCCAGTGGGTATCGTATGGTTGGCCATTCCCGTCATTATGCGGGCCCTTTGTTGTCGTGGTTGCTGCTGATGGCTGTTGATGCCCTGACCTCTTCGCTGGCTGCCCTGCAGGACGTACTGGACTGCATGCCGGCGGTCCGCGCGATGCAGATCCGCCTGGACGGCTATGCCGATGGCGTGCTGCGCATCACCGCGCCGCTGGTGGCAAACGTCAATGACAAAGGCAACGCGTTCGGCGGCAGCCTGGCCTCGGTGCTGACCCTGTCCGGCTGGGCACTGGTCAGCCTGCGTCTGCGCCTGGCCGGCCACGACGCCGAGGTCTACGTGGCCGACAGCAACCTGCGCTATCTGGCGCCGGTCTATGAAGACCTGCATGCCCACGCCGAAGCCACCGGAAGCGGCGCCTGGGACACCTTCCTGGCCACCTTCCGCCAGCGCGGCAAGGCCCGCATCAGCATTGTCGCCACCCAGCCCGGCGCCGATGGCAAGGCCGCGGCCGAATTCAGCGGTCGTTTCGTTGCCTTCGCCAAAGGGTAGGATGGCAGGCTGACGCCCTGCGGAACCCACCGATGCGCCGCCTCATCCAGATCCTCCTGTGTTCCCTGCTACTGCTCAGCGCCGCCGCCGGTGCTGCCGCCGACGACCTCAGCCGCAAGCAGCGCAAGCTGCTGGAAGAGACCCAGATCGCCTACGGCGCCACCATCCGCTGGGGCAGCATGGACGACGCCATCGCCTATCTGGACCCGCAGCTGCGCAAGTCCAAGCCGCCGACCGAATTCGAGCTCAACCGCTATGCGCAACTGCGCGTGTCGTCCTACCGCGAGCGCAGTAGCGCATCGCTGGAAGGCGGCCAGGTCGAGCGCCGGGTCGAAATCGGGGTGATCAACCAGAACACCCAGGCCGAGCGCACCGTGGTGGTGACCGAGCGCTGGCGCTGGGATCCGGAAGCCAAGCGCTGGTGGCAGAGTGCGGGCCTGCCGGACCTCTGGCAGGGGCAGTGACGGGTCGCGTCCGGCTTGTGCGACAATCGGCGCCCGCTTAATCGACCCGTGACCTGAGTGAATTACGAAGAGTTGCTGGCCTTCGCAGGCCGAAACCCGATGCTGTCCGCGGCCCTGGTCGGCCTGACCGTGGCCCTCATCGTCACCGAAATCCGCCGCCTGTTCCGGGGCTTCAAGGGCATCAAGCCCGCCGAACTGACCCAGCTGATCAACGCGGGCGGCACGGTGGTGGTTGATCTGTCGCCCAGCGCCGATTTCGAAAAGGGCCATATCGCCGGCAGCCGCAGTGCCCAGGCCAGTGCATTCGGCCCCGAGCACAAGCTGGTGGCCAACGCCAAGCAGGCCCCGGTGGTACTGGTGTGCCGCAGCGGCAACGCGTCCGAGACCGCCGCCAAGGCGCTGAAGAAGGCCGGCTTCGAGAAGGTCTTCGTGCTCGACGGCGGCATCCCCGCGTGGCAGCAGGCAGAACTTCCGCTGGTCAAGGGCCGCAACTGATCGCAGGCGGTGGCGGATGTGGCCTTGTTTGCGCCCTCCGCCGCCCCCATCGCAGTAATTCGACCATCGTTTTCATTGCATTCACTGGAGTTACTGGAAATGTCCGAAGAGACCACCAACGGCGCTGTCGCGCCGGTCGATGCCGCCACCGGCCCCGCGTTCACCGTCGAGAAGATCTACGTCAAGGACGTTTCCTTCGAGTCGCCGAATGCCCCGTCGATCTTCAACGACCAGGTGCAGCCGGAACTGCAGCTCAACCTGAACCAGCAGGTCCAGCGTCTGGGCGAGAATGCCTTTGAAGTCGTGCTGGCCGTGACCCTGACCTGCCAGGCCGGTGAGCGCACGGCGTACGTGGCCGAGGTGAAGCAGGCTGGCGTGTTCGGCCTGGTCGGCCTGGACCCGCAGTCGATCGACGTGCTGCTCGGCACCCAGTGCCCGAACATCCTGTTCCCGTACGTGCGCCAGCTGGTCAGCGACCTGATCCAGGCCGGCGGCTTCCCGCCGTTCTTCCTGCAGCCGATCAACTTCGAAGGCCTGTACGCAGAAACCCTGCGCCAGCGCCAGGAGCAGGGCGACGCACCGTCGCTGGCTGACTCCGAGCCGGCCGGCAACGCCTGATCCCGGCCGCGACGTCACGGATGAGCACTACCGCTGACAAGATTGCCGTACTCGGCGCCGGTTCCTGGGGAACCGCGCTGGCGACGCTGCTCGCCCGCCACGGTCGCCAGACCGTGCTGTGGGGGCGCGATGCCGCCGTGGTTGAAGCCATCGACCAGCGCCACGAGAATCCGCGCTACCTGCCGGGCATTCCGTTGCCCGAATCGCTGCGCGCCACCACCGACCTGGCGTCGGCGGTGGAAGGTGCCGCCTGGATCCTGGTGGTGACCCCGTCGCATGCATTCGGTGAAACCGTGCGCGCGCTGGCACCGCTGCGTCCGGCCGGTGCCGGCGTGGCCTGGGCCACCAAGGGCTTCGAGCCCGGCTCCGGCCGCTTCCTGCATGAAGTGGCGCGCGAAGTGCTGGGTGAGGACGTGCCACTGGCCGTTGTCACCGGGCCGTCATTCGCGAAGGAAGTCACCCTGGGCCTGCCGACCGCGATCACCGTGCACGGCGACGTGCCCGAGTTCGCGCAGACGGTGGCCGAGGCGATGCATGGTCCGGCGTTCCGCGCCTACACCGGCGACGACATGGTCGGTGCCGAGCTGGGCGGTGCGATGAAGAACGTACTGGCCGTGGCCACCGGCGTGGCCGATGGCATGCAGCTGGGCCTCAACGCCCGTGCCGGCCTGATCACCCGCGGCCTCAACGAAATGCTGCGCCTGGCCGCAGCGATCGGTGCCAAGCCGGAAACGCTGATGGGCCTTGCTGGCCTGGGCGATCTGGTGCTGACCTGCACCGGCGACCTGTCACGCAACCGTCGCCTGGGCCTGGCCCTTGGCCGCGGGCAGACGCTGCAGGACGCCATCCGCGAAATCGGCCAGGTGGTTGAATCGGTGCAGACCGCCGACGAAGTGATGCGACAGGCGCGCCGTCATGGCATCGACCTGCCCATCTCCGACCGCGTGCGCGCCGTGCTGCATGGCGAGCAGACCCCGGAAGAAGGATTGCGTGCGCTGTTGGCACGCGAACAGAAACCGGAGTATCCGGACACGCTGTTCAAGTGAATCGAAAAACCCCTGCCCAGCGCCGGGGTTTTTTTTGTGCGTGCGCGAAACCCATCCACGCATGGCGTGGATCTACTGTGGAACCCGTAGCGCCCATCATCGCGGCCGCGGCGGCGCGTTGGTGTTGTCCATGTCCGAAAAGATCATCCACGGCCCATCCGCTACCCGCTTCAACGTCAGCGTGAACTTCCCGGTATCGCCCACGTTGTTGCCGTAGGTATAGGCACCGACGATGTAGCCCGTGGTTTCCTCTGCGGCATAGGCCAGCGCGCGCAGCCGCAACGGGCTGCTTCCCTGGCCGGCATACGCTGCCTCGATTGCCGCGCGCCCGCGCACAGGCGGCTGGTTGCTCTGCTGGATGAAGCCGTCCTCGGCGAACAACCTGGCCAATGCCTTCGTATCACCCGTGCGCCACGCCTGTTCGTAATCGCGCAGCACGCGATCCAGCGCAGCGGGCAGGGTGACATCGGCAACACGTGCGGCGGGCGAGGGCGCAGCGGACTCCTGCGCAATGACGGGCCCAGCCATCAACAGGCCACTGATGAGAATCACGGCAAGTGTCGAGCGGCGCATGCGTCTGCATCCTGGCGGTGATGGAAGGCGTGGCTGCCAGAGTATCCATCTTGGCCGGCGGGTAGAATCACGCGGTCGCTGGCTGGGCGAACGGACACAGGACAGGGAATGAGGTCTCGAATGATTGGAATGGCGGCGATGGTCGCGTTGCTGGCCGCGTGTACGCAGACGCCGGCACCCGCACCGGGCGCAGGCACAGCTGCCGCGCCCGCCGCTGCCGCTGCAGCGGCAACGGACGCCCCAGCCGCCACCGCCGCAGTGGTTGAGAGCGAGCCTTCCATCGAAGACGGCGTGGACCCTTCGGTGTGGGACAACGAAGGTGAGCCAGAAGGAGAGACCCCCGGCGCCGAACTCACCTGCGCGGATAATCCGCTGGCCACCTATTTCTTCACCCTGGTCGGCGGCAACACCGTGGACGACTGCGGCCGCAAGGACCCGAAGGTGCTGGCCGCGTTCGACGCCCTGATGAAGAACACTGCGGCGGCCGAATCGCCCGACAAGAGCATCCCCTCCCTGCGCGAACGCCTGCTGAGCGGTCCCAGCGGACCCGGCGAACTGATGGTGCTGCAGGGCGAGCCGTGGTGGCTCTACACCGCCTGCCAGGCGCACCAGTGCCCGACCACCGCGTTGGCGATGCTGTACTCGCCGACGCAATCGAAGATGGTCGGTCGCCTTACCGCCCGCTGCAAAGTGTGGTGGCTGGGCGAGCCGACTGCGGAGCAGCGCGCCCTGATCGAGCGCGAGCGGCCGGTGGACGAGGCGATGCTGAAGGAAGAAGGCGATCCCTGCGAATGATGGGCGGTAACGCCGGAAGCGTTGCCGGCGTTATTCCTCCGGCCGCATCCGCGCGCTGACCTGCGCGGTCAGCGCCAGGCACGCCATCATCAGGCCTTCCATCACCCGATCGCCCACGTATTCGTCGTCCGGGCCGTTCTGGCGGACCCGCTCGGCCGCCAGCAGCATTTCCAGTGCTACGCGCAGGCCCGCCAGTGCACAGTCCGCATCGGCCAGCGCCATGCGGCGGCCGGGCATCTGATGACGCTCCGGCCACGGCTGGCCGTCGGCGGCTGCGCCTTTTCCAATCCGCGTCAGGGTGGCAATGAAAGCCGTGGGGTCGAGCGCAGGTGGTTGCTCTGATACCTCATCGCCCGCAACGCGATAGGGGTGGGGGCGAGGGAATTCCGGTGTAGTCATGGCTGGAGCTCCGTGCAGGACAGACGGTAGCCGCCACATAAGGGTGGCGGGCGGAGACGTGGCTCGAAAACCGGGCTCCTGTTGAACCGGCAGGCACAAGGCCTCCACGCTCCGCCCGCCATAGCCGGCAGACGGATTGCCAGCCGGCGCCACACGGGGTGACGCCGGCTGGCAAGCGTAATCAAACAGAAGCACGGGTTTTCGAGGCCCGGCCATCTTTTCTTGATGGCCCGTCATCTGTACCTGTGCCGACGCGGAGTGCCAATCAGAAGAGTTGCATTCAACGCTTGATGCAAGACGCTTTCGGCATTCTTGCATGCTGTTAAGTCACCCCAGACGCCGATGGCGCAAGGGCCCTAAACGATCGGGGAATATGCGATATGCGTCGTGGTTGCCTGCGTAGTGTGCTGTCACCTCAGCGAGGCAATGACGACAGAGCTCCGCGATTGGGCGGTACAACGTGGTTCTAGTCGAGCTCTATGAGAAAGCGCGTGGCCATGGCAGATGGCACGACAGACGCCCCGACCCGCTTCAGTTCAACCAGTCCATAGCCTTCCATCATCCGAAGAGTACGAGAAAGGCTCGGAACCTTGCGCCCGCAGTGCTCAGACAGCTGGGTGAGGGACTTGGGTTGAAGTTCGCGTAGCAGGCGCAACAGCCGGCGGTTCTCATCGCTCAATACTGCGGCCAGGGAAGACAGGGTCGAGAAGGCTATCGCCCCATCCGTAACCTGCGGTGGGGCCGATCTGTCCTTTCGTTCTCCGCCGATGACACAACGTCGAAAGGTACTTTGGACTGGCGAACGGCACGGGTCGGAATCTGTCATCGGTGCGAGATTGCATTGGGACCGATAGATCATGTCTGGCCGAGGACAAGTTGGATTGAACAAACGGCGCATCTATGGCGCATCTGGTGGTCCGTGTCCTTCCGGCCAAGAGCGGATCCCCGCCGCACGCTGATGCAGGCGTGCCGCCGACGGTGCTTGCTTCAGGTTGCGTTGTCGCCGTCCGGGTAGATCGCGACGTAACGCGGGTCCGCGTGCTCCCAGTGCGCCTCATGATGAATGAGGTACGCGCACACGGCTTGCAGGTCCACCGTGGCGGGAATGTTCACGGATATGTAGCGGTCGTTGGCGCCCTCATAGCTGCAACCCAGTGCTATCAGACCTTGGATTACGGCGTCAGACGAGTTACCTGAAAAGATGGGCAGGTCAAATATGATGCGAATAGTACGATTACCTGATGGCCGAACCACAGATTCAAAGGTTGGCATCCCCTCCGCATCGTTGAAGGGCGCAAAGACGATGTCCTCCCAGGAAACGTCGTAAGCGAAGAAGGGGGAGTTGTCCAGTTGATAGCGATCTTCGCCAATCGGGATAGCCCAGAGCGTCTCGACGATGACGCCGCCATCGCCGTCAGGCACTCGGAACAGGACCTTCGCTGTCGGGGTGCTGTTCAAATGAGTCTTCCCTGGATCACGTGCCCTGTGGCATGCATCATCGCAAAGCACCTGTACGAGCTCAATGTTTGCTTCCGGCCAGAAGCGAGCGTTCGTTAATTCAGAATCACGCCGAACCATGAAACGGCTTGAGCCGGAGTGAAATATTGGGCCGGACCCCGGTCGAACAGGAGTGATCTGTTACTCGACTGGACCAAAGTGGAGAAGCACCCACGGCCTGAAGAGTGAGAACCCGGACTCGAGTTCCGAGAAGATTGCATTGAGCTGAGGCCGGATGGCGGAGGAGTCCCTGACCGGATCGGCGCGATTGCCAAGTGCGTGGCACTGGCGCGAATTGTTCTGTCCCCGCCGACGGCACGGGCAAAAGGACCATTGGCCGCGGCTGCAGCCGGACCGGCTGGAGCAAGTGCGAGTAGGAGCGTCGAGATCTGCCTCATGGGACCTCATCCAGCGCTGCTACAACCAAGGTGGTAGACATACCTTCGTCATCGGCGCGCGGGTACCTGGTCCCAACGTATTCCTCGATTGTCTCGCTGTAGGCGACAGCAACGACAGCGGTCCGCATCACCGCTGGTCTACCGGCATCCTATATGACAACACCAAGGGCTACATGCTGCGCGCCCAGAACCGGCGATACAGTGGATCGGGGCACGGCTGGGCAGGTGCACAACAGATGTTCTGGAACACCGAGCACGACATCTACGTCGTGCAGGCGCCGCCCTTCGCGATGAACTGGAGTGTGGGACAGGTCGGCTCCATCGCCGCCGGCAAGTTCCCGCCAGAGGAGCCGGCCGGCATCGTGCAATCGGTGGGGCAGGTCGTTACGCCACGCAGCTTGTATCTGCAGCAGTTGCGTGATCGCTTGGGCGAACAGGCGGTCATCAATGTCACCACCCCCGAGCAACGGAATGGGCGGATCTGGGACAGCCTGTCATCCCGGGGTGGAGAATAGGGAACGCACCTCACTGCGCCGCGGAGCAGAGCCAATAGGCCGCCGTGCCCATCACTTGCGGGCGTGCCGCTCGCCTTTTTCATCCACGTCCTTCGCAGCCGCGCGACTCTGCGCGAACTCCGGGAACGTTTCTTCGATCGAGTCCTTGTCCGGCAGCACGTAGAACACGCCACCCTTCTCGAACGTGGGATGCACGATCTGCTCGTAGAACCCGGGCGAGACATTGATGCAGCCGTGGGTGACACGGTTGTCGTCCGGCGTCGCTGATGCCAGTCGTTCGCTGCGCTTCTCTTTCGGGGTGCCCGGGGGAAGCGGGTGCATCGACACGGCGGAATCGTAGTCCACCCACAGCACGCGTCCGGCGTCCTCGGACGGGCCATAGGCGCCAATGAAACGACCAGCCGGGGTAGTGCGGTCGTGGCCGGGAATCGCGCTCAGTGCGAGCTTGGCGACGCCGGGTGCCGAGTGATCGCCGATGGCCGAACCAAACAGCGCTGGCGCTGCGCCGCGCAGCTTGCCGTCACCGCCGAAGACCAGGACCTGCGCAGCAGCCTTGTCCATGATTGCGAACGGATAGCCCTGGTTGTCCTTGCTGGCCACGACCCAGCCGGCCAGTTCAATCACCGTCTCGGATACTTCCTGGCCCTGCGGAAGTTCATCGGCGGCGTTCGCCGTTTCTGCGGCAGGTGCCTCTTTTGCTTCCTTGGCATTCTTGGCACTGGCCACGTTGGTGCCTGCCAATGCCAGCGCGATGGCCAGCGTGGCCGATACGGCCCGGCGAGCAGGGAATGAGTACGTACGAATGGGACGGCTCCTTCGGATGACGACCGAGAGGCTGAAAGACACCAGTGGCCGGCGAAGGCCACTGGTGTCTGGTTCAAGCGTTCATCAAAGTGGGTGGGAGAGCGGTTACCCGCGCGGCTTGCGGCCCGGGACCCTTTCGAGCTGCTGGACGCGGCCTTCGATCTGATCCAGACGCTGGTTGGCCTGCTGTGCAGACTGGTTGGCGGATTCGGCGCTCTGCGCCGCGCCCTGCACCTTCACGTCAAGCTGGTCGAGACGTGAATTGATCGATGCGAACTCATCTTTGTAGGTGGCGCAAGCACCGAGGCTTACGGTAGCAACGATGGCTACGGTGACGGCACGTGCCGCGTTGATTTGCTGCTTGGTCAGGAACATTCCACTCCCTCCTTCGTCTGGGGAGTCTGGAATATAGCGGCGTTTGTTCCCGCCGCTGCGAAGTGCTTTCAGCTGCAGTTGGAAGACGTGGATGTGCTGTGAAGGTCGGGCAATCAGCAAACCTTAACAAGCGGGAACAAGCGAGCTCTGCTGCACCGGTTGATGTCCTTGTGCCACTTCGATATCTCCAATTCATCAGCCTGAAGCCGACTCATGGTGTCCCTCTCATGGGGGGCAGATGATCATGGCGCAACACGAGGGCGGGGCCAGCGTTGTCGGCACTGGTATCCGGCCCTGATTTCCACCTCACGCCGGTGCGAGCTGTCCGACCATTTCATTGATGATCACGTGCGTCAGCGTACGCAGGAACCGCGCTTCGCCCTCCACGGTTGCACCGATGTCGAATCGGTGCAGCCATTGCTCGTTCTCTCTCTGTGTTTGCTCATACAGCGACCGGGCTTCGCCGGCAATGTGCTGAAGCTGTCGCATCAACTGCCTGGTGGCTGCCTGTCGTGTCAGGCCCAACGCTTCCCCTGCTTCCAGCAGATGCTGGAAGCGCATGTCGCGGAAATGCCTAATGCCGAGAATGGGCCATGCCAACTCCGAACTCTCGGGCCAGCGGGCGCCCTCACCCTCGTATGCGCCGCTCTCATAGCATGCGGTGGAGAGCAGGTCATAGTGCGGCGCCAGCTCGATGCCCGCATTGTCGACCAAGAAGCTCAGGTTCTTCAGGTGGGCATCGTTGTTGCCGGTGAGTACATTGAAGACCAGCCAGTCGAACAGCCGCATGCGTGTTCTCAGCTTGCTTCTGCACTGCTGGACGATAGCGGCCAATGTCTCGATGCTGCCAAGCGCGTACTTGAAGCTGCCGGCCAGGTTCAGCAGCTGGCATGCATCGATCGCGTGCCGGCGATGAATGGCGCTGGGGGTGATGACACGATCAAAGCGCTCGATGATGAAGACCGGCTCCGGCACGTAGCGCCGTTCCACATGCGGAACCAGCAGGCCCATGCGCTGCGCAAGGCGCATCACGAACCATTCATTGGCCACGCTGTGCGGGTAACCCGCGCTGGTGCTGTCTGGCTTGAGAATATGGCTCGAGGGCTGGGTGCCCAGCGGTTGGTAGATGTGTCCCGCGCGCTCGATGATTGCCAGCTTGTGCTGGGCGCCGGCCAGCGACATGCGCTTGGCGGCACCTGCGGCCAAGGATGTATGGGGCAACCCCTGGATGCGTTGTGAGAGCTCCGCATCGGGGAGGTCCGCAAGACCGCCTGGGGGGAGGGTCTGACCGGGTGGCAGCAGCGTAAGTGAGCCCGCAGACTCTGCGCCGTAGTGCTTCAGCAGTGCGAAGGCATCGGCACTGTCCAGGTGGGCGTCCGTTGCCATCAGCATGCGCTGCTGCTCTTCTGGCAAAAGATTGTCGAAGTACCACTGCACTGGGCGCTCGCTGCCGCCATCGATGATCGCGGTGTCCTGCAGCGGCAACGCGGGCGCCAGCGAGAAGGCGCTCGCGTTGGTCAGCCACTGGGATGAGTAGGTGAAGCGCCAGAGATTGGCGGCCTCGGCTAGGACGCCTACCGGTGTGTCGTCAATGCTGACTTGCAGTTGGCGCGGATAGTGGAGCCCAGGCAGCGTGGTCACCTTCACAACATCCTTGAGATCGATGTGGGAGGCGCTCATCGGGATGTCTTCTTGCGACGCTTGTCCGGGGCGGCCATCGCCTCTTCCGGGACGTCGATTTCGACATGCAGTCCCAGCTCATGGAGCACGGTGAACAGCTTGCCCCATTGCACCGTGGTGGTGCCGCGCTCGATCTTGGCCAGGAAATTCTCGCTGACACCGATGCCCTCTGCAGTTGCGTCCTGGCGGAGGCCTTGGTGCTTGCGCGCAGCCCTGACCAGTGGCCCCAGTGCTTCAGCGTTCTCCAACCTGATCTTCAAGGGGAAATCCTCATGAGCGGGTGACTTTCTGTATCCAGCGGCAGTCTATACCCTTGAATCCTGATGATCGAAAGGATTTTGCGTCGAATCCCATTGCTTTCACTAGAATCCTTATCATCGTGAGGATTTCTTTAGAAAGATGCTCGACTCCCGAAAAATCCTCAAGAAAGTCAGGATTTCTTTGAAAAGAAACAGAACGTACGAAGAATCCTTGTGGATATAAGGATTTTTTGAAAAGCCATGTAGCGCTCTGCTGATGGCGTATCGAGAGTTCCCTGAACAGGAACCTAATTCATGTACTGGTCAGTTCAATATTCAGGGCCGATTTCATCAACAAACGGATAATTCACACCTGTCGAACGCCCCTTCTCTCTCCCCCTCCCGAGGGGCGTTCGACGAAACCAAAATAATGAAAGGTGTATCCCGATGATCAAGAATTCGCTGCTTGCCCTGGGTCTGTTGGCCGCGCTGCCGTTCGCCGCATCGGCTGCCGATGGCCTGTCGTACAACTACGTTGAAGGCGGCTACGTGAACACCGATGCCAAGGGCGGCGACGCTGATGGCTGGGGCGTGAAGGGCTCGGTTGCCGTGCACCCGAACTTCCACGTCTTCGGTGATTACAGCAAGCAGGAAACCGACACCTTCAAGAATGATGTCGCCCAGTGGCGCATCGGTGCCGGCTACAACTACGGCATCGCACCGAACACCGACCTGGTGGCTCGTGTTGCGTACCAGAAGTTTGATATGAAGCACGGCCTGGACTTCAACGGCTACTCCACTGAAGTGGGCGTGCGCACCGCGTTCAACCCGTACCTGGAAGGCTATGCGCTGGCCGGTTACGAGGATTACAGCAAGAAGCACGGTATCAACCCGGACGGCGAGTTCTACGGCCGCGTCGGCGCCACCGCCAAGTTCAACCAGAACTGGGGCCTGAGTGGCGAAGTGAAGCTGGCCAAGGCCGGCGACCGCGAGTGGTTCGTGGGCCCGCGCTTCAGCTGGTAACAAACGCCTGTCGTTAGTGCGTGTAACTGGCGTGTGACCTCTCTCCCACACGCCAGCGAAGCCCGGCCTCGTGCCGGGCTTCTCTTTTTCCGGTTTCGCTTTGCCACAATGGGGCATGGGCGAACCTTCCACTCTCGCTGGCACCGGCACGGCCTACCAGGAACACCTGGCGCCTGCATCACTGCGTGGCCAGTTCGGCCAGCTCTGGCAGAGCCAGTTGTCGGCCGACGCCAGCGGCAGCATCACCGTGCTGCCGGATGGCTGCGTGGATATCCTTTGGCGTGATGGCGCGCTGTTCGTGGTGGGGCCGGACCGGACCGCCGCACACCCGCAACTGGCGCCCGGTGCGCAGGTGTTGGGCGCGCGTTTTCGGCCCGGGCAGGCATCGGCTGCGCTTGGCATCGACTTGTCCGACATCGTCGGTCAGGCCGTGCTGCTGATTGAATTCAATGCCCGATGGGCAACGCAGGCTGCGGCCACGATTGGTGATGCCGCGCCTGAGCAGCGTCTGCAACGCCTGGCCGATTGCCTGCAACAGAACATGCCTGCGGCCGTGGCGGACGAACACACCCGGCGTGCGCATGTGCTGTTCGCGCATGCTGCCAGAGGCGATGCCAGCCTCGATGCACTCGCCGAACACCTGGCGATGAGCCCGCGCACCTTGCGTCGCTTCAGCCAAGCGCAGTTCGGTTACGGCGCAAAGTCGCTGGAGCGGATCCTGCGTCTGCAGCGGTTCCTGCGCTGCAGTCAGGCGCAGCCCGCGCACAGTCTGGCGATGCTGGCCGTAGAGGCGGGCTATGCCGATCAGGCGCACCTCAGCCGCGAGGCCCGCGAGCTGTCCGGCCTGACGGCGAGTGCGCTGCGCCAGGAGTGGGGGCGTTGATGGCCGTTTCGTTCAAGACGCCGGCTCAACCCTGATCGATGCTGTGCGCTCCAACCACGGAGCCGCACCATGAGCCACGCAGACACCACCACTGCCGAACGCCGCATCGACAACATCGAATTCAACGTCGCCGACATCGCCCGCAGCAAGCAGTTCTATGGACAGGTCTTCGGCTGGTCCTTCACCGACTACGGCCCGGCCTATACCGAGTTCGATGATGGTCGTCTCAAAGGGGGGTTCGTCGCTGACGAGGCGGTGACAGCCACGGGAGGCGCGCTGGTGATTCTCTACTGTTCGGATCTGGCAGATGCACAGCAGCGCATCCTCGCCGCCGGCGGCGAAATCGTGCAGGCCGTGTTCGCCTTCCCCGGCGGCCGTCGCTTCCACTTCCGCGATCTGGACGGCTATGTGTTGGCGGTGTGGAGCGACCGGGACTAAGCCTCGGCAAGCGCCGTGCTATCGGACCGGCTTGCCATACATCTCTGAAAGCGTGGCCTTGTACTGCGCCAGTGGCTGCAGCCCCATCGCCTCGCGGCGCGCATCCAGGCCTTCCATGTCTTCAGTAGGGCGGAGTTCCATCGCGCCATCATCGGCCTGTGTGAACTGGCTGCCATAGCGCTGCGGCTTGCCCTGCGCCAGCAGCACGCGGTCAGTCAGCAGTGCCAGATCGGCGGGATCAGCTTCTCCGGCTTTGGCGGCCTTCTCGATCAACGGCAACATCTCGGCCTGGAACACGGGATCGTGATCGGCGTGCTGGACCAGCAGCCACGCGGCTTTGGCACCATCATGTCCGGCCAGGGCATACGTCGGCCAACCCTTGTCGGCTACCACCGATTTCAGCCAATCGGCGTTGGCCTTGATCACTGGAGCTGTCGCTTTGAATGCCTCGCCACCACCAGCGTCGACAGCCGCATGCTGTGCCGCCTGGTCGCGCTCGGCGCGCTCCAGCAGTTCCCTGCGCAGGGGCGCGTCCAGCAATGCGAGGCGCTGCTGCTCGGCGGCCAGCACGCGCTTGCGCATGTCCGGCCACGCCGGGCCGTTGCGCAGCGCATTCAATCCTGGCCGATCCTTGTGCAGCAGGTCATCGGCCGACAGCCTGCCGCTGGGAAGCAGCGTGGCCACATGGTCCATCGCTTTTCCCAGGTCGCCGGCCGCTGCCGTGCATTCAACCAGCAGCAGTTCGCCACCCTCGGGAAAATGGCCTCCACGTTGCAGCAGGTCATCCAGTAGGCGCGCACACCCGCTGAAGTCATCGGCACCATAGCGCTCGAGTGCGCTGAAGAAGGGGCCTTCGTTGCCGGCTCGAACCTGCATCGGAGTGGCCAGCAGCAACGCCAGCGCTGCAGCAACGGGCCCATGCCTCCATTGCATCGGTGAGTGGACCATCGACTGCTTCCTCCGTGAAGTGTGTGGATGGCGAGCCTCTGCAGGCCGCACATCCGCAGGCTAGCAGTGTCATGGCCAGGCCTCAAATGATCGACCAGCAGCACGCTGCAAGTGGGGTCGCGTTGCCTCTACAATCCGCCAATGGAAACGCACATCGACGCCTACGTGAGGCAGGCCGACTGCAACTGCATCAAGGTGATGCTGTTGAACGGCCGCCCGCGGGCCCCGCTGCAGGCGCTGGGATTCAGCGCTGGCGAGGGAGATGCCCTCACCCTGCCGGTCTCCGACGATGCAGCCAAGGCCGCCGTCTTCATCCGCCTGCGTGACCTCGGCGTTGCCTTCTCGGCGGGCAGGGAGTGGTGCCCGGCCGACGTGTTCGAACACTTTCGCGATGGCGGCTTGCTGCATGGCGCCTACCTCCGGGTTGCGTGGCGCACGCCGCAACAGTTCACCGTGACCGCGGCGTAGCCGCACAGCATGGACGTGATCGAGATCGCCGGGGCGCATCTGCTGCGCGATACAGCGGATGACTGGCAGCTGCTGGATTCGGCCGTCTCGCAGGACCGCACGCGGCTTGCCTGCATCCTTCGTGTCGGGCAGCGCTTCCGCGTCGAGCGTTTCTGCGCGGCCACATGCGGCCGCAGTGGCACGGGGAGTGGTGGTTGCAGCAACCGGAGCGCTCGATCACCGACAGCGGGCAGCAGGCACAGGTGCTTGCCGATGAGTGGCTGGCGCCCGCCGGCTGACCGCCGCGAACTGAGAAGCGCTCCGTCGCAGGCAAGGTCGTTCCGCTATGATCGCCCGCACATCGCCGCATGCGATGTGCCCGCCTCAAGCCAGCAGGAACCATCGTGAACGCCCAGCCCGCACCCATCACCGCCCTCAACCACACGCTCGACAACGAGCCGCAGCAGATCACCGCGCCGCTGACCCATTCGGCCGCGTTCCTGGTGCTGACGGTGAAGGACGATGAGGCGTCGCTGGCGAAAGTGCGCGAGGTGCTGGCCAGCACCGATGACCTGATCAAGAACACCGCCATCCGCGAGATCGAGCGCACCTTCACCTGCAACGTGGCCATCGGCCACCGCGTGTGGGAACCGCTGGTGGGCGGCACGCCGCCGCGCGAGTTGAAGCCGTTCCAGGAAGTGAAGGGCGCTACCCATACGGCCGTGTCCACGTCGGGTGACCTGCTGTACCACATCCGTGCACGCACGATGGATCTTATCGTGGCGTTCGAGAAGAACCTGCTGCTGGCCTTCGGCGATGCCGTGGAAGCGGTGGATGACGTGGCCGGTTTCCGTTACTTCGACGGCCGCGACCTGCTCGATTTCGTCGACGGTACCGCCAACCCCGAGGGTCTGTCACTGCCGGAGGCGACCATCGTCGGCGACGAGGACCCCGACCATGCCGGTGGCAGCTATGTGGTGGTGCAGAAGTACCTGCACAACCTCGATGCCTGGCGTGCGCAGAAGACCGAGGCGCAGGAAGCGATCATCGGCCGCACCAAGCACGACAACATCGAGCTGGACGACGCACCGGCCGACGCGCAGAAGTCGCACAAGACGCTGTGCACCATCGAGGATGCCGACGGCGAGCACGAGATCCTGCGCGACAACATGCCCTTCGCCAATCCGGGGCGCGGCGAGTACGGCACCTACTTCATCGGCTACACGCGCCGGCTGTGGGTGATCGAGAAGATGCTGGAGCGGATGTTCATCGGCAATCCCGCGCCGCTGCACGACCGCATTCTCGACTTCTCCACCGCGACCACCGGCGTCACCTTCTTCGCCCCCTCGCGCAAGGTGCTGGCCGACCTGGGCGACTGATCACGCCGGGTGGGGCAGCCCGGTAGATCCAAGCCATGCGTGGATGGATCACCGGTTGCCCAGAACAGCCACGCATGGCGTGGCTCTACTGCGCCGCCATCTGCCTGTCATCTACAGCGCCGACCATGATGCGTTGGACAGCAGTGGAGACGTGGGTGATGGATTCTGCAGGCAACAGGCGTAGCACGCGCCGTGGCTGGCACCCGTTGGCATGGTTGCTGGGCCTGCTGGCGCTGGGGAGCGCCAGCGTGTCCGCACAGGACGCGCCTGCGCATTGGATGGCCTATGCCGCCTCCGTCAGCGGCGAACTGCAGCAGCGCCTTCAGCAGGAACAGAATCCACGCGCCCAGCGCCTGCTGGCCTGGCTGCAGGAGCATCCCGATACGCCGACACCGCTGGTGGTGAGCGTGTGGATCGCCCGCGATGGCGCCATCTCGAAACTGGAATTCGACAGTCTGGGTGATGTCCAGGTGGATGCCGATCTGCGCGCGACGCTGCAGGCCACAGCGTTGCCTGCGCCGCCGCCGAAGGACATGCGCCAACCGCTGCGGTTGGGGCTGGTCCTTACCCGGTAGATCCACGCCATGCGTGGATGAGCCTGATGGATGCCGACCTTGGTCGGCGGGAACGCGCCAACCAAGGTTGGCGTCTACCGATGCCCGCCAGCCACGCATGGCGTGGCTCTACTGCGTTGCCACCTGCGGTTCCCGTGCGGCTGCAGGCAACGGCGTTGCCGGCGGCACCGCCGAAGGACATGCGCCAACCGCTGCGGTTGGGGCTGGTGCTTACCCAGTAGATCCACGCCATGCGTGGCTGCGTTTGGTAGATGCCGACCTTGGTCGGCGGGAACGCGCCAACCAAGGTTGGCGTCTACCGATGCCCGCCAGCCACGCATGGCGTGGCTCTACCGCGTTGCAACCTGCGGTTCCCGCGCGGCTGCAGGCCACGGCGTTGCCGGCGGCACCGCCGAAGGACATGCGCCAACCGCTGCGGTTGGGGCTGGTGCTGCAACCCCGGTAGATCCACGCCATGCGTGGATGAGCCTGATGGATGCCGACCTTGGTCGGCGGGAACGCGCCAACCAAGGTTGGCGTCTACCGATGCCCGCCAGCCACGCATGGCGTGGCTCTACTGCGTTGCCACCTGCGGTTCCCGTGCGGCGGCGCGCCACGCCCGCAGCCCGAACAATGCCAGGCCCAGGAAGAACACGTACAACGCAGCAGTCACGTGCAGTGACTTGAACAGGTACGCGCCAACGTAGACCACGTCCACCACGATCCACACCCACCAGCAGGCGGCGTGTCGGCGTGCCTGCCACCACTGCCCGACCAGGCTCAGCGCGGTCAGCATCGCGTCCAGCCACGGCAGCGCCGCGTCGGTGAAGGTATGCATGCCGGCGCCAAGCGCGACGCCGCCACACAGGCCGATGGCGAGGTCGCGCAGCAGCGTGCCGCGTGCCAGCGGCACGATGCGGATGCTGCCTTCATCGGCCGCGTGCTGGCGCCAGTTGATCCAGCCGTAGACCAGGAAACCACCGAAGGCGACCTGCAGCAGCGTGTCCGAGTACAGCTTGGCCTCGGCGAACACCGCGCCGTACAGCGCGACCGACAGCAGGCCGACCGGCCATGCGGCCAGCCGCCGCTTTGCCATCAGCCACACCCCGAGGATGCTGAAGAGGGCCGCAGTCCACTCGAGCGCCACGCCGCTCACAGCGCGAACGTCACCGACAGGCGGGCCTGTCGCGGCGCACCCGGGAACAGGTAGTAGTCACCGCCGCTGCTGCCGGTGTCACGCCAGTAGAAGCGGTTGAACAGGTTGTCCACCGACAGGTTCCAGCTGACCGCGCGGTCGTGCAGGCGATGCTGGAAGCGCAGGCCGGCGTCGAACACCGAGTAGTCCGGTGCGCGCACACCGCCGTCGGCGCGGGCGACGTTGGCGGCGGCATAGCGCCAGCCACCGGTCACATCCAGGCCTTCAACGAACGGCAGCGCGTAGGCCAGGTGCACGCTGGCGCGCACCTTCGGCACGTTCACCAGCTGATGGCCTTCATAGGCCGGGGTGCCGGTGTCGCGGGCGCGCGCCTGCAGCACGCTGGCGCTGGCGACGATCTGCAGCGCGTCGGTCAGCTGGCCGTTGGCGGTCAGTTCCAGCCCGGTATGGGTCTGCTGGCCTTCTTCGACGAAGGTGTAGCCGACGTCGCTGCCGTCCGGCTTTGCGTACTGGTAGGGCTGGGTGGTGCGGAACACCGCGGCACCCAGGGTGAGGGCATCCACCGGCACGTACTTCACACCCACTTCCAGCTGCCGCGACTGCATCGACGGCAGGAAGGTATCGGCGTTGGAGGTCCAGAACGGTGCTTCCTGGCCCAGCGAAATGCCGCGCACGTAGCTGGCGTAGGCGTTGAGCTGGTCGGTGGCCTTCCACACCAGCGCGGTCTGCGGCAGGAAGCGCGACAGGCGGCTGTGGCGCTGCGGCGTGCCGCGCTTGTCGTAGGCGCGCTCGTCCAGGCGCACGAAGCGGCCACCGGCCAGCCACTGCCAGTCATCGCCGAAGCTCATCCGGTCCAGTGCGAAGAATGCGGTCTGGCGGCTGTCCAGGCGTCGTGCCGATGCACCCGGCATCTTCGGTGAGGGCTCGAACACCGGCACCTGCACGTCGTGGATGTTGCTGGTGCCGACGTACTCGTTGACGCTCGGGCGCTTGTCGACGGTGCGGCGGAAGTAGTCGGCGCCGATGCTCAGCTGGTGGCCGACGCTGCCGGTCTCGAAACGGCCGCGCAGTTCGGCACGCGCCTGCTGGTTGCGGCGGGTGTCATCCGGGCTGCGGTAGTCGTAGATGTCGTAGTCGCCGTTGGGGGCGAAATAGTTGCCCGGCACACTGCCGTCTGCGCATCCTGCGGTGTAGTAGCAGCCGTAGGCGAAGGCGACGTTGTCATCGATCACCGAACGGCTGTGGCCGATCGACAGCCGCGACTGCCACGCATCGTTGAAGTCATAGGTGTGCAGCGCGGTGATGTTGGTGCTGGCGATGTCCACCGGCTGCTGCCACGGCTGGTAGCCGAGCAGGCGCTCGCGGTCGACGCCGCGTGGCAGGTCGCGCGCGCCCAGCAGCTGGAAGCCGGACACCGAGCGCTGCGCGCTGGTCTGGTAGTTGGCATCCACTTCCAGCTTGCCGTGTTCGCCGATCAGCCAGTCGGTGGCCAGCGAATAGAAGTTGCGGCGACCGTCGGCATGCTCGACGTAGGAGTCACTGGCATCCCAGGCGGCATTGAAGCGGACGCCGAAGCGCGGGGTCAGCCAGTGGCCGACATCCACGGCGGCATAGCGCGAGCCCTCAGAATCGGTGCCCAGAGTGACCGTACGTACTTCGGCCGGGCGCTTGCCCACGTAGTTGATGATGCCGCCGGGCGCCATCACGCCAGCCGCCAAGCCGGCTTCGCCCTTCAGGATCTGCACTTCCTGGATGTTCTCCAGCGCCAGGCGCTGTTCGCCGGCGGTGGACATACCGTTGAAGCGGTAGCCGGTGGCCGCGTCCAGCGCGAAGCCGCGGATTGCGATGTTCTGGTAGTAGCCCACCGGCGCATAGGCATCGCCCAGCGAGGCATCGTTGCTGGCCAGCTCGGACAGCGAACGCACCTGGCGACGGTCGAGGTAGTCGCGCTCCAGTACGTTCACCGAGGCGGGGGTGTCCTTCCAGGAGCCGCCGCCGAATGCGTTGACGCGCGAGGTGTCGGTGACCGGTTTGCCGGCCTGCACGCGTACCGCCGCCAGCTCGGTGGGCGAGGACGGCGGAGCATCAACGGCGTCGGTGCCTGCCTCGCTGGCGTACAGCGGCAGGGCAGCACAGAGGGCAAGGGCGAGCAGGGTGGGGCGCAGGCAGCGGTTCATTCGATTCGTCTTCAGACAACAAGGGAGACGAAGCGACGGCGCGCAGGTGCACCGGCCCATGACGGGGGTGTGGCTGCGGCTCAAAGCTCCCTACGCCGGTGCAAACCGGATCAGGTTCCAAGGGACTCTCTCAGCCTGGCAGATCCAGGCACCCCCGCTTCAGGTGACCATTTCACTACAAATGGTACGGATTTGCGAGCCACCGCCCTTCAGCCGGGGTCAGATCCCTTTCCAGCGCAAAGGGATCTGACCCCGGCCGAGCGCATCATCGACGCATGGCGTCGATCTACTGAATACCCGGCGTGTTTGGTGGCTCGCGGCTCACGCGGCGGCGTGCAGGGCCGCCAGCAGGGTCTGGCCGGGGACGGTGGCGAACCAGGCCGGATGACCGAGCATGAAAGGCTGCCAGGCGACGTCGGCATTCGCGGTGGAGCCGGTGACGCCCTCGAAATACTCCACTTCGGACAGAGCGAAGTCGAAATGCACCATCGGCAGCAGGTCGGCCAGCAGGTGCACGCGCGCGGGCGCCAGCGGCAGTTCCTGCCGATAGCCGTCCAGCAGGGCCAGGGCGATATCGATGCGTACAGCGTCGGTGCCGCGCTCCAGCTGCAGCCAGGCCACTGCGTTGCGTTCGATGGCGGTGGCCAGGTCGAACAGCGCGCTGGTCGGTGAGGCCAGGCCGAAATCGAGCACCGTGGCAATCGTGCCGTCGTCGTTCCACAGCAGGTTGGAGACGTGCCAGTCGTTGTGCGCCCACAGCCGTGGTTCGTCCTGCAGGCGCGCGGCCAGGCCGTGGTGCCAGGGCAGCACGTCGCGGTGCAGCTGATCTTCCCAGGGAATGCGCGCCAGGTAGCGGGCCAACCCGGGGCGGTTGCCGAGGTCGGCCTTCAGCGCGGCGATCGGGTCATGGGCGCGGATCAGGTCGTCGCGTGCCACCAGCAGATGGGTGCTGCGTTGCGGGGCGTGGTAGCTGGCCGCGGCGCGGTGCAGCGTGGCCAGCATGCGGCCCGCCTCGCGGGCCTGGGCGACGTCGGTCAACGGCGACCATGACGGCAGCTCGCGATACAGGTCCTGGCCGGCGCCCACCGCATGCAGTTCGTAGGTCCACTGGCCGTGTTCGAGTGCGGTGCGGCCGTGGTTGCTGGCCAGCACCTGCACCACCGGCATGCCGGCAGTCGCCAGATGTGCGATGAAACGGTGTTCTTCTTCCAGGCTTCGCGCGCTGCGCACACTGTGGTGGTGGCGCTTGATGAAGACCGGACCGCGCGTGCCGTCGACGATGGCCGCGGCCGACAACGGACGCGGGCTGTGCCAGCGCAGCGTGCTGTCTGCGCCCAGCTGCGGAAAGTGACCACGCAGCCAGGTGATCTCCTGCGCGTCGATCGCCGGCCAGTCGGCGGCGACCTCGTCGTTGTTGAGGCCCTGCACGCGATGGGGGGAAGAAGTCATGCCACGGCCGCTGGTGAGTAAAGGAACATCCAAGGCTGCGCATTCAACGCCATGGGCGCCGCAGACGCAAACGGGCGGGTCATCGACCCGCCCGTCAGGGACGTCATGTGCGGCCTGCGGCCGGCGCGTTTACCAGCCGCGATGGCGGCCGCGGTCGTGGTAGTAACGGTTGTCATGGCGCTCGCGCTGCCAGCGACGGTCATCGCGGCGGTCGTAGCCATAACCGCGGTTGTAGCCCCGGTCATAACGGCGGTCGTAGCCACGGTCGTAACGGCGGTCATAGCGTCCGTCGTAGCGGCGATCATGGCGGTCGGAGGTGGTCAGGTTGCCGATGGCGCCGCCGGCAACCGCACCGCCGACGGTGGCGGCCGGGTCGCCGTTGGAGATCAGGTGACCCGCCACGCCGCCGACGACGGCACCGACCACGGTGCGTTTGTCCTTCCTCGACATCGCGCTGGCATCACTGACCACGGCCACGCCGGCAAGCAGTGCCAGGGCCATCGCCAGACCACGGAAGCTGAGTGCGGAAGTGCTGAGCATGTTGGGTTCTCCTGTGAGGTGCATGCCACGGTGGGCAGGGAGGACGCTGGGCGCCCCGGCTGCCGTAGGGACCACGCTGGTGCCCGGACATTGCCGGAACATTGCGCGCGATCCCCGTGCGGCTTGCGCATTCATCTAGCGTCAGGCGGCATGAAGCGAGGCTGAAAGCGCTGCGGCCGCTCAGCTGCCAGAAAGGAAAAGGGCCGCAGTACGCGGCCCTTTCCCCCGGTCTCCCCCGGCTTGGCTCAGTGGCCCATGGCGCGCTGGGCCTGCTTCACCTGCTCCTGCTGGGCGTCCTGCTGCTGCAGGACATTCGGTGCACCGTGCACCGCACCACTGCTGAGGGCCATGCTCTGCTCGCTGGCAGCGCGGGTCTCCACCGCCGCGCGGCAGGCGGCCGGGTCGCCGGCGGTGCCCTGTACGGCAAACATGCGCTCGCCGTTGGTGCTGGGCACCACTGAGTCGATGCGCTGCATGCCGCTGGCCTGTGCTTCCTTGGTCAGTGCGGCGGCGGCGGCCTCCAGTGCATGGCGGTCCTTGAAGGTGCCTGCCGGCAGGCCTTCCATGCCCTTCACGGCCTGGTTGTACATCGGGTTCTGCGGATGGCGCTCGTCATTGAGCAGCGGGCGCTCGCGCGCGTCCTTGATCGCATCCAGCGTCTTCGGGCCGATGATGCCGTCCACTGCCAGACCGTTGTCCTTCTGCAGCTGGCGCACGGCAGCCTCGGTGTTGCGACCGAACTTTCCATCTTCAACCAGCGGCTTGCCGTCGGCACCCACATATCCCAGGTGGCCCAGCTGTTCCTGCGCCCTGCGCACACCTTCGCCGTGCGCGCCCTGCTTATGCACTTCGTTGCTGGTCTGCGGCTTTTCCTGCGCTGCCGGCTTCGGCTCGGACGTGCTCTTGGCCTGCGCCTGCGCATGCGTCTGGCTGCGGTTTTCCAGCAGGTCGCGTGCCTGGTGCAGCGGATCGGAGGCGAACAGCTTCCAGTTCGGGTGGTCCTTCACCTGCTTGAGGTAATCCTCCACCGGCATCGTGTGCACACCCAGCTTGCCAGTGGACTGGCTGATCAGCAGCTTGTCGGTGTTCGGGTCACGCACCACCATCACGATGTGGTCGATGCCATTCCAGTGCTCGTGCTTGGTCTTGGCCGTATCCAGGCCGATCACCATGCCTTCCTTCAGCGCGTCGGGCTTGAGGATGTCGTCGCGCTTGAGCAGCACGCCCGAGTCCTTGTAGGCCTCGTGCACGATACCGCCGGAGCCGGCGAAGCCCAGCTTGATCTTGTCGGCGTCGGCGAACACCGCGTGGCCGGCCTTCTGGTTGATCTCGTCCTGGGTCTTGTTGAGCATCGTGCCGACCCAGCCGGAGCAGTCGATGTAGCCCTGGTCGACGTTCTTGCCGGTGACGCCCTTGCCACGGTAGTACTGGCTGGATTCAATGTTGATCGCGTACTTGACGTTGTCGTACTTCACGCCGGCGTTGTAGGCCGCATCCAGCGAAATGCCAGGTGCATCCGGCTTGGCTGCGACAGCCGTGGCGGTGGCGGCGATGGTCGCGGCACCGGCGGCAACAGCTGCCTGCGCGGCCGGGGTCACGGTCTGCGTCGGTGCGGCCTGCACCGGTGCCGGACGTGCCTGGGCCTCGGTGATCGGTGCGATGTTCTTTTCCGGGATGCTGATCGCGTCGTACTTGCGGTCGTAGTACTGGGCGAAGGTGCTGGCCAGATCACGATCGTTCATCGTGCGCATCTCGGCGCGCGTATGCCCGGTCAGCGCTTCCACGTCACCACCGATCTGGCCCATGATGCGCGGGCGCATGTTGATCGGATCGCCGTGGCCGTCGCGCACCAGGCCGAACGTGCCGGTGGCGATCGCGGTCTGGATCGATCCGTAGCCGGCCGCACCCTGCTGGTGCGCCAGATACAGGTCCAGGCCGCTCGGCTTGTCATCGCCGGACAGGTACGGGTGGCCGGTGCGGTCATGGCGCTTTTCCATGTCCACCAGATTGCGCTTGAACATCTCCGCTGCCGCTTCGGTGTTGCGGGTCGGGTCGTACTCGTGGCCGGTCAGGCCGTACTGCTTGGCCGACGACGGCAGGAACTGGAACAGGCCCTTGGCATCGGTCTTGTCGTTGTGCGCGCGCTCGTTGAAGCGGCCACCGGTCTCGATGTGGGCAAAGCGCAGGAAGTCTTCGCTGGCGATGCCCTTGCGCTGTGCCACCTGCTCGATGATGTCGAGAACTTCCTTTTTGCTGTAGTCACGTTGTGCCATGACACTTCCTCTGGGGTTGATGGTGCGGCCTTTGCCGCGATACGCCAACCGGACTCATCCGTGAGTCTTCAACATGTCGGTCAACAGGTGCTGCGGGGTGGTGCGTCTTACTTTTCGACGTAGGCCTTGCGGGCGGCGTCGTAGTTGTACTGGCGTGCATCGGCCGCACCCAGCGCACGGGTCTGGCCCGGGCCGGAAATGGTGGTGCCGGTGGCGGTGACACTGATGCTGGGCAGGTCGCTGCCGGCGACGGCGTTGAAGGCCAGAACGCCCTTGTTGCTGACGCACGGCATCACCTGGCCATCGTCGCAGGCGGCCGAATTGTCTTCGCCGGTGATCACCGTGCCCAGGCTGGCCCAGACCTGGCCGTCTTCGGACTTCTCGTAGTCCGGGTTGAACACCAGCACGGTGTAGCTTTCGATGCTGGTACCGGTGGCGAAGGTGCTGGTCGGCACCGCCAGCACCAGCTTGCCAGCCGGGGTGCGGTACTCCAGCGGCTTGCGCTTGCTGTCGATGTCCGGTGCGGTGCCATAGGCGCCGACGGTGCCGATCCACGGTTCGGCACCCTTGAACACCCACGGCCGATCCGGCTTGTCGCCGGTCAGGGTGAAGGTGGCCTCGGTCAGGGTGACCTGGCTGTCCGGACCGACATCGTCCTCGCCGGGCTTGCCGTACTTCTGCGGCGTGCTCCAGGCAAAGCCGGTGTAATAGCGGGTGCCGGCCACTTCGAATGCATGGCCGAACCAGAAGGTGGCGACACTGCCATTGGCTACTTCATACGAAACGGCGCCATCGCCGTCGACGTCGTAGATGAAATACAGCACGCTGCCGGCATCGGGGGGCGTGGCGGTAGCCGTGGTGGCGGGTGTGGCGGAACTCTGCATCGGGGCAACATCCTGTCGTGGCGCGGTGGCGCCCTGTGGTGACGCGGTCGAAGTCGAGGGGGTGCAGGCGCTGGCAAGCAACGCAACGAGCAGGCCAGCGAACGTCGCACACAGGCGTGGGCGGACACGGGCCAAGCGGGATTGCGGAAGGATCTTCATGCACCTCTCCATGGTTTGCGGGCGTCGGGCAGGAAGGCCAACGCAGAACACGCCCCGCCCTCGATGAGGGGGAACGTCGTGATGAGCCGGTCGATTCCTTCGACCTCGCATAGGAAAACTCATCGGGACGGATGATGGCACAGATGCGACGGCGATCACAGGGGGGGCAGGGGGAGGCTCCCCCCAGAGAGCTGTGAACGGCGTCTCAGATCCTGCCGTCGCGCAGGTAGTCGAACAGTTCCGCATCGCCCTTCAGCCCCAGCTTGAGCATGGCATCACCCTTCTGGCGGCTGATGGTGCTGACGCTCTTGTGCAGCTGCAGCGAGATTTCCTTCACCGTCATGCCGGTGCCGAGCAGGCGCAGCACCTCCACTTCGCGCGGCGACAACGGCTTGCCGTCACCCTCGCGCATGCGCCAGCTGCCGGCTTCCTCCACCCGCTCGCGCAGGCTTCGGCTGATGTAGGACTGGCCGCGGTAGACCGCCTGGATCGCCTGCGGCAGTTCATCCATCGACGAACTCTTGTCGACCAGGCCGAGCACGCCGCTGTCGAGCACCATGCGCAGGATCGCCAGGTTGTTGGAAACGCTGAGCATGAGCACCGGCAGGTCGGGATGGCGGCGGCGGATCATGCCGATCATGGCGAAGCCATCGGCCTGGGGGCTGCCGGGCATCGAATAGTCGGTGACCAGCAGGTCGCAGGGCTGGGTGGTCAGCAGGGTCATCAGCGCCTGGGCGTTGTCGGCCTCGCCAACGACTTTGCCAACGCCGCTGGACTCGATGACGGCGCGGGTACCGATGCGGACCACGGGGTGATCGTCTGCGATGATGATGCGCAAGGTCATGCTCTAGTATGGCCACCGGCACGCCGGACCGCGACTATCGCGGTCCTTGGCAGGACTTCCAGGAGATCGTTGCAGATGCGCAGCTGGGCGGCTCGTGGACTGATCCTGTTGACGACCCTGCTGGCTCTGCCGGCGCTGGCCCAGTCCGCGTCCGCCCCGGGACCATTGCCGCTCAGTCCCCTGCAGCGCGAATACCTGGCCGCACATCCTGTTGTCGTTGTTGGACAGTATGACAGTGGCTGGCCCCCTTTTGAGTCGATCCAGGACGGGAAGCAGGTGGGCCTCGGCCCGGACTACCTGACGCTTTCGGCCCGTCAGCTTGGATTGAAGGTGGAGACGCGCCGCTTTGCAGACTGGCCCTCGGTGCTGGATGCGGCATGTCGCGGCGAGATCGACGTGGTAATGAACATCGCGCTCAGCGCCGAGCGTACCCGTTGCATGGTCTACACCGCCGCCTATGCCGAAGCACCGCTGGCCATGGTCGGGCGTCCCCAGGACCTGCGTGCTTCGGAGGCCCCCGATCTGGATGGCCTGCGCGTTGTGGTCGAGCAGGACTTCATGACCGGGCCGCAGGTGCGTGCGCGATTCCCAAGGGCACGACAACTTGTCGCAGACAACACGCTGACCGCCTTGAATATGGTCAGAGACGACAAAGCCGACATTTTCATCGGTAATGCCTACGTGGCAACGGAACTGATCGCCGCCGCCAAGTTGAAGGGTGTGGTGTTGCTGCGGCCCAGCGATCTGCCCCCCGAGCAGTTGCATTTCGGTGTGCCCAACAGCAAACAACCGTTGTCCGAAGCGCTGGATCTGGCGCTTGCCGCTGTCAGCGAAGCACAGCGCGACGCCCTCGCGCAGCGCTGGCTGCCACCGCCGCAGTGGTCGGCGTCGGCGCAGCTGGCGTTGAGCCAGGCCGAGAAACGCGTGCTGCAGCAGCCGTTGAAGATCGGCTTTGCGCCCAACGCCGCGCCGCTGTCGTTCGCCGACAGAGCTGGCAAGCCCAGTGGCCTGACCAATGAATACCTGCAGCGCCTGCTGCAGGCGGGTGCCAACCTGCAGGTTGAAAACAGCCATGACTGGTACGAGGTGCGCGAGAAGGCACGTCGCGGGGAACTGCAGGCGGTGATCGGCATTCCTGCCGATTCGCGCTATCTGGGGCCGGAATGGGTGTTCAGCCAGCCCTTCATCACCGTGCCCAACGTGATCGTCACCCGCACTGACAGTCCGTCGATGCTGGGCTTGTCGGACCTGGACGGCAAACGCGTGCTGCTGTCCGATCCGGAGCGCATCCGTGGCTACGTGCAGCAGCAGGCGCCGTCGGTGAAGATCGTCGCCGCGCGCAGTGCCGAGCAGGCCCTGCAGCGTCTTGCTGATGGCGAGGCCGATGCCTACGTGGGCAACCTGGCGCTGGTCGACCAGCTGCTGCGCAACCGCTTTCCGGGGCGCCTGCAACTGGCCGCCCCAGCCGGGTTCAACGACCAGCTGGCGCTGGCGGTGGAGCGCCGCCATGCGGCATTGGCCACCACCTTCGACCGCCTGCTGCTGCAGATGGGGCCGCGCCAGCGCGAGGCCCTGCGCGGCGATTGGCTGGCGGTGGAATACCGCGATGGGGTGGACTGGCGCACCCTGCTGCGTTGGGGCCTTCCCCTGCTGCTGGTGCTGGCCACTGCGGTGGCGGTGCACGGGCTGGGCCACTGGCGGTTGCGCCGCGAAGTGGCCGGCCGCCGTGAGCTGGAGCAGCGCCTGGCCGAGGTGACCGACAACCTGCCTGCCATCGTCTACCAGGCCCGCCGTGAAGCGGACGGTACCTTGAGTTTTCCCTTCATTGCCGGCGATGTGCAGTCGATGTTCGGTATCAGCCGGCAGCAGGCGGAGTCGGACGGGCAGGCGCTGCTGGCGTGCATCGATGCCGATGACCGCGAAAAGGTGTTGCGTGCGATGGAACGGGCGGCGCGCAATTTCGCACCGCTTTCCTTCGAGTTCCGTATCCATCGCGACGGCAGCGCGCCCTGCTGGGTGCGCAGCCAGGCCCATCCGTATTCCACCGAAGCGGGCGCGGTGACCTGGAGTGGTTACTGGGTGGACGTGAGCCAGGCGCGCGCGCAGGCCGACGCGCTGGCCGCGGCGATGGTCGAAGCCGAACAGGCAGCGGCAGCGAAATCGCGTTTCCTGGCTACCATGAGCCATGAAATCCGCACGCCGATGAGTGGTGTGCTGGGCATGCTGGAAGTGCTGGCGCATTCGCCGTTGGACGCCGAACAGCAACGCATCCTTGGCGTGATCGAAGACTCGGCGCAGATGCTGCGGCAGATCCTGGACGACATCCTCGACTATTCGCGGATGGAAGCGGGCGCGCTGCGGCTGGAGCCGGTACCGCTGCCGGTGCGGCCACTGCTGGAGGGGGTGCATCGATTGTTGTTGCCGCAGGCCACGGCACGTGGCCTGGACCTGCAGCTGGACATCGACGAACAGCTGGCCCAGGCCCATGAAGTGGATGGCGTGCGTTTTCGACAGATCGTGTTCAACCTGGTCAGCAATGCCATCAAGTTCACCATGAAGGGCTCGGTGCATCTGCAGCTGGAGGTGCTGGGGCCCACTGCGGAGGATGGCAGCCAGCCGCTGCGCCTGAGCGTGACCGATACCGGCATCGGCATTGCACCGGAGCAGTTGCCGACCCTGTTCGAACCCTTCACCCAGGCCGGTGCGTACATCCAGCGCGACCATGGGGGCACCGGGCTGGGCCTGAGCATCTGCCGGCGCCTGGTGCAGAAGATGGATGGCGAACTGAAGCTGGAAAGCACGCTGGGCGAAGGGACGCGGGTCGAGGTGCTGCTGTCGCTGGTGGAGGCGCGCAGCGAGGATGTGCTGGCGCTGCAGGCCGAGCATCAGCAGATCGCGCTGCTGCCCCCTGGTCTGCGCCAGGCACGGGTGATGGTCATTGAAGACCATCCCACCAACCAGGCGATGATGGCCTGGCGCCTGCAGCAGCTGGGCGTGCCGCATGTGCTGGTCGACGACGGGCAGCAGGCACTGGACCGGCTGGCGGAGGCGTCGGAATCCTTCGATCTGGTCATCACCGATTGCCGCATGCCGGTGCTGGATGGATTCGGCTTCACCCGCCTGCTGCGCGAGCGCGAGGGCCGCAACGGCCAGCCGCGGATGCCGGTGCTGGCGCTGACCGCCAGCGTGCTTGACGACGACGCACGCCGCTGCCGCGAAGCCGGCATGGATGACGTGCTGGCCAAGCCGTTGTCGTTGGCGACGCTGCGACAGGCGCTGCTGCGCTGGCTGCCGTGCGCCGGCGGTATGGAGGATGACCAGACTGTCGTGGACAACGACGATGAGTCAGATGGTGATGAGGAACTCCCCGACCTGGCGACCCTGCAGCGGCGCTTCGGTTCGCGCGAGATCGCCCGGCAGCTGCATGACAGCCTGATCAAGGCCAGCAACGAGGACATCGCGGCCCTGCAGCGCGCGCTGCAGGACAGCGACCGGGTGACGGCCGCGCTGCATCTGCATCGGCAGGCGGGCGCGCTGGGCGCAGTGGGTGCACGGGGCCTGGCCGATCGTGCCAACGCGCTGGTGGAACGGCTGCAGGCCGCAGGTGATGCCGAGATCGCAGCGGCGATCGCTGATGCCGGACAGTTCGTGGAGCATCTGCAGCACCAGCTGCAGCGCCAGGCTCACTGAGCCGCGCATTCCTGCAGGTAGGCGATCACCAGTGCGCGACGCTCCGCGCTGGGAAATGCGTTGTACATGCGGGTGCCGGGCACGAGATGGGTGGGTGACTGCAGGAACGTATCCAGCGTCTGCGCGCTCCACACGATGTCGGCGCGGCGCATGGCCTGGGAATAGCCGTAATCGGGCAGGCTGCCCGCACGGCGGCCGATCACCCCATGCAGGTTGGGTCCGTAGCGGTGGATGCCGCCGGCCTTGACGGTGTGGCAGCCGGCACACAGTTCGAACGCCTGCTGCATCGCCTGCCGGCGCGCCTGTTCCGGCGTGCTGGGCGCAGCCGGTGGGCGCTGGCACGCGCTGGTGGCCAGGGTCATGGCAACAACAAGAAGCAGATGAAAGGCGCGCATGGCGGGCAGGATAACGGTCGCACGCAACGTGGGGCTGCGACCGGCCGTCGCAGCCCCATCACCGGTCACATGCCGGAGTAGTTCGGTCCGCCGCCGCCCTGCGGGGTCACCCAGACGATGTTCTGGGTCGGGTCCTTGATGTCGCAGGTCTTGCAGTGCACGCAGTTCTGCGCATTGATCTGCAGCCGCGCATCGTTGCCGTCGCCGACGAACTCGTACACGCCTGCCGGGCAGTAGCGTGCTTCCGGACCGGCATACTCGGCCAGATTCACCTTCACCGGGATGCTCGCATCCTTCAGCGTCAGGTGGCTGGGCTGGTTCTCGTCGTGGTTGGTGCTGCTCAGGAACACCGAGCTGAGGCGGTCGAAGGTCAGCACGCCATCGGGCTTGGGATAGGCAATGCGCGTGTGCTTCGAAGCCGGCTCCAGGCAGGCATGGTCCGGGATGCTGTGGCGCAGGGTCCACGGCGGATTGCGCACGCCCAGCTTCGGCAGCAGCCACTGCTCGACGCCGGTCATCAGCGTGGCCACGGTCTGGCCCTTCTTGAACCACTGCTTGAAGTTCTTCGACAGCTTCAGTTCGTCGTGCAGCCAGCTGCTTTCAAAGGCGGCCGGGTAGGCGCTGAGCTCGTCGTGCTGGCGATCGGCCACCAGCGCGTCGAAGGCGGCATCGGCGCACAGCATGCCGGTCTTGATCGCCGCGTGGCTGCCCTTGATGCGGCTGACGTTGAGGTAGCCGGCCTCGCAGCCGACCAGTGCACCGCCGGGGAACACGGTCTTCGGCAGCGACATCAGGCCGCCAGCAGTGATCGCACGCGCGCCGTAGCCGATGCGGGTGCCACCTTCCAGATGCTTGCGGATCGACGGATGGGTCTTGAAGCGCTGGAACTCCTCGAACGGGCTCAGCCACGGGTTCTTGTAGTCCAGGCCGACCACGTAGCCGATGGCGACCTTGCCGCCGTCGGCGTGGTAAAGGAACGCACCGCCGTAGGTATCGGTGTCCAGCGGCCAGCCGGCGGCGTGCACCACCAGGCCCGGCTCATGCTTGGCCGGGTCGATCTGCCACAGTTCCTTGATGCCGATGCCGTAGGCCTGCGGATCCTTGCCTTCGTCCAGCTTGAAACGGCTGATCAGCTGGCGGCCGAGATGGCCGCGCGCGCCTTCGGCGAAGATCGTGTACTTCGCCTGCAGCGCCATGCCGCGTTCGAACGCCGGGCCGATGCTGCCGTCCTTTTCGATGCCCATGTCGCCAGTGGCCACGCCGATCACTGCGCCATCATCGCCGTACAGCACTTCGGCGGCGGCGAAGCCCGGGAAGATCGCCACTTCCAGCGCCTCGGCCTGCTGCGCCAGCCAGCGGGTGACCTCGCCCAGGCTGATGATGTAGTTGCCTTCGTTGTGGAAGCACTCGGGCAGCAGCGCGTGCGGGGTGGTGCGCGCGCCGGTCTCGCTGAGGAACAGGAACTCGTCGCGGGTGACTTTCTGCTTCAGCGGTGCGCCGCGCTCGGCCCAGTCCGGGAACAGTTCGGTCAGTGCGCGCGGGTCCATCACCGCACCGGACAGCACGTGTGCGCCGGGCTCGGAACCCTTCTCCAGCACACAGACCGACAGTTCACGACCGGCTTCGATCGCGCGTTGGCGCAGGCGGATCGCGGTGGCCAGGCCGGCCGGGCCGGCACCGACGATGACTACGTCGAATTCCATGACTTCACGCGGGGGCAGGGCGTTGGCTTCAGCACTCATCGATTGCATGACTCGTGGGTAGTGCCGGCATCGGGGCCACCGGCGGTTGCCTGGGAATCGCGCGTGCAGCCACGGGCGAAACGGTTGTTTGAATGTTGTCAGGGTACCGGGACGCGCGTGATCGAGCTAGATCGGCGATGTTCACACCGTGATTGCTGCAATGCAGCGTACGTGGCTTCGGTAGCCGCCAACCTTGGTTGGCGTGAGCGGAAACACCAGCGCCGACCAAGGTCGGCCTCTACCGGCACACCAAACCCACCCGGATGACCGACAATGGCCGGGTCCTGACTGCGTGTGAGTGCCATGGCCTTGGATCCGTACGACCTGTTCGATGTCCGTTCCCTGCTCAGCGAGGAAGAGCGCGCAGTCCAGGAAAGCGTGGCCCGCTTCACCAACGAGCGCGTGCTGCCGATCATCGGCGATGCCTTCGACCAGGCGCGGTTCCCGTCGGAACTGGTGCCGGAGATCGCTTCGCTGGGTCTGCTCGGCGCCACGCTGCCGGCTGAGTACGGCGGCGGTGACTTGGGCGCGGTCAGTTACGGGCTGATCTGCCAGGAGCTGGAGCGCGGCGATTCAGGCCTGCGCAGCTTCGTGTCGGTGCAGAGCTCGCTCTGCATGTATCCCATCTACGCGTACGGCAGTGAGGAACAGCGCCAGCAGTGGCTGCCGGCGATGGCGCGCGGCGAACTGATCGGCTGTTTCGGCCTGACCGAGGCGCATGGTGGTTCCGACCCGGCCAGCATGAAGACCCGCGCCGTGCGCGATGGCAGCGACTGGCGCATCAACGGCAGCAAGATGTGGATCACCAGCGGCCCGGTGGCTGACCTGGCCATCATCTGGGCGCAGACCGAAGACGGCATCCAGGGCTTCGTGCTGGAGAAGGGCATGCCCGGCTTCACCACCCAGGAAATCAAGCACAAGATGAGCCTGCGCGCGTCGCTGACCGGCGCGCTGTTCTTCGACGACGTGCGCGTGCCCGACAGCCACCGCCTGCCGAACGTGAAGGGGCTGAAGGGGCCGCTGGGCTGCCTGACCCAGGCGCGTTTCGGCATCAGCTGGGGCCCGATCGGCTCGGCCATCGCCTGCCTGGACGAAGCGCTGGGCTATGCCAAGGAGCGCGTGCTGTTCGGCCGTCCGTTGGCCGCCACGCAGAGCGCGCAGATCAAGCTGGCCGAGATGGCCCGGCGCATCACCATGGCGCAGTTGCTGGCGCTGCAGCTCGGCCGACTGAAGGACGCCGGGCAGGTGCAGCCGCAGCAGGTCAGCCTGGCCAAGTGGAACAACTGCCGCATGGCGATCGACATCGCCCGCGAGTGTCGCGATCTGCTGGGTGGCGCCGGCATCACCACCGAGCACGTGGCGATCCGCCATGCGCTGAACCTGGAATCGGTGATCACCTATGAAGGCACCGAAACCGTGCACCAGCTGGTGATCGGCCGTGAGCTGACCGGCATCAACGCGTTCTGACAGGAATCCACGCATTGCGTGGATCTACCGGGATGATGGTAGTCGCCAACCTTGGTTGGCGCTCCCGTGCCGACCAAGGTCGGCATCTACCAGACGATCATCCACGCGGGGCGTGGATCTACTGGCCGCCAGCAAACCCGTGCTGGCGCCACGCTTCGTACATCACAACCGCAACGGTGTTTGACAGGTTGAGGCTGCGGTTGTCCGGCCGCATCGGCAGGCGCAGGCGGCGACCATCGGGCAGGGCATCGAGCACGTCCTGTGGCAGGCCACGACTTTCCGGGCCGAACAGGAAGGCATCACCGTCTTCGAACGCCACGCTGTCATAGCGGACGCTGGCACGCGTACTCAGGGCGAACAAACGCTTCGGTGCGATCCGCGCCAGCACAGTGTCCAGGTCGGGATGCACCTGCAGGCGCGAGTACTCGTGGTAGTCCAGGCCGGCGCGCTTGAGCTGCTTGTCTTCCAGTGCGAAGCCGAGCGGCTCGATCAGGTGCAGCTGCGCGCCGGTGTTGGCGCAGAGCCGGATCACATTGCCCGTGTTGGGCGGGATTTCCGGTTGGAACAGGATCACGTGGAACTGGGGCGCGGCATTCATCGGCGCAGTGTACCTGCGACGGCCGCCGCCTTTACGACGCACGCCCTGCGCGGGGCAGGGCGGACGTCGCTTACGGGCGCAGCAGGACCTGGGCGGTTTCGGCAGCGAAGGCCTGCAGCTGGGCGGCGCTCGGACGCACCTGCAGGGCCGGCAGGTTGACGATCACCTGGTTGGCGACGCTGGTGGCGGCGGCGGCCAGGGTGGCGGCGTAGCGCTGGGCTTCCTGCTCGGCAGCCAGGGCGACACGCTGCTCCAGGCTCGGGCGCACTTCAACCGAGGCCAGGGTGGTGATCGGCAGCGCGGCGTTGACCGGGGCGGCGATGAAGCCGTCGCGCTCGGCCAGCTGGTCGACGCTGGGGCGCACTTCGACAGTGGCCAGGGTCGGGATGCCGCTGGCCTGTTCCCAGGCCTGCTGGACCCGCTGGTCGGCGGCCGGGCGGACCTGCACGGTGGACAGGGTCTTGATGGATTCGGAGGCCTGCACCGACGAAACAACCGCGGTGCCGGCAATCAGGGCGATGGCGATGGCAATGGTCTTGGCGTTCATGACGGGGCCTGTTTAGTGTTGGTGAGCAGTGGTGTGGTAGTAAGGTAGAACACCAGTTCTGGGGATGCAAGCGGAATTTTCGATTTCCGGCTTTTGTTCAGTCTTCAGTCAGGTTTTGTCTGAAGCCCTTGCTGGCGCAGGAAGGACAGAGCAATCCCCGTGCCAACTTTTAATCATTGATTCATAAGGGTTTTATGGCTCGCCGAAAGTGTCCGCAGGGCGGACACCTGTCCATTCGGGGGGCTGCGGACACTGTCCGGACGTGAATCACCGCGGTTCGTGACCCCGAAAAGTCGATCGCGATGGCCGATGCGGCCAATCACCCCCAGTGACTGGTGGCCGATACCGGTGGCCGCACGCCCGCGCTAGGATCGGGATTCACCTATGTGACCAAGGACCCGGATATGTCGCTCACCCTGCGCCCGCGCGCCGCGCTGCTCGCTGTTGCTCTCAGTACTGCTCTCGGCACGCTCGCGCCGACCTACGCGCTGGCGGCCAAGCCGGCCGCGACCAGCAAGGTCGACATCCCGTTCGAGCAGTTCACCCTGCCCAACGGCCTGCGGGTGGTGGTGCATACCGATCGCAAGGCACCGATCGTTGCGGTCAACATCTGGTATCACGTTGGCAGCAAGGACGAGCCCGCCGGCCGTACCGGCTTCGCGCATCTGTTTGAACACCTGATGTTCCAGAGCAGCGAGAACCACGACGGCGAGTACTTCGAGCCCTTCAAGCAGGTGGGCGCCACCGGCCAGAACGGCACCACCAATACCGACCGCACCAATTACTTCGAGAACGTGCCGACCACCGCGCTGGACATGGCGCTGTGGATGGAGTCGGACCGCATGGGCCATCTGGTCGGCGCGATCGACCAGGCCGCGCTCGACGAGCAGCGTGGCGTGGTGCAGAACGAGAAGCGCCAGGGCGAGAACCAGCCCTATGGCCAGGTGTGGGAACAGCTCAACCGCGCGCTGTATCCGGTGGGCCATCCGTACCACCACAGCGTGATCGGCTCGATGAACGATCTCAATGCCGCCTCGCTGGATGACGTCAAGACCTGGTTCCGCACCTGGTACGGCCCGAACAACGCGGTGCTGGTGCTGGCCGGTGACATCGATCTGGCCACCGCCAAGGAAAAGGCCGCCAAGTACTTCGGCAGCATCCCGGCCGGCCCGAGCATGGCGCAGCCGAAGGTGGACGTGGCCAAGCGCCCGGCCGACACCCGCGAGGTGATGACCGACAAGGTGCCGCAGGCGCGCATCTACCGCGCCTGGAACGTGGCCCAGGTTGGCACCACCGACGTCGACCAGCTGCAGCTGCTGGCCTATGTGCTCGGCGGCGCCAAGTCTTCGCGCCTGAGCCAGCGCCTGCAGCACCAGGACAAGCTGGTGGACAACATCAGCGCCGGCGCCTACGCCTCGCAGCTGGGTTCCAACTTCATGGTGATGGCCACGGTGAAGCAGGGCCAGGATCCGGCCAAGGTCGAAAAGATCATCGATGAGGAAATCGAGCGCCTGCTCAAGGAGGGCCCGACCGCCGAAGAGCTGGCACGCGCCAAGACCGGCTCCCGTGCCGGTTTCATCCGCGGCATCGAGCGCATCGGCGGCTTCGGCGGCAAGGCCGACGCGCTGGCCGAATGCACGGTCTACACCGGCGACCCGGGCTGTTTCCGCACCTCGCTGGCCAACATCGACAAGGCCACCGCTGCCGACCTCAAGCGCCTGGGCGCGCAGTGGCTGGACAAGGGCAGCCACACCCTGGTGGTCGAGCCGGGTGAACGCGTTGCGCTGAAGGAAGATCCCTCGCAGGCGCCGAAGCCGTTCAACGTGCCGGCGGTGGACAGCAGGTACAGCACCCTGCCCGAGCAGGTGGACCGCAAGGCCGGCGTGCCGCAGACCCGCGAATTCCCGCAGTTGAAGTTCCCGGCACTGCAGCGCGCCACGCTGAAGAACGGCACCCAGGTGGTACTGGCCGAACGCCATGAAATTCCGGTGGTGCAGTTCAGCTACCAGTTCCCGGGCGGCTTCACCGCTGACCAGGGGCGCAAGCCGGGCACCGCCAACTTCACCATGAGCCTGATGACCGAAGGCGCCGGCAAGCTGGGCTCGCTGGCCTTCGCCGATGCAGCCGACGCGCTGGGTGCGGACCTCGATGCGTCCGCCGGCCTGGATTCGGTGGACGTGGAACTGTCCGCGCTGAAGGAGAACCTGGTGCCGTCGCTGGCGCTGTATGCCAGCCTGCTGCGCGAGCCGCGCTTCGAGCAGAGCGAGATCGACCGGGTCAAGGCGACCTGGATCGCCGGCATCCAGCAGGAGAAGGTCAACCCGGGTGCGGTGGCGATGCGCGTGCTGCCGCCGCTGCTGTACGGCAAGGGCCACCCCTATGCGATCCCGTTCACCGGCAGCGGTGACGAAGCGGCGATCAGCAGCCTGGGCCGCGAGGACCTGGTCGACTTCCACCGCGACTGGCTGCGTCCGCAGGACGGCACCCTGATCGTGGTCGGCGATACCACCCTGGCCGAAATCGTGCCGCTGCTGGACAAGCAGCTGGGCGACTGGAAGGCCACCGGTGATGCGCCGACGATCAAGGCCACCACCGCCGTGGCGCTGCCGAAGAGCCCGCGCGTGTTCCTGATCGACCAGCCGGGCGCGGTGCAGGCCAACCTGTTCGCCGGCCAGGTCGTGCCGCCGTCCAGCGACGCCAGCTCGACCCGCTTCGACATCGCCAACGGTGTGATCGGTGGCGACTTCACCTCGCGCCTGAACATGAACCTGCGCGAGGACAAGCACTGGTCCTACGGCGCCCGCACCAGCGCCAGCAACACCGTGGGCCAGCGCCCGTGGATGGCGATGGCACCGGTGCAGATCGACAAGACCGGCCCGGCCATGGCGGAAATGCGCAAGGAGATCGCTGCATTTGCCGATGGCAGCAAGCCGGCCACCGAGGCCGAGGTCAACCGCATCCGCAACATCCAGACCCTGAGCCTGCCCGGCGCCTACGAGACCGCCAGCGCGGTGGCCTCGACCATCGGCACGATCGTGCAGTTCAAGCGCCCGGACGACTACGTGCTGCGCCGCAAGGCCGAGATCGAAGCGATGACCCCGGCACAGGTGCAGCAGGCGGCGGCGGAGATCAAGCCGCAGGCGCTGACCTGGGTGGTGGTGGGTGATCTCAAGCAGACCGAAGCGGCCGTACGCGCCTTGAACCTGGGCGAAGTGACCGTGATCGATGCCGAAGGCAACCCGGTCAAGAAATAAGGCAATGCGCCGGCCAGGGGTCGGATCCCTCCCCTCGGGAGGGCTCCGACCCCGTCGTGCTCTGGGGTCAGAGCCCCCTGCGGGGGATCCGACCCCGCCCCGGCTATCCCTGATTCAGACGGTTCAGGCACACTCCTGTCATTCCCTTCCAGGATCCTGCCCATGCGCGTTCTGCTGCTGTCGTCCCTGTTGCTCACCGTCACCGCCTGTACCTGGGTGCCGATCGAACCGGCCGGCAAGGCGACCCGCGTGCTGCCGGCAGGCCCGGTACCGGCGGGCTGCATCTCCAAGGGCGAAGTGGTGGTGACCGTGAAGAGCAAGGTCGGCTTCTACAACCGCAACCCGCTGCGCGTGCAGGAAGAGCTGGAAACCCTGGCCCGCAATGAAGCCCCGACCACCGGCGCCAACGCCGTGCAGGCCGCTGCGGCCCCGGCCGATGGCAGCCAGCGCTTCGCCGCTTTCCAGTGCCCGCCGCGCTGAATCCTTCACCATACGGCCAAGGCTGAATTCGTAAAGATGCGGTGAAGGCCCGGGGGGTTATAGAATAGCGCCCCCTTTGCCTGAGCCTTGGCGCTAACCTCGATGCTCTTCAAGAATGTCTCGATTGCCGGCCTGGCTCACGTTGATGCGCCGCACACGCTGACGACCAAGGAAATCAACGAACGGCTGCAGCCGACGCTGGATCGCCTTGGTATCCGTACCGATGTCCTCGGTGACATCGCCGGCATCCACGCGCGCCGCCTGTGGGACAACGGTGTCCTGGCGTCCGATGCGGCCACCATGGCCGGCCGCAAGGCACTGGAAGACGCAGGCATCGATGCGACGCAGGTGGGCCTGTTGATCAACACCTCGGTCAGCCGTGACTACCTGGAGCCGTCCACCGCGTCCATCGTGTCCGGCAACCTCGGCGTCAGCGACGAGTGCATGACCTTCGACGTCGCCAATGCCTGCCTGGCCTTCATCAACGGCATGGACATCGCGGCGCGCATGCTCGAGCGCGGTGAGATCGACTACGCGCTGGTGGTGGATGGCGAGACCGCCAACCTGGTGTACGAAAAGACCCTGGAGCGGATGACCGCGCCGGACGTCACCGCCGACGACTTCCGCAACGAGCTGGCGGCGCTGACCACCGGTTCCGGTGCGGCCGCGATGGTGATGGCCCGTTCGGAGCTGGTGCCCGACGCACCGCGCTACAAGGGTGGCGTGACCCGCTCGGCCACCGAGTGGAACCAGCTGTGCCTGGGCAACCTGGACCGCATGGTCACCGACACCCGCATGCTGCTGATCGAGGGCATCAAGCTGGCCCAGAAGACCTTCACCGCCGCCAAGATCGCACTGGGCTGGGCCGTGGAAGAGCTGGACCAGTTTGTCATCCACCAGGTCAGCCAGCCGCACACCGCGGCGTTCATCAAGAATTTCGGCATCGACCCGAAGAAGGTCATGACCATCTTCGGTGAGCACGGCAACATCGGTCCGGCCTCGGTGCCGATCGTGCTGAGCAAGCTCAAGCAGCTGGGCAAGCTGAAGAAGGGCGATCGCATCGCGCTTCTGGGCATCGGCTCGGGCCTGAACTGCTCGATGGCCGAAGTGGTCTGGTAAAAAAGTCACCGCTGACCTGCTGCGCGCCGTCCGCACGTGCCAGCCAATCGCTCGCGACGGACAGCGATGATGTTTCCAAGTGTCCAAGGGCCGGTTCTACCGGCCCTTTCTACAGGTGCGATCCGATGTCCCAGCTTCCCGGTTACCCCGCCCACCCGCAACGTTTCGAGGTTCGCCCCGGCCTGTCGATGAACTATCTCGACGAAGGCCCGCGCGATGGCGAAGTGGTGGTGATGGTGCACGGCAACCCGTCGTGGAGCTATTACTGGCGCACGCTGGTGGCCGGCCTGTCGGACCGCTACCGCTGCATCGTGCCGGACCATATCGGCATGGGCCTGTCGGACAAGCCCGACGACAGCCGCTACGAATACACGCTGCAGTCGCGCGTGGATGATCTGGATGCGCTGCTGAAGCATCTGGGCATCACCGGCCCGGTGACCCTGGCCGTGCACGACTGGGGCGGCATGATCGGTTTCGGCTGGGCGCTGTCGCACCACGACCAGGTCAAGCGCCTGGTGGTGCTCAACACCGCCGCGTTCCCGATGCCGGCGGCGAAGAAGATGCCGTGGCAGATCGCGCTGGGGCGGCACTGGAAGATCGGCGAGTGGATCATCCGCACCTTCAATGCGTTCTCCTCCGGTGCATCGTGGCTGGGCGTGGAGCGGAAGATGCCGGCCGATGTGCGTCGCGCCTACGTGTCGCCGTACAACAGCTACGCCAACCGCATCAGCACCATCCGCTTCATGCAGGACATCCCGCTGTCGCCGGCCGACAAGGCGTGGTCACTGCTGGAGCGCGCCGGCAAGGCGCTGCCGTCGTTCGCCGATCGTCCGGCCTTCCTCGGCTGGGGCCTGCGCGATTTCGTGTTCGACCACCATTTCCTGAAGGGCTTCCAGGCGGCGTTGCCGAAGGCGCAGGTGCATGCCTTCGAGGATGCCGGCCACTACGTGCTGGAAGACAAGCATGAAGTGCTGGTGCCGGAGATCCGGGCGTTCCTGGACGCGAACCCGATGTAACCGGATCCGGGGTCGGATCCCGGTAGTGCCGGCCGCTGGCCGGCAAGCGCGCAATGCGCGCCGGGTTCATGAGGTTGCCGGCCAGCGGCCGGCACTACCACTACGCCGCGATCGGGGCCTGTGGCGAGGGGCTGTTGCCGTTGTCGTCGGGGTGGTCGTCGTCGTTGTCCGCGCCATCGCGCCAGCGCCAGTCGGCCAGGGTCAGCGGATCCAGGCCATAGGCGATGCGCGCCTTGTCGCACTGCGGGCTGGCCTTGCCGTACTCCCATGACGCATCCACTTCGCGGCACACGCTGGGCCGGTTGGGGTGGATCGTGCAGCGCGAATAGACGCCGATCTGCGCATCCAGCGCCACGCAGCGCACCGGCTTGGAATGGGTGCCGCGCATGCACAGGCGATGCGGGTCGAGGACCTCGGTGAGCTGGTGCGGCACGCCGCCGGGGGTGACCTCGTCCGATTCCATCCAGTGGAAGGCCACGCGGTACTGGGTGCAGCAGGCGCCGCAGGTCATGCAGGGATGTTGCATGGGCAAGCCGCCTCGGGCGGCATCGGGAAAGGGACGAGGATGCGGATTTTCCACGCTGGCGGCCGCCGCGCAAGAAATTCCGTAAGCGGCGACAATGAACGGATGAACCGATCCTGCAACATCGCCGCGCGGCTGCCCGAGCTGGCGCGTGAACGCCCCGACCAGATCGCCATCCGCTGCCCGGGCCGCCGCGGCGCCGGCAACGGCATGGCGGCCTACGACGTGACCCTCGATTACCGCCAGCTGGACGCCCGCAGCGATGCGATGGCGGCCGGCCTGTCCGGCTACGGGATCGGCCGCGGGGTGCGTACGGTGGTGATGGTGCGGCCGTCGCCGGAGTTCTTCCTGTTGATGTTCGCCCTGTTCAAGCTGGGCGCGGTGCCGGTGCTGGTCGATCCGGGCATCGACAAGCGCGCGCTGAAGCAGTGCCTGGACGAGGCACAGCCGCAGGCCTTCATCGGCATCCCGCTGGCCCACGTGGCACGGCTGGCGCTGCGCTGGGCACCTTCGGCGACCCGCCTGGTCACGGTCGGCCGCCGCCTGGGCTGGGGCGGTACCACCCTGGCCGCACTGGAGCGTGCCGGCGCCAACAGCGGCGCGATGCTGGCCGATACCGATGGCGAGGACACGGCAGCGATCCTGTTCACCAGCGGCTCCACCGGCGTGCCCAAGGGCGTGGTTTACCGCCACCGCCACTTCGTCGGCCAGATCGAGCTGCTGGGCAGCGCATTCGGCATGGAGGCGGGTGGGGTGGATCTGCCGACCTTCCCGCCGTTTGCCCTGTTCGATCCCGCGCTGGGCCTGACCTCGGTGATTCCGGACATGGATCCGACCCGGCCGGCACAGGCCGACCCGGCGCGCCTGCATGACGCCATCCAGCGTTTCGGGGTGACCCAGCTGTTCGGCTCGCCTGCGCTGATGCGGGTGCTGGCGCGGCATGGGCGGCCGCTGCCGTCGGTGACCCGGGTGACCTCCGCCGGTGCGCCGGTGCCGCCGGACGTGGTCGCCACCATCCGCAGTCTGCTGCCGGCCGATGCCCAGTTCTGGACACCGTATGGCGCCACCGAGTGCCTGCCGGTGGCGGTGGTCGAGGGGCGTGAGCTGGAGCGTACGCGCGCGGCCACCGAGGGCGGCGCCGGCACCTGCGTCGGCAGCGTGGTCGCACCGAACGAGGTACGCATCATCGCCATCGACGACGCGCCGCTGCCGGACTGGTCGCAGGCGCGCGTGCTGGCCGTGGGCGAAGTCGGCGAGATCACCGTGGCCGGGCCGACCGCCACCGACAGCTACTTCAACCGTCCGCAGGCGACGGCGGCGGCGAAGATCAGCGAAACCCTGGCCGATGGCAGCGTCCGCATCGTGCATCGCATGGGTGATGTCGGCTACTTCGATGCGCAGGGGCGGCTGTGGTTCTGTGGCCGCAAGACCCATCGCGTGGAAACCGCGTACGGGCCGCTGTACACCGAACAGGTCGAGCCGGTGTTCAACGCCGTGCCCGGGGTGGCACGCACGGCGCTGGTCGGCGTCGGCGCAGCCGGTGCGCAGGTGCCGGTGCTGTGCGTGGAGCTGCAGCGTGGCCAGTCCGACAGCCCTGCCTTGCGCGAGGCGCTGCATGCCACGGCCGCCGCGCGGCTGCCCGAGCTGAAGCTGGAACACGTGCTGATGCATCCGGCGTTCCCCGTCGATATCCGTCACAACGCCAAGATCGGCCGCGAGAAGCTCGCCGTCTGGGCACGCGCCGAACTGGAGAAGCGCGCATGAAGATCCTGGTCACCGGTGGTGGTGGTTTCCTTGGCCAGGCGCTGTGCCGTGGCCTGGTCGAACGTGGCCACCAGGTGCTGGCGTTCAACCGCAGCCATTACCCGGAACTGCAGGCGCTGGGCGTGGGCCAGATCCGCGGCGACCTGGCCGACCCGCAGGCGGTGCTGCATGCAGTGGCCGGCGTCGATGCGGTGTTCCACAACGGTGCCAAGGCCGGTGCCTGGGGCAGCTATGACAGCTACCACCAGGCCAACGTGGTCGGTACCGACAACGTCATCGCGGCCTGCCGCGCCCATGGCATCGGCAAGCTGGTCTACACCTCCACGCCAAGCGTGACCCATCGTGCCACGCACCCGGTGGAAGGACTGGGTGCGGACGAAGTCCCCTATGGCGAGGACTTCCAGGCGCCGTATGCAGCGACCAAGGCCATTGCCGAACAGCGGGTGCTGGCCGCCAACGATGCGACCCTGGCAACCGTGGCATTGCGTCCGCGGTTGATCTGGGGCCCGGGTGACCAGCAGCTGGTGCCGCGCCTGGCCGAGCGTGCACGCGCTGGCCGCCTGCGCCTGGTGGGCGATGGCAACAACAAGGTCGATACCACTTACATCGACAATGCCGCGCTGGCGCATTTCCTCGCCTTCGAGGCGCTGGCACCGGGCGCGGCCTGCGCCGGCAAGGCGTACTTCATTTCCAATGGCGAGCCGCTGCCGATGCGCGAGCTGGTCAACAAGCTGCTGCAGGCGGTGGGTGCTCCCACCGTGGACAAGGCGATCAGCTTCAAGACGGCGTATCGCATCGGCGCGATCTGCGAGCGGCTGTGGCCGCTGCTGCGCCTGCGTGGCGAGCCGCCGCTGACGCGCTTCCTGGCCGAGCAGCTGTGCACGCCGCACTGGTACAGCATGGAACCGGCACGCCGTGATTTCGGCTACGTGCCGCAGGTCAGCATCGAAGAAGGACTGCGACGGCTGAAGGCTGCATCATGACGTTGGCATCACCGCGCTGAAGCCTTCATTACGCACAGAGATCGCCATCACCGGTTGCACACCGGCAGATGCGCAGGATGGACACAACGCCACCCACGGCCGACCACCTGCGAGGAGCACCATGCTGCATTACGCCGTCATCTTCTTTGTCATCGCCATCATCGCCGCCGTGCTCGGCTTCTCCGGCATTGCCGGCGCCGCCAGCAACATCGCCTGGATCCTGTTCGTGGTGTTCCTGGTGCTGGCCGTGATCTCGATGTTCCGCAAGCGCACATGATCGCTTGAATGGTAGTGCCGGCCGCTGGCCGGCAACCTCGACAGTTACCGGGTTGCCGGCCAGCGGCCGGCACTACCAGCGGGCTGTTACCGCACCGCGCTATGCAGCCCGCGATCGGCCTGGTGCCGTTCCAGCGCCAGTTCGATCAGGCGCGTGATCAGCGTGGTGTAGTCCACGCCACTGGCACCCCACAACTTCGGATACATGCTGATGCGGGTGAAGCCCGGCAGTGTGTTCACTTCGTTGATGACGATCTGGCCATCGGCGGTAAGGAACACATCGACCCGTGCCATGCCAGCGCACTCCAGCGCCTGATAGGCCTGCAACGCGATCTGCTGGATACGTGCCTGCGTTGCCGCATCGATTGCGGCCGGCACCACCACTTCAGCTCCGTCTTCGTTGATGTACTTGGTGTCGTAGGCGTAGAACTCGTCGTGCAGTACGACCTCGCCACAGACGCTGGCCTGCGGCCGCTCATTGCCGAGCACCGCACATTCGATCTCGCGGCCGACCACGGCCGATTCCACCAGGACCTTGTGGTCGTAGCGCAGCGCGGTCTGCAATGCCTCGGCGAAACCCTCTGCATCCTTGACCTTGCTCACGCCCACCGATGAGCCCTGGTTGGCCGGCTTGACGAACAGCGGCAGGCCAAGCGCTTCGATCAGCGCCGCGACATCGACCGCACCGGCTTCATGGCGACGGATGCACACCCACGGTGCCACCTGCAGGCCCGCATCACGCAGCAGGCGCTTGGTCACGTCCTTGTCCATGGCCACCGCCGAGCCCAGCACCGGCGAGCCGACGAAGGGCAGGTTGGCCATGCGCAGCAGCCCCTGCAGCGCACCGTCCTCGCCCAGCGGGCCGTGCACGATCGGCAACACCACATCGATCTGCCCCAGCGCGCTGCCCGCATCGGTCGGCTGCAGCTGCGCCTGCTCGGTGCCAGGCAACACCGCCAGCGCGGTACCGGAAGCATGCAGGGCGATGCGCGCCGGATCATCCGCATTGAGCAGGAAGGTGTCCGGCTGGCTCAGGTGCCACTGGCCCTGCTTGTCGATGCCGACCAGCACCGGCTCGAAGCGCTCCCGATCGAGCGCATCGAGAATGTTCTTCGCCGACTGCAGCGAAACTTCGTGTTCGGAAGACCTGCCACCGAAGATGATGCCGACCCGGGTCCGTGCCATGGAAGTGCGATGTCCTGTGCGTTGCGTGGCTGCATAGCATGAACCTTCATCGGCCTTCCGCGTGAGGCACAGATGAACCAGAAATCCAGTCGCGCGTGTCATCCACGCATGGCCTGGATCTACCGTGTCGACCAGGGTCGACACCCACCAACAGCAGCCGACCCCGTGCCGTTCCGACAGATCGCGGAGAACTGTCGAAGTCGGGGTGGGAGGGGCAGGCGGGATCGCAGGCGCCATGGATGGCGCCTACGAGCCCCCATGGATGGGTTTACGGCGTGTCCCGCCTGCCCCTCCCACCCCGACTCCCTCAGCAGACTGCTTCTGACGTTGACCTTGCATCTGCGGGTGCCGGGCGGCAGCCCGGCCCAAGCTCACCACCCACGCAGGTAGAATGCGCACATGGCTCTTTCCCTGCTCAAGTCCCTCAAGCCGGTCGCTGGCCGCGCGCTGCAGATCGCCCTGAACCGCGCGCTGGCGCTGGATCCGGATACCCGCCATGCACTGGCCAGCCTCGACGGTCGCCATATCGACCTGACCCTGGACGCACCGCCGCTGGCGATGCGCATCAGCGTCGACGGCAGCCAGTTGCGGGTGGGCCCGGTGGATGCACAGGAAGCCGACCTGGCCGTGCGCAGCAGCCTGGCCGGCGTGCTGGCGCAGCTGCCGCTGCTGGCGCGCGCCCGCCAAGGCGCTGACAATGGCAAGGGCCGCGTACGCGTGGCCGGCGACGCCGAGCTGGCGCGCCGCCTGCAGCAGCTGGCCAAAGGCTTCGACCCGGACTGGCAGCAGCCGTTCGTCAGCGTGTTCGGCGACGTGCTGGGCGTGCAGGTGGCCAACACCCTGCGCAGCGCCCTGCAGCACGCCCGCCAGGGCGCGATCGATCTGGCGCACAGCGCCGCTGAATTCATCACCGAGGAATCGCGCGACGTGGTGCCACGTGCCGAACTGGATGCCTTCCACGATGACGTGGACGTGCTGCGCGATGATGTCGAGCGCCTCGGCGCACGCGTGCAGCGCCTGCGGGGTGCCGCATGAAGGCGCTGCTGCGGGCCAGCCGCATTGGCCGGGTGATCCTGCGTTACCGCCTCGACGATCTGCTGCAGGACACGCCTGCAGAGCGCTGGCTGCGTCTGGCCAAGCCGTTCGTGCCGCGCGCATCGGCCGACATCGCCGCACAGTCGCGCGGTGCGCGCCTGCGCCTGGCGCTGCAGGACCTGGGGCCGATCTTCGTCAAGTTCGGGCAGATCCTGTCCACCCGCCGCGACCTGGTGCCGCCGGACGTGGCCAATGAGCTGACCCTGCTGCAGGACCGGGTCAAGCCCTTCGACGGTGACGCGGCGCGCCGCATCGTCGAGGAAGCACTCGGCCTGCCGGTCAGCGAAGCCTTTGCCAGTTTCGATACCGAGCCGCTGGCCTCGGCGTCGATCGCGCAGGTGCACGCGGCCACCCTGGCCGACGGTCGCCAGGTGGTGGTCAAGGTGCTGCGCCCAGGTATCGAGAAGCAGATCGACGCCGACATCGCCTTGCTCAACTCGTTGGCAACGCTGGTCGAACGCACGCATCCGCGCGCCGACAAGATCCGCCCGCGCGAAGTGGTCGCCGAGGTGGAGAACACCCTGGCGGCCGAGCTGGACCTGCAGCGCGAAGGCGCCAATGCCAGCGTGCTGCGCCGTTTCTGGGAGAACTCCGACGACCTGTACGTGCCGGAAGTGATCTGGAGTCATACCGCCGAGCGTGCACTGACCCTGGAGCGCGTGTGGGGCATTCCCTCCGATGACATCGCCGCGCTGGACAAAGCCGGCATCGACCGCAAGGCGCTGGCCGCCAAGGGCGTGCGGGTGTTCTACACCCAGGTGTTCCGCGACAACTTCTTCCATGCCGACGCGCACGCCGGCAACATCTGGGTCGACATCGATCCGGCACGCCGCGACAACCCGCGCTTCATCGCGCTGGACTTCGGCATCATGGGCCAGCTCTCGCAGGAAGATCAGTACTACCTGGCCGAGAATTTCATGGCCATCTTCAACCGCGACTACCGCCGCATCGCCGAACTGCACGTGCAGGCGCGCTGGATGCCCGACAACGTACGCATCGATGATCTGGAAGCGGCAGTGCGTTCGGTGTGCGAGCCGTACTTCACCCGCCCGCTGTCGCAGATCTCGCTGGCCGAAGTGCTGATGAAGCTGTTCCGCGTGGCCCAGCGCTACCAGTTGACGCTGCAGCCGCAGCTGATCCTGCTGCAGAAGACCCTGCTCAACATCGAAGGCGTCGGTCGCCAGCTCGATCCACAGATCGACATCTGGGCGGTGGCCAAGCCGGTGCTGGCGAAGATCCTGCGCGAGCGCTACAGCCCGCGCCGTGTCGTGCGCGAGATCGGCAAGCGCCTGCCGGAAATCATGACCCATGCGCCGGACATGCCGCGCCTGGTGCACGCCTGGCTGACCCAGCAGGTGGAAGGTCGCCATGAACTGGCGATGCGCTCGCGTGATCTGGTTGCGCTGGACGCCAGCGTGCAGCGCTTGCAGAAGCATGCGGTCGGTGCGATCACCGGCGTCGGCCTGCTGGCGATCGCCGCATTGATGTACGTGCTGCAGCCGCCGGGCTGGTACTGGGGCGAGGTGCCGGCGTGGAGCTGGGTGTCCGGTGCGGTTGGCGTGTTCGCACTGGCACGCGCGTGGTGGCGATGAGTGATGCGCTGAGCGCGCTCAAACACGAGCTCGCGCAGTTCGGCAGCGACAACGATGCGCGCGAAACCGAGCGTGGCCGGCGCATGCTGAACATCACCGCCGATACCGGTGAACTGCTGTCGGTGCTGGTGCGATTCGGCAATGCCCGTCGCGTGCTGGAGATCGGCACGTCCAATGGCTATTCCACGTTGTGGCTGGCCGAGGCCGCCGCTGCCATTGATGGCAGGGTGACCACGCTGGAGTTCGCCGCCGACAAGGTGGCGATGGCCCGCGCGAATTTCGCCCGCAGTGGATTGGGTGAGCGCATCGACCTGGTCCACGCTGATGCCGGGCCGTGGCTGGCGCAGGCGGCCGATGGCTGCATCGACCTGCTGTTCCTGGATTCGGATCGCGCGCAGTACGCAGGCTGGTGGCCGCAGCTGCGCCGTGTACTGCGTCCCGGGGGTCTGCTGGTGGTCGACAACGCCACCTCGCATGCAGAGCAGATGGAGCCGCTGCGCGCGCTGCTGGCTGTCGATGCGGCGTTCACCACCAGTCTGGTGCCGATGGGCAATGGCGAGCTGCTGGCGCTGCGTAGCGCCTGACCTGGCGTCGCCCCGCCAACGGCCGGCCGCTCGCCTGCTCCGGTAGTGCCGGCCGCTGGCCGGCAATCGCTTTCATCGTGTGACCCCAACGTTGCCGGCCAGCGGCCGGCACTACCCTATTCAGCGTGCCATCCGGATAATCGCGCGGTGAGTACCGAACCTGACACCCTCGCTGCGGTCGAGATTGAAACCGCGCCCCTGCAGCTGCTGCACCTGGATGAACGGCTGGCCGTGGTCAACAAGCCGGCCGGGCTGATGGTCCACGACAGCAAGCTGGCCCGTGGCGAAGATGATTTCCTCGCCGATCGCCTGCGCGAGCAGCTGGGTCGGCCGATCTTCCTGGTCCATCGTCTGGATCGCGCCACCAGCGGCTGCCTGCTGCTGGCTTTCGACCGCGACGCCGCCAGCATGCTGGGCAAGGCGCTGATGGGCGGCGAGGTGAGCAAGGATTATCTGGCGATCTGCCGCGGCTGGCCGGCCGAGGAGACCTGGCAGGTCGACCATGATCTGGACGGCGGTCCGGGCAAGCCGGTGAAGAAGCCGGCGGTCACCGACTTCCAGCGTCTGGCTGCCGGCGAACTGTCGGTGCCGGTGGGTGAGTTCGCCAGTTCGCGCTACGCGCTGCTGCGCTGCCAGCCGCAGACGGGGCGCTTCCGGCAGATCCGCCGACATCTGAAGCACCTGTCACATCACCTGATCGGCGATACCAGCCATGGTGATGGCCGGCACAACCGCAACTTCCGCATGCAGGGTGTGCACCGCATGCTGCTGCATGCCGAGCGGCTGCGCTTCCCGCATCCGGATGGCGGCACGGTGGACGTGCGCGCCCCGGTTGATGGTGAATTCCAGAAGGCGCTGGACCTGTTCGGCTGGCAGGTGCCGTAGCGGTAGCGCCGGGCCATGCCCGGCGGCTTCTGCGATGAAACGGCCGCGCTTCGCGCTCGCCGGGCATGGCCCGGCGCTACCGCCTCACTTCTTTTCAGGCTCGTTGACGATCACTTCCAGATCCTTCTGCAGATCTGCGAACAGCGGCTGCATGCGCGTCTGGATCGCCACCATCACGTTCTGCATCAGTGCCGGGGTCTTGTCGAGCAGGCTCTGCCCAGCCGGGCTCTCGTAGAACTCGGCCATGGCCAGCACGTCTTCCTTGCTGAAGGTCTTCTTGTACAGGTCCACGTACATCGGCCGCAGCTGCTGCCACGACAGTGCCTGGCGCAGGGTCTGGCTGGTACGGGCCTGGATGCGCTGCAGCTGTTCCTGCTGCTGGTCATTGAGCTGGCGCTGTGCGGCCACCTGCTGGAACTGCTGCTGCTGCATCGCTTCGATCTGCGGCAGCATGGTGTCGATCATGCTCTGCGCACGCGAGGCCGACAGCAGGCGGTTGATGTCGCCATCGGTGGGGGCTGCGGCCAGCACCGGCGCGCTTGCTGCGGCCAGCACCAGCAGCAGGGTTGCGCGGTGCAACACGGAGGGAACGAAGCGGATCATGCGGAGCGTCCTGCAGTACACGGGACGGCAAGCATACCCCCGGCAAAGGCGAAGGCGGCGTGTTCGGTGCCTGATCGGCGGCATACGGTGCGCGATGGCAGCCACGGCAACGCGCCTGCCGCTACAATGCGCGGATGGGCAATGGACCGGTCACCATCAGCGCGCAGCTTGAAATCCCCGACGGCGAGATCGTCGAGCGTTTCGTGCGCGCCAGTGGTGCCGGTGGCCAGAACGTCAACAAGGTCTCCACCGCGGTGGAACTGCGTTTCGATGTGGCCGGTTCGCCCTCGTTGCCCGAACCGTTGCGCGAGCGCCTGTTGGCGCGGCGCGACCGGCGAATGACCGGCGAAGGTGTGCTGGTCATCGACGCGCAACGTTTCCGGACCCAGGATCGCAATCGCGAGGATGCGCGCGAGCGGCTGGCGGCCTTCATCCAGGCCGGGCTGAGCGTGCCCAAACCACGCAAGGCCACCAAGCCGACCTTCGGGTCGAAACTGCGTCGTCTGGACGCCAAACGCGGGCGCGCGCAGATCAAGCGCGGGCGCTCATCACGTGACTGGGAGTGATTGCTTGAACAACCCGACGCCGTTGCTGCCGGCCATTCCGCCGAACATGCCGCAGGTCAGACCCAACCGTTTCCTGCGCTGGCTGGCGCGCTGCACGTTGCGCATGGGCGGCTGGAAGGTGACCGGCACCCTGCCGGACATCCCGAGGCTGGTGTTCATCATCGCCCCGCATTCCTCCAACTGGGACGGCCTGTGGGGCATGGCGGCGAAGATCGCGCTGGGCATGAAGGTGAAGGTGCTGGGCAAGGCCTCGCTGTTCTGGTGGCCGCTGGGTCCGCTGCTGCACAAGCTGGGCGTGATCCCGCTCGATCGCAGCTCGCCGCAGGGCACCGTCGGCCAGGCCGTGGATCTGCTGCGCGACAACGAGAAGATGTGGTTCGCGATCACCCCTGAAGGCACCCGCAAGGCCGTCAAGGAATGGAAGGCCGGTTTCCTGAAGATCGCGCGGATGGCCGACGTGCCGATCCTGGCGGCGTACTTCCACTACCCGGAGAAGATCATCGGCATCGGTCCGGTGTTCACGCCGACCGGCGATGACGCCGCCGACATGGCCGCCATCCGCGAGTTCTACCGGCCGTGGATCGGCAAGACCCGCGGCACGGTCTGAGCCGATCGCTGCCGGCAGCGTAGACGCCACGTCCGGCACATGCCGGGCGCCCGTGACAGGAGTAGGGTGGACGGCTGCCATCCCGTACCGTCTGCCCAAGGAGCGTTTTACATGTCGCGTACCGTAGTCCTGGCCGCCGCCATCAGCCTGGCGCTGGCGGCCTGTTCCGGCAAGGAGTCCACCCCCGTGTCCGAAGCCCAGAATGCACCGGCCCAGCAGCCGGCCGAAGCCTCCACCAACCCGCTGCTGACCGCCAGCAGCCTGCCGTTCCAGGCACCGCCGTTCGACAAGATCAAGGACAGCGATTACCTGCCGGCCTTCGAAGAAGGCATGCGCCTGCATCTGGCCGACGTGCGCAAGATCGCCGACAGCGCCGAACCGGCCACCTTCGACAACACCATCGTGGCGATGGAGCGCAGCGGCGAGACCCTGACCCGCGTGTCGCGCATCTTCTTCGGCCTGGTCCAGGCCGATACCAACGATGCCCGCCAGAAGATCCAGGAAGAAGTGGCGCCGAAGCTGGCCGCGCACCAGGACGAGATCAACCTCGATCCGAAGCTGTTCGCGCGCGTGAAGTCGCTGTACGACCAGCGCGAGACGCTGGGCCTGGATCCGGTGCAGAAGCGCCTGGTCGAGCATTACTACGACGGCCTGGTGCGCTCGGGCGCACAGCTGTCCGACGCCGACAAGGCGAGCCTGCGCAAGCTCAACGTGGAAGAAACCACGCTGTCCACCCAGTTCCACACCCGTCTGGTGGCGGCAACCGCCGCTGCCGCGGTGGTGGTGGACGACAAGGCCAAGCTGGCCGGCCTGGACGAGGGCGCGGTCAACAATGCCGCCGCCGCTGCCAAGGACCGCAAGCTGGATGGCAAGTTCCTGCTGCCGCTGCAGAACACCACCCAGCAGCCGGTGCTCGGTTCGCTGACCGACCGCGACCAGCGCGCCGCCGTGCTGAAGGCTTCGGAAACCCGCGCCGAGCGCGGCGATGCCAATGACACCCGGCAGACCGTGCAGCGCCTGGCCCAGCTGCGTGCGCAGAAGGCCAAGCTGCTCGGCTTTGACACCTTCGCCGACTACCAGCTGGGCGACCAGATGGCCAAGACCCCGGCCGCCGCACTCAAGCTGCTGACCGACACCGTGCCGGCCGCCACCGCCAAGGCCCGCGCCGAAGCCGGTGAGATCCAGAAGGTGATCGACGCCCAGAAGGGCGGTTTCCAGGTAGCCGCCTCGGATTGGGACTTCTACGCCGAGCAGGTGCGCAAGGCCAAGTACGATCTGGACGAGTCGCAGATCAAGCCGTATTTCGAGCTGGACAACGTGCTGCAGAACGGCGTCTTCTACGCCGCCACCCAGCTGTACGGCATCACCTTCAAGCCGCGCACCGACATTCCGACCTACAACCCGGACATGAAGGTGTACGAAGTGTTCGACAAGGACGGCACTTCGCTGGCCCTGTTCTACACCGACTACTTCAAGCGTGACAGCAAGTCCGGCGGCGCCTGGATGGACGTGTTCGTCGAACAGGACGGCCTGACCGGTGCCAAGCCGGTGGTCTACAACGTCTGCAACTTCACCAAGCCGGCCGCTGGCCAGCCTGCGCTGATCAGCTTCGACGATGTCACCACGATGTTCCATGAGTTCGGCCATGCATTGCACGGCATGTTCTCGAACGTGAAGTATCCGTCGATCGCCGGCACCGCCACCTCGCGCGATTTCGTCGAGTTCCCGTCGCAGTTCAACGAGCACTGGGCGCTGGACCCGAAGGTGTTCGCCAACTACGCCAAGCACTACAAGACCGGCGAAGCGATGCCGCAGGAACTGGTCGACAAGATCCTCAAGGCACGCAGCTTCAACCAGGGCTACGCGACCACCGAGTACCTGTCGGCCGCACTGCTCGACCTGGCCTGGCACACGCAGAAGGCCGATGCCCCGCTGCAGGATGTCGGCGCCTTCGAAGCCAGCGCGCTGAAGAAGTTCAAGGTCGACCTGCCGCAGGTGCCGCCGCGTTACCGCACCACCTACTTCGACCACATCTGGGGTGGCGGTTACTCGGCCGGCTACTACGCCTACTTCTGGGCGGAAGTGCTGGACCATGACGCCTACCAGTGGTTCACCGAACACGGTGGCCTGACCGCCGCCAACGGCCAGGAATTCCGCGACAAGATCCTCTCGCGCGGCAACAGCGTGGAGCTGTCGACCCTGTACCGCGATTTCCGCGGCAAGGATCCGTCGGTGGAACCGCTGTTGAAGTTCCGCGGCCTGAAGTAAGCGCGGCCTGAAGTACGAAAGAAAAAGCGGCGGGGGCGACCCCGCCGTTTTTTTTGCGTCGATGCCCTCGACAGATAAGGCGGACCCACCCCGCCATCCCACAGGAAACCGGCTTTGGCTGTTGCTGTTGAGGTTGCCGGCCAGCGGCCGGCACTACCGGGTGCCGGCCGCAGCCCGGCCATCACGTCCCTACATGCACCCGGTTCGCCTGCTCGGCCAACCCCAGGTGATCCAGCGCGATATCCAGCGCCAGCACATAGCTCTGCGCACCATATCCGGCCGCGATCCCCAGGCGCTGGCCAACGCCAGCCGGCAGGCACGGCTCGGCCACCGCGCCGTCGTCATGCACCTCCACGTACGCGTTGTGCAGGTAGGGCAGCAGCCGCTGCAGGCGCAGGCTGTCGGCACACGCGCCCGGATCCAGCAGCGTCACCTCGCCACGGCTGTGGTCGGCCACGCGCAGCGCGTCCAGCAGTTCCTGTTCCGAACCGCAGGCGCGGATTGCCACGCTGGTACCTGCATCGATCGCACGGTGCACCAGTGATTTCAGTACCGGCGCCGGCAGCGGCGCGGCGGTGCGGATCAACGCGCCAGCCGCTTCCGGGCCACGGATGATGAAGATCGACATGGCTCAGCCCTCCCGTGCCAGGCGACGGCTGACGATGGCCAATGACAGCGGATAGCCCGCCTGCTGGCTGCGTTGGTCGACCACCACGGCAGCCGGGCCGTGCTGCAGGCGCAGGCGTGTTTCCAGGCCGGGCTGATGCGGCGACTGCAGTTCGATGTACTCCGCCGGCAGACCGTCCAGCGCCGCCTGCAGCGCACCGCCCTCGGCGCGCCATTGCGCTTCGTCGGCGACGCCGACATCAAGCAGCACCCAGTCCGCGCTGCGCGCCTGCGGCTGGCACAGGCACTGGCGCACATCGGCCAGGCTGGCGCAGTCGGTGCACAGCACCGGATGGCCGGACAACTCGGCCGGCAGCAGCGGACGCGGCACCGACGGCGACGCATGCCGGATCACCAGGAGGGTCATACAACACCTTGCGCAAAGCGCCCTGCGGCGCGGTAGGCACACGATGCGCGTGGTGGCCGTAAAGGTGCGATGCCCCGTGCCGGGCCTGGGCGTAAAACCTGCGTAACCCTGCATCGGTAGCGCCGGGCCATGCCCGGCGACACGTCGAAGCGGCCGCGCTGTGCGCTCGCCGGGCACGGCCCAGCGCTACCGGGAACCTCTTCAGCCCGGATGTGGTCAGATGCAGCTACCACCACCCGGAGCCTGACATGGATGCTGTTGCCCGCCCCCCGTTTTCGCAGCGCACGCTTGCCTGGCTGAAGAAAGAGGCGTTGCCGCTGCTGGTGATGCTGGGGCTGCTCGCCGCCGCCCGCGATACCCTCGCCAACCACTACGTCGTGCCAAGCGGCTCGATGCAACCGACGCTGCAACCGGGCGACCGGGTGGTGGTGGACATGCGTGCCTATGGCCTGCGCCTGCCGTTCACCAGCAAGGAACTGCTGGGTACCGGCACGCCGCAGCGTGGTGAGGTGGCCGTGTTCGATTCACCGGCCGACGGCACCCGCCTGATCAAGCGCGTCGCCGCCGTGGCCGGCGACCACGTGCAACTGCACGATGGTCACCTGAGCATCAACGGCCAGCCGCTGCAGATCGCTGACCTGGCCGACACCGAAGCCTTCGGTGATCGCCGTGCCAGCCTCGACCTGGACAGGGGCGGTGGCCCGGACATCGTGGATCTGCAGGTGCCCGCCGGCAAGGTGCTGGTGCTGGGCGACCATCGCGGCAACAGCTTCGATGGCCGCTTCTTCGGCTTCGTCGATGCGGGCAAGATCTACGGTCGCGCGGTGGCGGTCTATTACCGCCGTGGCGACGGGTTCGAGTGGCAGCGGCTGTAAACTGAATCGATACGGCAGGCGTATCGATCCTGACTTATCAGGTTATGGATCGACTGGATGGACGGGCCTAGTCTGAGGCCCGTCCCCTCCATTCCGGCCGCCCCCACGGCCCACCGCCCCCATGACTGGCGAAACTCCGGCGGCCCTCGTCGACCGTCCCCGTACTGACCACGCTCCCGCCGACACCCGCATCCAGCAGGGAACGCCGGCCTTCCGCCGCACCGCGCTGGCGCTGTTCCTGGCCGGCTTTTCGACCTTCGGCCTGCTGTATACCGTGCAGCCGCTGCTGCCCGAGTTCAGCCGCCACTTCGGCGTGTCCGCTGCGGGCAGTGCGATGTCGCTGTCGCTGACCACCGGCACCCTGGCAGTGGCCATGCTGCTGGCGGGCCTGCTGTCCGATGCGGTTGGCCGGCGCCCGCTGATGATCGTTGCGTTGCTGGCCTCGGCCACGTTGTCGCTGTGCACCGCGCTGGTCGACGACTGGACCACCCTGCTGGTGCTGCGCACCCTGCTGGGGCTGGCGCTGAGCGGGGTACCTGCGGTGGCGATGACCTACCTGGTGGAGGAAATGGACAGCCGCGCGCTGGGCCTGGCGATGGGCCTGTACATCGGCGGCAATGCCATCGGTGGCATGAGCGGGCGCCTGCTGGCCGGCATCATCGCCGACCATTGGGGCTGGCGCTGGGGCATCGGCGTGGTCTCGATCATCGCCGTGGCCAGCACCGTGCTGCTGTGGCTGCAGCTGCCGCCGTCGCGCCACTTCCAGCCCAGCCGCAGTGGCCTGCGCCAGTTGCCCGCGCGCTGGCGCACGCTGTTCGCCGACCCAGGCCTGCCGTGGTTGTTCGCTACTTCGTTCGTGCTGATGGGCGTGTTCGTCACCCTCTACAACTACCTCGGCTACCACCTGCTGGCGCCGCCGTACCACCTCAGCCAGACCGTGGTCGGGTTGATTTTCAGCGTGTACCTCGTCGGCACCTTCAGTTCGGCGTGGATGGGCCAGCAGGCCACGCGCCATGGGCGCGGTCGCATCCTGTCGATCTCCTTCGGCCTGATCGCCGCCGGCATCGTGCTGCTGGCGATGCCGTGGCTGTCGGCGATGGCGGTGGGTATCGCGCTGGTGACGTTCGGTTTCTTCGGTGGCCATTCGGTGGCCAGCAGCTGGGTCGGCAGCCGTGCTGGTTCGATGCGTGCGGAAGCGTCGGCACTGTACCTGTTCGCCTATTACCTGGGTTCCAGCGTGCTGGGCGGCGTGGGCGGCCTGGCCTATGCCGCGTGGGACTGGCTGGGCGTGTGCGCGTTCGCCGCGCTGCTGACCCTGATCGGCGGTGGCATCGTCTGGGCGCTGCAGCAGCGCGCGCCGCAGCCGGTGACGGCCTGATCCTGCTCTGGTAGATGCCGACCTTGGTCGGCGTTGTGCTCCTGGGCCAACCAAGGTTGGCCACTACCGGGTGCGATGCAGCTCACTCTTCGGCAAACGCCTCGCGCAGCAGCCCGGCGAAATTGCGGATCAACGGGGTCACACCCTCGCGGCGCCACGCCAGCTGCACTTCCGAATGCGCGCCGGCATCGGCCAGCGGCACGAAGCGCGCACCTTCCACCCGGATGTGGTCGCACGACGAAGGCAGGATCGCCGCACCGAGGCCGGCTGCAGCCAGGCTGATCAACGTCGAAGCCTCACCGGCCTCCTGCACGATGCGTGGAGTGAAGCCCGCCGCCGCGCACAACGCGATCATGTGGTCATGGATGCCTGCCCCGGCGCTGCGGCGGAACGCCACGAACGGTTCCTGCGCCAGATCCCGCAACGCCAGCGTGCCGCTTTTCGACAGTCGGCGCAGGGCAGGGTGGCCGGCATGCACGATCAACGCCAGTGGATCGACGAACAGGCTGTGCGCCACCAGCTCGGCCGGCAGCGTGCGCTTGCGGATGATGCCCACGTCCAGTGAACCATCCAGCAGCGCATCGATCTGCTGCAGGGTATTCATCTCGCTCAGCTGCAGGCGCACCTGCGAATACTGCTGGCGGTACTGCAGGATCGAACGCGGAATCTGCGGCGACAACGGCGTGGCCCGGGTCAAGCCGATACGCAGCTCACCCTGCTCGCCACGCTGCGCGCGCTGCACTTCATCCACCGCCGATTCCACCTGCTGCACGATGCCGCGCGCACGTTCCTGCAGCAGTTCCCCCGCGGCCGTCAGCTGCACGCGCCGATGGCTGCGCACGAACAGACGCGCACCGATCAGTTCCTCCAGCTGCCGGATCTGCTGGCTGAGCGGCGGCTGCGACATCCCCAACCGCTCGGCCGCCTGGCCGAAGTGCAGGGTATCGGCAACGGCAAGGAAGTAGCGCAGGTGGCGAAGTTCGATGGACATGGATGCAGTCTATCCAGCCCGACCCCACGAGTCCCCATCCACGCATGGCGTGGATCTACCGTGTCGACCAAGGTCGACACCCACCAACAGCAGCACAGAACGAGGCAGGGGTCAGAGCCCGTTGCGCAGCAACGGGATCCGACCCCGACAGATCGCGGAAATCCGTCAGAGGCGGGGCGGTGTGGGTGGGCAGGACCGTTGGCGCCATGGATGGCGCCATCGAGCCCCCAAGGACGGGTTTACGGCGTGTCCGGCCCACCCACATCGCCCCGCCATCCCATGGAATCCCCGCTGTTGCCGTTGCCGTTGATTCGGCAGGTGCAGGGCGCAGCCCTGCCGGCAAACCCTCACCGCTCCGAATGCCCGCTCTGGTCGTAATCGCGCGGACTGAACAACTCCGGCTGGATCAGCTCGACAAACGCCCGCGCCTGCGCCGACAACGCCTTGCCGCGGCGCACGATCACCCCATAACTCCGCTCCGGGAACCAGCGCTTCATCGACCGTGCGGCCAACCGTTCGCGGTCGGCATCGTTCAGGCACAGCGCCGGCACGATGGAAATGCCCATGCCCATCGCCACGTACTGCTTGATCACTTCCCAGCCGCCCACTTCCAGCGCAACGGTGTAGGCGATGCGGTGGCGCTGGAACACCTGGTCCACCAGCCGGTAAGTGATCTGCCGCTTCGGCGGCAGCACCAGCGGGTAACGGGCGATGTCGGCCAGTTCCAGCTCGCCACCGCTGGCAAGTGGATGGTCATGCGGGGCGATCAGCACCTGCTCGAAACGGTAGGCCGGGGCGTAGCTGAGGTCGGCCGGCACATCGGTCATCGAGCCGATTGCCAGGTCGGCGGCATCCTCGCGCAGCAGGTCGGTGCCGTCGGCGCTGATGGCGTTGTGCAGGGTCAGGCGCACGTCGGGGTAATGCTGGCGGAAGCGTTCGACGATCTTCGGCAGCAGGTACAGGATGGTCGAGCTGTTGGCGGCGATGTTCAGCTCGCCCGCGTCCAGCCCACGCACCTTGTCGCGGAAGCGCGCTTCCAGGCCGTCCAGGCTCTCCACCAGCGGTTGCGCCATTTCATACAGCAGCTGGCCCTCGCGGCTGGGCACCAAGCGCCGGCCGCTGCGCTCGAACAGCGGTACCCCCAGCTCACGCTCCAACGCCTGCAACTGCAGGCTGATGGCCGGTTGGCTGACGAAAAGCGCCTCAGCCGCCCGTGAGACCGAGCCCAGCCGCACGGTCTGACAGAACGCACGCAACGGCTTCAGCCGATCGGATTTGTAGGAAAAACGGGGACTTGGCGAGGCACGCGTGGTCATGGCGTCACAAGTATTAGCACAATTTATGTAAAGCATTGCAAAAACTGTTTTGCCAAATACGGGGTCGCAGCCGCACGGTGGAGTCGTTCCCCACGCTGGAGTCCTCCCATGTCCGCCGTCGCTTCCGCTGTTCCCTCCACCACCGCCAAGGCCACGCCGGGCATCGCCCTGGCGACCCAGGTGGCGGGCCAGGCCACCGTGCTGCCGGCGCCGTTGCTGGCCTTGCTGGTGTCCCTGCACCGGGCAGTGGAACCCGGCCGGCAGGCGCGGCTGCAGGCCCGCCGCGAGCGCCAGGCGTTCTTCGACCAGGGTGGCCTGCCGGACTTCCGCCAGGACACCACCGCGATCCGCAGCGGTGACTGGACCGTGGCGCCGCTGCCGGCCGCGCTGCAGGACCGCCGCGTCGAGATCACCGGGCCGACCGATCCGAAGATGGTCATCAACGCGCTGAACTCCGGCGCCAAGGTGTTCATGGCCGACTTCGAGGATTCGACCTCGCCGACCTGGCGCAACCTGCTGGCCGGTCAGCAGTCGCTGGCTGCCGCGGTGCGCGGCGACCTGCAGTACACCGCACCGGCGTCCAACGGCAAGGCGGGCAAGCACTACGCGCTGCGTCCCTACGACGAGCAGGCGGTGCTGATCGTGCGTCCGCGCGGCTGGCACCTGGACGAAAAGCATGTGCGCGTCGATGGCCAGTTCCTCGCCGGCGGCCTGTTCGATGCGGCGGTGTTCGCCTTCCACAATGCGCGCGCGCTGCAGTCCAGGGATCGTGGCCCGTACTTCTACCTGCCCAAGCTGCAGAGCATGGAAGAGGCGGCGCTGTGGGAGACCGCGCTGTCGCACATCGAAGGCATGCTCGGCCTGCCGCACGGGCAGATCAAGGTGACCGTGCTGATCGAAACGCTGCCGGCGGTGTTCGAGATGGACGAGATCCTGCATGCCCTGCGCGATCGCATCGTCGGCCTCAACTGCGGGCGCTGGGATTACATCTTCTCGTACCTGAAGACCTTCCGCCGCCACGCTGACCGCGTGCTGCCCGAGCGCGGCCAGGTGACCATGACCCAGCCGTTCCTGAAGGCCTATTCGGAACTGCTGATCCAGACCTGCCATCGCCGCGGCGCACATGCGATGGGTGGCATGGCCGCGCAGATTCCGATCAACAACGATGCGGCCGCCAACGAGCAGGCGATGGCGCGGGTGCGTGCCGACAAGCTGCGCGAAGTGACCGCCGGCCACGATGGCACGTGGGTCGCGCATCCGGCGCTGATTCCGGTGGCGATGGCGATCTTCGACGAACACATGCCCACGTCCAACCAGCACCACGTGCTGCGCCAGGACGTGCGCGTGGGCCGCGATGAACTGATCGCGCGCCCGCCGGGCACGATCACCCGCGCGGGCTTCGAAGGCAATGTCGAAGTCTGCGTGCGCTACCTGGCCGCGTGGCTGGATGGCAACGGCTGCGTGCCGATCCACCATCTGATGGAGGACGCAGCGACCGCCGAGATCAGCCGCAGCCAGCTGTGGCAGTGGCTGCACACGCCGGGCCAGCAGCTGGACGACGGCACCGCGATTGATCTGGCACTGCTCGATACCACCCTGGCGCAGCTGCCCGCGCGCCTTGGCGATACCTCCGCGCTGCCCGGTGGCGGCCGCATCGAAGAAGCCATCACCCTGCTGGCCGAGCTGAGCCGCAGCAACGAACTGACCGATTTCCTGACCCTGCCGGCGTACGCGCGCATCGACTGATCGCTGCACGCCACTTTCCTCGCCGCTTCCTTCCCCGCTGCATCCGCACGAACCGAACTGGAGATAGACATGAGCACGCTGCCCACTGCCGAACAGATCCAGCACGACTGGGACACCAATCCGCGCTGGGAAGGCATCCAGCGCAACTACAGCGCCGCCGACGTGGTGCGCCTGCGCGGCACCGTCCATATCGAGCATTCGCTGGCCCGGCTGGGCGCGGAAAAGCTGTGGAAGTCGCTGCATGAGCGCGACTTCGTCAACGCGCTCGGCGCGCTGACCGGCAACCAGGCCATGCAGCAGGTGAAGGCCGGGCTGAAGGCGATCTATCTGTCCGGCTGGCAGGTGGCGGCCGATGCCAACCTGGCGGGGCAGATGTACCCGGACCAGTCGCTGTATCCGGCCGATTCGGTGCCGGCAGTGGTCAAGCGCATCAACAACACGCTGTTGCGTGCTGACCAGTTGCACCACGCAGAAGGCAAGGATGACATCGACTTCCTGCAGCCGATCGTGGCCGATGCCGAGGCTGGATTCGGTGGCGTGCTCAATGCCTTCGAACTGATGAAGGCGATGATCGAAGCCGGTGCGGCCGGTGTGCACTTCGAAGACCAGCTGGCTTCGGTGAAGAAGTGCGGCCACATGGGCGGCAAGGTGCTGGTGCCGACCCGCGAGGCGATCGAGAAACTCAACGCCGCGCGACTGGCGGCCGATGTGCTGGGCGTGCCGACCCTGCTGGTGGCGCGGACCGATGCCGAAGCGGCCGATCTGCTGACCAGCGACATCGATGCGAACGACACCCCGTTCGCCACCGGTGAGCGCACCGTGGAAGGCTTCTACAAGACCCGCAATGGCCTGGACCAGGCCATCAGCCGTGGTTTGGCATACGCGCCCTATGCCGACCTGGTGTGGTGCGAGACCGGCAAGCCGGACCTGGAATTCGCGCGGAAGTTCGCCGAGGCGATTCATGCGAAGTTCCCGGGCAAGCTGCTGGCCTACAACTGCTCACCCAGCTTCAACTGGAAGAAGAATCTGGACGACGCCACCATCGCCAAGTTCCAGAAGGAACTGGGAAGTTATGGCTACAAGTTCCAGTTCATCACCCTGGCCGGTTTCCATGCGCTGAACTACGGCATGTTCAATCTGGCCCACGGCTATGCGCGCCGGCAGATGAGCGCCTTCGTGGAACTGCAGGAAGCCGAGTTTGAAGCGGCCGAGCGCGGCTTCACCGCGGTCAAGCACCAGCGCGAGGTCGGCACCGGCTACTTCGATGCGGTCACCCAGGCGATCCAGCAGGGGCAGTCCTCGACCACCGCACTGACCGGCTCGACCGAGGAAGAGCAGTTCCACGGCGAGCGCAGCGAACGCGCCGCGTGATCCGGTAGTGCCGGCCGTTGGCCGGCAACCACACGATGCTCCGGGCGCTGCGTGGCAGCCGGCCAGGGGCCGGCTCTATCGGGCTGCGGATCCGATCAGGGTGGCCAGGGAAGGGCCAGACGACGCCGGCAGATCGGGGGATCTGCCGGCGTCGTTGTATCTGCGGCTGCTGCGACAATCGGCGTCGCGGTCACCGCAAGATATTGATATCACTTGCTTTCCGCCTGTCACCAACGCATGTGAACGGGTGTCTTTACCACAGGTATGGCGGGGCACCGCGTCTTCACAAAAATGAGATGCGGCGCACAGTTTGATTCACTGTTATGCTCCGCGGCTCACCAGGGGACGCTGGCGGCGGGTGCAGGGAATGACCGGCAGGGGTGCGGCCGAGAACATCGACACGACAACCGGTATCGCCAAGGTGGCGATGGCCGAGATCGTGCACGCGCTGCTTTCCGAAGAAGAGGTTGCCCTGTTCGCCCGCTTCGCCCGGCCCCGCAGGCTGGAAGCGGGCCAGTGGCTGTTCCAGCGCGGCCATCGCGGCGAGTGCATGTACATCATCCTCGAAGGCCTGATCGAACTCGATTTCGGCGAGGATCTGGTACTCAAGACACTCGGCCGGCATGAATTCTTCGGTGAGCTCGGCCTGTTGATGGGCGACCATCCCCGCAGCGCCAGCGCGTGTGTGATGGCCGACTGCCACGTGCTGGAACTGGGGCCGGCGGATTTCCATCGCCTGGTCGAGTCCGATCCGGGCCTGGTGGCCTACTTCCTGCGGCGTACGATCCTGCGCGTGCTGACCAACGAGCAGGCCCTGATCAGCCAGCTGCGGCGGCGCAACCATGACCTGGAAGCCGCGCTGGACAACCTGTACATCACCACCCACCAGCTGACCCACACGCGTGAGCTGGTGCGCACCGACGAACTGACCGGCCTGCACAACCGCCGCGGCCTGGCCCTGTACCTGCAGGAATGCCAAACGCAGGAAGGAGGGCCGCCGCAGGCATTGCTGCTGATCGACTGCGACCGGTTCAAGCAGATCAACGACCGCCACGGCCATCAGGCCGGTGACCGGGTGCTGCAGAGCATGGGCAACATCCTGCGCTCGATGGCTGGCGAGCATGACCTGGCCTGCCGGCTGGGCGGAGATGAGTTCTGCCTGATCCTGCGCCGGGGCAACACCGAGATCGTGCAGCACGCCGCCGAGTTCATCCTCAGTGCGGTGCACGGCCTGCTCGAGCGCAGCCATGGCACCCCGCACGTCAGCCTGGCCAGCATCGGGGCCAGCCTGCTGGCCCCTGACGCGGACTGGAGCGAGTGGTACGCTCGCGCTGATCGTGCGCTGTACCAAGCCAAGCGCGCAGGCGGCAACTGCCTGCGGTGGACCGATGGTCCGGATGGACAATGAGCGGAGATCCAGGCGATGAATGGCGACAACGGAACGTCGACCCCGCATAACGCCCAGCTGCGGGCGCTGCTGTTCACCGACCTGTGCGATTCGCTGCAACTGGTGGAGCGTATCGGCGATGCTGCCGCCGCCACCCTGTTCCAGGAACACGACCGTCTGGTGCTGGTGCTGCAGCATCGCTGGAACGGGCAGCTGATCGACCGTTCCGACGGTCTGTTCCTGCTGTTCGAACGCCCGGTGGATGCGCTCGGGTTTGCACTGGATTACCAGCGCGACCTGCAGGCACTGGGCGAACAGCGCAGGGTTGAGCTGCGCGCACGAGCGGGTCTGCATGTGGGTGATGTGCTGACCTGGGAAAACAGTCCCGAAGCGGTCAAGGTCGGCGCCAAGTCGATGGAAGTCGAAGGCCTGGCCAAGCCGATGGCCGCGCGCCTGATGACCCTGGCGCGTCCGGGCCAGATCCTGATGTCGGCGGTTGCCGAGTCGCTGACCCGACGCGCCACCGATGCCTTGGGCGAGCGTGGCCAACGCTTGCTATGGAAGTCGCACGGGCGTTGGCGGTTCAAAGGCATGCCGACCGTCCAGGAAGTGATTGAAGTTGGCGAGATCGGCTTTGCTCCGCTGCGCCTGCCGCGCGCCAACGCCAAGGCGCGGCGTGATCTGCCGTTGTGGCGGCAGCCCGTGGTGCTGCTGGCGGAAAGCCTGATCCTGACGTCTGTGGTGGTGGGGGGCTGGTTCCTGCTGCGCCCGGAGCCGGCTATCGCATTCTCAGAGCGCGATTGGGTGGTGCTGGCCGACCTTGAGAATTTCACCAGTGAGCCGGTGTTCGATGAATCGACACGCCACGCGATCCTGATCGCACTGGAACAGTCGCGCTACGTGAATGTGCTGTCCGAAGGCAAGATCCGCGAAAGCCTGGAAATGGCGCGCTTGTCCGGCGATACCCGCTTGAACCGCGGTGCAGCGATCGATGTGGCCATGCGCGAAGGCGCACGAGCTGTCCTGCTGCCGACCGTACGCCCCAAGGCAGGCGGCTATCAGCTGGGAATCGATGTGGTGGCACCCGGCAGCGGGCAGGTGGTGCGCAGCTTCACCGTCGCCGCCGACGGCCCTGACCAGATGATGTTCGCGGTGGACGATGTGGTCGGTCGTCTGCGCCGCGGCCTGGGCGAATCGGTGGCCAGCCTGGAACAGTCCCTGCCGCTGCCGAAGGCCTCCACCCGCGACCTTCGCGCTTTGCGCGCCTATGCCCTGGCCGAGAATGCCCTGGGCCAGCGCCGCTTCGAGGAAGCACGCAATCTCTACCAGGCTGCGATCGACATCGATCCCGGTTTCGCGCTGGCCTACATGGGCGTGGCCAAGCTGCTGGCCCGCACCGAAGAAGGGCGGCAGGCCCGCGAGGCGATGCAGCATGCGCTCGCCCAGCAGGAACGCCTGCCACCGCGCGAGCGCCTGTACCTGAAGGCCTGGCAGGAAGAACTGGAACCGGGCGGCTGGGCCCTGGAGCAATGGCGGACGCTGGCCAAGGTCTATCCCGATTCCTTCGCCGGGCTGTCCAATACGTCCTGGCTCCTGTTGCAGGACAATCGTTTCAGCGAAGCCGAATCCTACGCACATGCGGCGTCCGTACCGCAGGATCCGCTGCGGCTGTATCCGATGGTGCAGCTGGCACGCATCCAGATCGCGCACAACCAACCGCAGCTGGCCGCCGAAACGCTGTTGCAGGCACAAGGGCTGCGTGGTCGCAATGATCCCGATGACACCGGGGTCGATGTATTTGTAGCGCAGCGCCGTTATGTGCAGGCCGGGCAGCTGCTTGTGAAGCTGGGCACCGGTGATGCACTGGCGCAGCGGATGCGGCTGCGCGCACAGCTGCTATTGGCTGCCGACCAGGGTGATTGCGCGTCGATGCAGGCAGCCGTGCGCGAGGACGCGCCGGCACCTGAGCTTGCGGACATGCAGGTGCAGCAGCGATTGCAGCACGCCAGCGTGACCACGTTGTGCGCAACGGGCGACAAAGCTGAGCTGCAGGCCATCGCAGCGCAGCTGCAGCCGCTGCTGGAAGATCGCGACGATCCCATGCAGCAGGCCCGTAGCCTGCAGTGGCTGGCCCTTGTCTATCTGGCCCAGCGGCAGGGGCAGGCCGATGTCGCCGAAGGCTGGCTGCATGCCAACGAGGCGCTGCTGCGCGCTCAGCGCAGCCCGATGGTCGGTAAATGGATGCGCGTGGTTGCGGCGATGGGCGAACTGCAGAGACAACGGCCGAACGCTGCGCAGGCCCTGATCGAGCCGATGCTCGATGGCAGCGAGCCGGTGCAGGCGCACGTCGTACTGCTGCATGCGCTACGTGCGCAGAGCGATGAAGCAGGCGTGCGCCGCGAGCAGGAATGGCTGGCCCGCCACCGTGGCCAGGCCATTGCCGAAATCACGGCGATGCAGGTCTGGCAGCCGCTGAACGTGCACGATGTGTCGACCTGGGCCGCACCGGCCAAAGCGGTCGGCGCGCCCTGAGGCGGTAATCAGCCGCCGATGCGCTCGTCGACTTTGCCGGCTTCGAAGCAGAACACCACATTCATCGCGGTCAGCGAGCTGGCCAGGTGCTTCTGCAGGCCGTCACGAACGTGGGTGAGTTCCTCCACCGAGGCGAGCGACTCGATCTTCATGCAGTCCTTCTCACCGAAGGCGGCGTCCAGGCCGATGCTGGAGAGGGCCTGAGCCGGTGATTCGGCGAAGCGTTCGCGGAACGCGGCATCGTTGATGAGGTTGTCCAGCAGTACGCCGGCGTCTTCAGCGGAAAGGCGAGGGTCGGTAGCCATGTCGATCATCCAGAGTTGAACTTACGGTATCGGCCACCAGCGCTCGGCATTTAGAGCGTTGTGCATTGCACAGGAACACCGCCGCAGTACCGCAGCCGGTGTGGGCAACCCGCATACTACGGGTTCCACTGGTGGATGACGAAAGATGCAGATCCGACGTTGCGCGATCGTGATGTTCGAACCCCGCAGCGAAGTCTCGCTGGACCTCTCCCTGCTGTTGCAGGGCCAGGCGGGCTTGGCCACGCGCATGCACTGGCAGGCCCTTGCTGCCCACCTGGGCGCACCCGTGGAAGTGAGCATCGAGGAAATCGACGTGCTGGGCCGCATCGAGTCGGATCGCTGGGTGGAGTCTGCACAGGTCGGCATCGAAGATGCCGTGCTGGCACGGCTGCTGGAGGTTGGTCTGCTGATCAGCCAGGAGCCTGGTGAGGCAGCGCATCGGGACCGCGACCAGCGCCTGCGCGACGCCAACTGGTGGCCTCTGTCGGCGCTGCAGCATCGGATGGGGCGCTGGGGTGGCATCAACAGCGCGCGCGAGATGCGTGAGGGCAAGCTGGTCACGGCGCAGGATCTGCATGCCAGGTTCGGTGCACCGCCCGTCGCGGTCGACGCCCCCGACACCGCCCCCGTGGCGCTGCCCGATACGCCTGACGATGCGCGCGACGAGCTGCTGCGAAAGCGTGCAACCTGCCGCAACTTCGATGCGCAGCGTGCGCTGGCGCTGCCGCTGTTGGCGCAGGTACTCAAGCGGACCGTGCAGGCGCACGCTGCACTGCGGCCGGAGGATGGCATGGAGTTCCTTAAGAAGAACATTCCTTCGGGCGGCGGTCTGCATCCGCTGGAAACCTATGTGGTCGCCCTGGACGTCGACGGTCTTGCGCCGGGCGTCTATCACTATCATCCGATGGAACACGCATTGCGGCCGGTTGCCGTTGCCACGGATGACCTGCGCGCCATGGTGCTGGGTTTTGTTTCCGGGCAGGACTGGTTCGCCGACGCCCCGCTGCACATCATCCAGGTGGCACGCTTCCCGCGCAGTTTCTGGAAATATCGCCACCATCCAAAGGCCTACCGGGCCGTGCTGATCGATGCGGGGCACCTTTCGCAACAATGGATGCTGTCAGCTACCGAACTCGGGCTGGCCGCTTATGTGACCGCGGCGATCAACGAGATCGATGTGGAGAGGGCGCTGGGGCTGGACGGCATCGACGCCAGCCCGGTGATGATAGGTGGCCTGGGGTGGCGCGCGGACGCCCAGGTCACCAGTGAATTCGACCCACTGCAGCAGGTCTGGCGCGGAAATCCGGCTTCGCAACCCTGACCTCGGGGCAACAGGTGAGCCGGGCAGCGCCCGGCTCACCATGCATCACACCGCTTCGAAATCCACCAGCACCGCACCATCACCCACCTGGTCACCGGCCTTGGCGCGATAACCCTTCACCGTGCCATCGGCCGGTGCCTGCAGGGTGTGCTCCATCTTCATCGCTTCCAGCACCACCAGCGGCGTGCCGCGCTTCACCTGCGTGCCTGCCGCCACCAGTGTCGCCACGATCCTGCCGGGCATCGGTGCCAGCAGGCTGCCGGCGTCGGCGCTGGCCTGTTCCGATTCGCCCACCGGGTCGTGCAGGGTGAAGCGGTGCTGGCCATCGTCGCCGAACAGGTACAACTGGTCGCCATCGCGCTGCAGCTGCAAACGCCAGCGACGCTCGTCCAGCTGCACCGACAAGGTGTGGCCATCGGCATGGCCGACGACCTGTTTCGGTGCGGCGTCATCGCACTGCACACGCCAGCCATCGGCCGTGGCCCACACCTTCAGCGTGTGTGCCCGCTCTCCCTGCTGCAGCGGCACCACGCGTGCGGCAGGCGCGCCCAGCCGCCAGCCATCCTGCGCCTGCCACGGCGAATGCGGGTCGCGCACATCGGCGGCAGCGGCCGGTGTGCTTGCTACCGCAGCGATCGCTGCCAGTTCCCACAGCGCCTGCTCGCCGTCACCGGTCATCGCCAGTGCGGCCTGCTCACGCTCGATCAGCGCGGTATCCAGCTTGGCGTTGGCGAACGAATCGGTGTGCAGCAGGCGGCGCAGGAAGCCGGCATTGGTGGTCACGCCCACCACCTGGCAATCGGCCAGGGCCTGGCTCATGCGCCGCAGCGCGGCATCGCGGTCCACGTCCCAGACGATCAGCTTGGCGATCATCGGGTCGTAGTACGGGGTGATGCTGTCGCCTTCTTCCACACCGGTATCCACCCGCACGTTCGCCGATGGAGTCGGCAGGCGCAGGCGGCGCAGGGTGCCGGTGGACGGCAGGAAGCCACGGTCGGCATCTTCGGCGTACAGGCGCGCTTCGAGCGCATGGCCGTGGATGGCCAGTTCGTCCTGGCGCTTGGGCAGCGGCTGGCCGGCGGCAACGCGCAGCTGCCACTCCACCAGGTCGGTGCCGGTGATGAACTCGGTGACCGGGTGTTCGACCTGCAGGCGGGTGTTCATTTCCATGAAGTAGAAATCGCCCTCCGGGCCGGCGATGAACTCCACCGTGCCCGCACCGACGTAGCCCACCGCGCGCGCGGCATCGACCGCGGCCTTGCCCATCGCTGCGCGCCGGTCGGCACTCATGCCCGGGGCCGGCGCTTCTTCCAGCACCTTCTGGTGGCGGCGCTGCACCGAGCAGTCGCGCTCGAACAGATACACCGCCTCGCCATGACCGCCGCCGAACACCTGGATCTCGATATGGCGTGGGCGCTCGACATACTTCTCGACCAGCACGTGGTCGTTGCCGAACGCCGAGGCCGCCTCACGCTGGCAGCTGGCCAGCGCGTCGACGAAGTCCTCGCTGCGCTCGACCTTGCGCATGCCCTTGCCGCCGCCGCCGGCGCTGGCCTTGATCAGCACCGGGTAGCCGATGCCATCGGCCTGGGTGCGCAGGAACTCCGGCGCCTGCTGGTCGCCGTGGTAGCCCGGCGTCAGCGGCACGCCGGCCTTGGCCATCAAGGCCTTGGCCGCGCTCTTGTCGCCCATCGCGCGGATCGCACTGGCGGGCGGACCGATGAAGGTGATCCCCGCCGCGACGCAGGCGTCGGCGAAGTCGGCGTTCTCGGACAGGAAGCCGTAGCCGGGATGGATGGCCGGTGCGCCGGTGCGGCGTGCGGCGTCGAGGATGGCATCGCTGCGCAGGTAGCTCTCGCGCGCGGCAGCCGGGCCGATGTGGATGGCTTCGTCGGCCAGGCGCACATGGCGTGCATTGCGGTCCGCATCGGAATACACCGCCACGGTGGCGATGCCGAGGCGACGGCAGGTGGCGATGACGCGGCAGGCGATCTCGCCGCGGTTGGCGATCAGGACTTTGCTGAACATGGCAACAGACTCGGTCATGGCACAGATCACATGCGGAACACGCCGAAGCGCGTCTGCTGCGGGGGAGCGTTGAGGCTGGCCGACAGGGCCAGGGCCAGTACCCGGCGGGTATCGACCGGATCGATCACACCGTCGTCCCACAGCCGCGCACTGGCGTAATACGGGTGGCCCTGCTGTTCGAACTGGTCGCGGATCGGTGCCTTGAACGCATCCTCTTCCTCGCCCGGCCACTGCCCGCCCTTGGCTTCGATGCCATCACGCTTGACCGTGGCCAGCACGCTGGCCGCCTGTTCGCCCCCCATCACGCCGATGCGTGCGTTCGGCCACATCCACAGGAAGTTGGGCGAGTACGCGCGGCCGCACATGCCGTAGTTGCCGGCACCGAACGAGCCGCCGATCACCACGGTGAACTTGGGTACCTTGGCGCAGGCCACCGCCATCACCAGTTTGGCCCCGTCCTTGGCGATGCCACCCTGTTCGTACTTGCGGCCGACCATGAAGCCGGTGATGTTCTGCAGGAACAGCAGCGGAATGTTGCGCTGGGTGCACAGCTCGATGAAGTGCGCGCCCTTCAGTGCGGACTCGGAGAACAGGATGCCGTTGTTGGCGATGATGCCGATCGGATAGCCATGCAGATGGGCGAAGCCGGTGACCAGCGTTGCGCCATAGCGCGGCTTGAACTCGTCAAAGCGCGAGCCGTCGACCAGCCGCGCGATCACTTCGCGCACGTCGTAGGGCTTGCGCGTATCGGCCGGGATCACCCCGTACAGTTCGTCCGCCGGCAGCAGCGGTTCTTCCACCGGCTGCAGCGCCATCGCTGCTTCGGGCTTGCGCCAGTTGAGCTGGGCGATGATCGCGCGTACCCGTGCCAGTGCCTGCAGGTCGTTGTCTGCCATGTGGTCGGCCACGCCGGAAATGCGCGTGTGCACATCGGCACCGCCCAGTTCTTCGGCCGTCACCACTTCACCGGTGGCTGCCTTCACCAGCGGCGGGCCACCGAGGAAGATCGTGCCCTGCTCGCGCACGATCACCGTCTCGTCGCTCATCGCCGGCACATAGGCGCCACCGGCGGTGCAGCTGCCCATCACGCAGGCGATCTGCGGAATGCCCTGCGCGGAAAGGTTGGCCTGGTTGTAGAAGATGCGACCGAAATGGTCGCGGTCGGGGAACACCTCATCCTGCAGCGGCAGGAAGGCGCCACCGGAATCGACCAGGTAGATGCACGGCAGGTGGTTCTGCTCGGCGATCTCCTGCGCGCGCAGATGCTTCTTCACCGTCACCGGGTAATAGGTGCCGCCCTTGACCGTGGCATCGTTGGCCACGATCACGCACTCCACGCCACTCACGCGGCCGATGCCGGCGACCACGCCAGCGGCGGGCACGGCGTCGTCATACATGCCGTGCGCGGCCAGCGGCGCGATTTCCAGGAACGCACTGCCCGGGTCGAGCAGGGCATCGATGCGGTCGCGCACCAGCAGCTTGCCGCGCGCGGTGTGCTTGGCGCGCGCCGCTTCGCTGCCGCCCAAGGCGGTGCGGGCGAGGGTGGCGTGCAGGTCGTCGACTACGGCCTGCATCGCCGCGCGGTTGCTTTCAAACGTTTCGCTGCCCGGTTGCAGCTGGCTGCCTAGGATGCTCATGGGGTGCCTTACAGGGTGCGCTGGAACAGTTCGCGGCCGATCAGCATGCGACGGATCTCCGAAGTGCCGGCGCCGATTTCATACAGCTTGGCGTCGCGCCACAAGCGGCCGGTCGGGTATTCGTTGATGTAGCCGTTGCCACCGAGGATCTGGATCGCCTGGCCGGTCAGCCAGGTCGCCTTCTCGGCGGCGTAGAGGATCGCGCCGGCTGCATCCTGGCGGGTGGTGCGGCCCTGGTCGCAGGCGCGTGCCACGGCATACACATAGGCGCGGCAGGCGCCCAGGCCCACGTACATGTCGGCGATCTTGGCCTGGATCAGCTGGAAGCTGCCGATCGGCTCACCGAACTGGTGGCGTTCGTGCACGTACGGCATCACCACGTCCATCGCAGCAGCCATCAGGCCCAGCGGGCCGCCGGACAGCACCACGCGCTCGTAGTCCAGGCCGGACATCAGCACGCGCACGCCGCCACCGACCGCGCCCAGCACGTTCTCTTCGGGAATCTCGCAGTCCTGGAACACCAGTTCGCAGGTGGGCGAGGAGCGCATGCCCAGCTTGTCCAGCTTCTGCGCGGTGGAGAAACCCTTCATGCCCTTTTCGACCAGGAAGGCGGTGATGCCCTTGGCACCGGCCTCGACATCGGTCTTGGCGTACACCACCAGCACATCGGCGTCGGGGCCGTTGGTGATCCACATCTTGTTGCCGTTGAGCACGTAGCGGTCGCCGCGCTTGTCCGCGCGCAGCTTCATCGACACCACGTCCGAACCCGCGCCGGGTTCGCTCATCGCCAGCGCACCGATCTTTGCGCCGCTGCACAGGTCCGGCAGGAAGCGCTGCTTCTGCGCCTCGGTGCCGTTCTTGCGCAGCTGGTTCACGCACAGGTTCGAATGCGCGCCGTAGGACAGGCCGATGCCGCCGGAAGCACGCGAGACTTCTTCCATCGCCACCACGTGGGCCAGGTAGCCCATGCCGGTGCCGCCGTATTCTTCTTCCACGGTCAGGCCCAGCAGGCCCTGCTCGCCCAGCTTGGGCCATAGTGCCAACGGGAACTGGTTGGTCGCATCGGTCTCGGCCGCGAGCGGCGCGATCTCGGCAGCGGCAAAATGGGCCACGCTCTGGCGCAGCAGGTCGATATCTTCGCCGAGGTCGAAGTTCAGGGATGGCACGTGCATTGCGATGGCTCCACGAGGGAAGGTGGGGAATGGACGCACCCGGAAGGGGGAAGCGGGCAGCTGTTCACAGCAGCGGCCCGCGCGGGCGATTGGACCCCAGCGTAGCGGGGTTCGGGTAAGAAGTGAATACAAATTCAAAAATTGAAACTAGACTCAGGACATGGCCTACAAACGCTCAGCATTGATGGAAGAACGCCTGGCCGGGGCCCGTGAACGGATCCTGCTGGCCACCCGCGAACTGGTCGCCACCGGCGGCTGGCGCAACGCGCCGGTAACCGCCGTGGCCACCCAGGCCGGGGTCTCCACCGGCTTGATCTACCGCCACTTTCCGTCCAAGGCCGAGCTGTTCGTGGAAGTGCTCAATGCGGCCGTGGCCCACGAGGTAGCGATCATGGAGCGCATCGCCAGCGCACCGGAGCCGGCCAGCGTGCGCCTGCGCCAGGCCATCACCGCCTTCGTCCGCCGTGCCCTTGCCGGCCCGGGCCTGGCCCACGCCTTCATCGTCGAGCCGGTGGATCCGGATGTGGAAGCCGAGCGCATGCGCGGCCGCCGTGCCTTCGGTGACGTGTTCCTGCGCCTGGTGGAAGAGGGCGTGGCGGCCGGTGAGCTGCCAGCGCAGGACGCGCATGCTGCCGCCGCTTGCCTGGTGGGGGCCTTCACCGAAGCCATGGTCGGCCCGACCGCGCCCAGCCGCGAAGCGCACCGCGACGAAGGCGCACTGGTCGAGGCCATCTGCAGTTTCTGCCTGCGGGCTGTTGGCGCCCCCGTCATCCGGTAGTGCCGGCCGCTGGCCGGCATCCTTGCGGGGTCAGATCCCTTTTGCGTTGCAAAAGGGATCTGACCCCTCTCCATATGCTGCGCCGCACCAGCCCTGACGCCTGTTGTCGGGCGCGGCGTGCGTTCTATACTCGGTCCATCACGCAGTCGCTCAGCCGTGGTCCAACGACTATCAGCCAGGGGTAACGAAGAGTGCGGAATTACGATCTGGAGTTCCTGAAACGCTTCTCCATGGTGATCGCGCTGTTGATGGCCATCACTCTCGGTCTGATCCTCCTGGCCGCGTTCATCCACACCCGGATTCCGCCCGAGGTGTCGCCTACCGCCGCCAAACGCACCGAACAGCGCATTTCGCCCACTGGCGCGGTATACGCCGGTAGCACCGGCGCCGCCGCGCAGGCTGCAGCGCATGCCGCCGCGCTGGCCAAGGCCGCCTCGCAGGTGGCCTACGGGGGTACCAAGGACGGCAAGGTGATCTTCGACAACCTGTGCACCGCCTGCCATACCACCGGGGTGGGCATGGCGCCGACGCTCGACCACTCGCACTGGGACAAGCGCCTGGCGCAGGGCAAGGAAACCCTCTACAAGCACGCCGTCGAGGGCTACACCGGCCCGGACGGGGGCATCATGCCGCCCAAGGGCGGCAACCCGGCGCTCACCGAGGAGCAGATCCACGCCACGGTGGACTGGATGCTGGGCAATCTGAAATAGCGGGCGCCGCATCCACGCATGGCGTGGATCTACTGCGGATACGCGTGCCCGGTCAGGTGGCCGGCAACCACGCATCGCGCAGAGGTCCTGAGGTTGCCGGCCAGCGGCCGGCACTACCTTTGCCCACCGAGGCCGGAACCCCGCCGCGCAGGCGGGGTTTCGCATTTCAGGGTTAGTCTGTGCGCCTCTTCCGTGGAGTCGTCTGTCGATGCGTCGCCGTTCCCTCGCCCTTGCCCTGTCCCTGCTGCTGCCGACATCCGCTTTCGCCCAGGCCCAGCCGCAGGTTGCGCCGACCTCGGCGACCGCGCCGCGCAGCCCGGCCACCGTCACCCTGGCCGCCGCGCCGGCCGACTGGCGTGCGCTGGAGGGCCAGCATGTGCGCATCGCTGCGCCGCTCACCTTGGCCGGCACCGATGGCCTGGAACGCTTCGGCCAGCTCACCGTCGCCTTCGATGGCCGCCTCTGGCAGCCGACCGAAGTGGCCGTGCCCGGCAGCGCCGGTATCGAACAGGTAATGGCCGACAACCAACGCCGCCGCCTGCTGCTGGACGACGGCAGCGATGCACGTGACCCGGCCAGCGTCGCCTATCTGCCGGGCAACCCGGTGCTGCGTACCGGAATGCAGCTGCGCAACGTGGAAGGCACCGTGCGAGTCGATGCGCAGGGTCGCCCCAGCCTGCAGGTCGACGGCACAGTGAAGCTGCCGGAACTGCAGCGGCCGGCCGTGCCGAGCGTACCCGGCAGCCTGCATATCGCCGCCTTCAACCTGGAGAACTTCTTCAATGGTGACGGCCAGGGCGGCGGATTCCCGACCCTGCGCGGCGCGCGCACGCTGGACGAGCACAAGGCGCAGGTCGGCAAGCTGGTCGCCACCGTCAACGCGCTGGGCGCCGATATCGCCGCGCTGATGGAACTGGAGAACGACGGCTACGGCCCGCAGTCGGCCATCGCTGAACTGGTAAACGCACTCAATGTCGGTCTCGCGGCCGACAAGCAGTGGGCGTTCGTCGATGCCGGTGAAGGTCCTGGCAGCAATCCGATCCGCGTCGGCATCATCTACCGCAGGAGCGAATTCAAACCGCTCGGCACGCCGCTGACCAAGCTCGACGGTCCCTTCGTCGAACACAGCCGTGCGCCGCTGGCACAGGCGTTCCAGGGCAAGGGCGCACCATTCATGGTGGTCGCCAACCACTTCAAGTCCAAGGGCTGCCGCGAGGCCAGTGGCGCCGACGCCGACCGCAATGACGGGCAGGGCTGCTGGAACGCCACCCGCGTGGAATCGGCCAGGCAGCTCAATACCTGGGTGCAGGCCGAAGCCGCGCGCCTGAAGGTGAAGGACGTGGTGCTGATGGGCGACTTCAACGCCTACGCCATGGAAGATCCGATCCGCACCCTGCACGACCTGGGCTGGCAGGATGCCTTCAAGGTGGCCAAGGTCGAACAGCCCTACAGCTACGTCTACAACGGCTATACCGGTCGCCTCGATCACGCGCTGCTCAGCCCGACGATGGCCAAGCGCCTGCGTGGCGCCGCCGAGTGGCACAGCAACGCCGACGAGCAGGACGCCAGCGGCTACCAGGGCCGCAACGTGCAGGGCCCGTGGCGCAGCTCCGACCATGACCCGCTGCTGCTGGGCTTCGACAGATAACCCAGCGCCGGGGTCGGATCCCATTCCCACGGAATGGGCTCTGACCCCAGGCATCACTTACCCCCAGGCGATCAAACCGATCGCCAGCACCGCCAGCGCCAGACCCGCGCGGTTCCAGCGCGTGGTTGCCTCGCCGAAGGCGAACACGCCCACCAGCGCACCCAGCACCACCACGCCGATGTTCATGCCGGCGAACACGGTGGCCGGGCTGTCCGGCATCGACTGGTGCGCATGCACGTAGAACAGGATGTTGCCGCCGTTGAGCAGGCCCAGCAGCGCGCCTGCACCGAGGTTGCGCCAGGCCAGGCGGCTGCGCCCACTGAAATGCCGCCACAACTGCAGCGCCAGCATCAGTACGAAAGCCACGCTGAAACTGGCCAGCACCGCCGCCATCGACGGCGTGCCGGACAGCGCCACCTGCTTCAGCAGCACATCCACCACCGCAAAGCCCGCCCACACGCCCAGCAACCAGCCCCAGCCGCCGACGGAAGCGGCCACTGCGGGGCCGCGTGGACGCAGGCTGATGGCCACCATCGCCAGCAGGCCCAGGCCCAGCCCGACCAGCTTCCACGGCGTGGCGGTCTGCCCGAAGTACAGGAACGCCGCCGCCAGCGACAGCAGCAGCGACAACCGCTGTGCCACGTCACTGCGGACGATGCCGGCCACCGCCACCGCACGGCCGAGTACCAGGAAGATCGAGGGCAGCACCACCGCCAGCGCCAGCAGTGAAACCCACGGTGCATGCGGTGCGCGCAAGGCGTCCAGCGGCGGCTGCAGCACCACCGCCGTCATCGTCGCGGCGACCAGATAGTTCCAGGTCACCATCTGCGCAACATCCAGCTGGCGACGGCCAGCCAGCTTCAACAACACCGAAACCAGCACACTGCAGATCACGGCCAGGGACAGGTAGAGCATGGGGCGGGCACAGGGCAGCGGCGGGGGACGCTATCATGGTGCCATGCACAAGCCCTCGTTCCCCGTCGCCCCCGGCGAAACCGCCTGCATCTCACTGGAAGGCCCGGTTGGCCCGCTGGAAGTGCTCGTCGACCTGCCCAAGGCCGATGTGCCGGTGCAGCCGATCGTGGCCGTCATCTGCCATCCGCTGTCCACCGAAGGCGGCACCCTGCACAACAAGGTGGTCACCATGACCGCCACCACCCTGCGCGAGCTGGGCATCGCCACGGTGCGCTTCAACTTCCGCAGCGTCGGTGGTTCTGCCGGTGAATTCGACCATGGCGTGGGCGAGCAGGAGGACCTGAAGGCCGTCACCGCCTGGGTCCGCCAGCAGCGCCCGGACGACCGCCTGTGGCTGGCCGGCTTCAGCTTCGGCGCGTTCGTTTCGCTGAAGGCCGCTGCCGAGCTGCAGCCCGAAGCGCTGATCTCGATCGCGCCGCCGGCGGGTCGTTGGGATTTCGGCGGCATCGCGCCGCCGGCGCGCTGGCTGCTGATCCAGGGCGAGCAGGATGAAATCGTCGACCCGCAGGCTGTCTACCAGTGGCTGGACACCCTCGATGCGCCGCATGAGCTGGTGCGCATGCCGGACACCAGCCACTTCTTCCACCGCAAGCTGATCGACCTGCGCGGCGCGCTCACCCACGGCGTCAAGCATTGGCTGGGCACGGCGGCATGAGCGAGGTGGAACTGACCCCGACGCAGCGCTACGCGGCCGGGGTGGAACGCGGCGATTGGCAGAACGACCCGGCCCAGCATGCGGCCCTGGCCGAGCTGGACCGGATCCATCTGGCCTTGGTGGACAGCGCCGAGGACGGCTGGCTGGACCGCCTGTCCTCGTTCTGGAAGAAACCCGAGCCGGTCAAGGGCCTGTACTTCTGGGGCGGCGTCGGCCGCGGCAAGACCTTCCTGGTGGACCTGTTCTACGACGGCCTGCCGATCAAGCAGAAATACCGCACCCACTTCCATCGCTTCATGCGCAGCGTCCACGAGCGCCTGCGCGAGCACCAGGGCCAGAGCGACCCGCTGGCGAAGATCGCCCAGGAATGGCGCAGCAACCTGCGCGTGCTGGTGCTGGACGAATTCTTCGTCACCGACATCGGCGATGCCATGCTGCTGGCGCGCCTGCTGGAGCGGATGTTCGCCGAGGGCGTGACCCTGGTCACCACCTCCAACACGGCGGTGGAAAACCTGTACCTCAACGGCCTGCAGCGCGAGAGCTTCATGCCGGCCATCGGCTTGCTGCAGCGCTACTGCGTGGAGCTGTACGCCGAAGGCACCGAGGACTATCGCATGCGCGCGCTGACCCGTTCGCCGGTGTACCGCGCGCCGCTGGCCGCCGACAGTGACACCTGGCTGGCCACGCGCTGGGACGAACTGAGCGGCGGCCAACCAGCCAAGGCGGGCAACATCGAGATCGAGAGCCGCAAGATCCCGGTGCGCGCGCGTGGCAAGAGCATTGCCTGGTTCGACTTCGCCGCCCTGTGTGAAGGCCCGCGCGGGCCGTCGGATTACATCGAGATCGCGCACGAGTTCAACACCGTGCTGCTGGGGGGCATTCCGGCCTTCGATCGGCTGAACGAGGATGCCGCGCGCCGCTTCGTCAACCTGATCGACGAGCTGTACGACCGCCATGTCAACCTGGTCTGCACCGCCAGCACCTCGCCGGTCGAGCTGTACACCGGTACCCGCCTGCAGGGCGCGTTCGAGCGCACGGCCTCGCGCCTGATCGAAATGCAGAGCGCCGAGTACCTGGGCACCCCGCACCGCGCGTGAGGGGTGCCGCTGGTTGTAGAGCCGAGCCCATGCTCGGCTGCTTCTGCCGGGTGCGCCGAAAGGCTGCCGAGCGTAGGCTCGGCTCTACCTGACATGCCAGGTCCAGAAGGACTCAACTGCGCGCTGGGAAGTGCCTGTACAAGCAAAGGTGATTCGTGAGCCAGGAAATCAACAAGCACGTTGCGCGAGCCATCGTTGAGCTTGCCATCTTTCTCGAGTTTTCGATGGATGATGTATTGGATCCAGATGCTGCGGTGCAGGGGCTCGAACGATTGGCTTCCACATTGCAAATGATGGACTTGGAGTCCAAATCAGCTTTGTGCGTGCAGATTGAAAGCATCGCAATGGAATATTCAGGTGAGCAGGCAGGGTTTGTTGAAGGCTTGGGCGAAGCGCTGGGGTTGATCGAAGCGTAGTGTGCTCATCTGTAGAAGCCCCAGATTTTTCTGGCAGCTGGGCTGTCTGAGAATTCGGGCTCGCGCAGAACATGAGTAAGAGGCGCCTTCGAGCGCACGGCCTCGCGCCTGATCGAAATGCAGAGTGCCGAGTACCTGGGCACCCCGCACCGGGCGTGAGGGCGGTTTACTGTAGAGCCGAGCCCACGCTCGGTTGCTTCTAAAGGATGTGCCGAAAAGCAGCCGAGCATGGGCTCGGCGCTACAACAGCACAACGTGGTTACCGGGTCGGCGCCACCGCATTACCACGTGGCCGCTCATCCGGCCCGGCCGACACATGCAGGCCCGAGCCATCGCTGTGCTCCCCCAGCAGCCGCAGCGGCTGTCCCTGGTAGCGCACCTTCAGCGCGTCGTGGGCCGCCGCCAGCGACTGCACCAGCGGGCACAGCGCCATCGCATTGGCCTCCAGCTGCTGGCTGCGCGCTTCCATCCGGCGGTCGACCTCGGCGTCGAGACGGTCGGCGCGGCGCTCCATGGCTCCGGCGCGGCCGGTGAACACCTGCCACAGCACGCTGCGGGTCATCGACCCGGCCATCGTCTCGGCCATCTGCTCGATATGCGCGTCGAAGCCATCGCCGAAGGTCTCCTGTTCCCAGTAGCCGCGGCCCAGGCTGGCGTCGATCCAGCCCTGCATCTCGCCACGCATCGCCCGCATCTGGCGGTTGCGGGACTTGCCGGTGATGGCCTCGAAGGCGGCGTCCAGCGCATCGAAGGTGACCCCGGAGACTTCGTGGGCCAGCGCGGTGGCGGCCGGCATCAGCTGGCGGGCACCGGCCTCCAGCTGCCGCAGGCGGGCGGCGTCGGCGGCACTGACCGTCACCATCGTGCCGTCCAGGCTCAGCTCGCCGTCGTGGAACACCACCTCATGCGGCGCCTGTGGGCCATGCCGCAGCCAGATGCCGCCGCTGTCCACCAGCACGTCGTAGTCGGTACGGATACCGCACTGGTCCGAACGCAGGTCCGGCCCGTCGGCGGCCAGCGCCGGAGCAATGAACAGGGCGGGCAGCAGGGCCAGAGCGGACAGGCGCAGGCGAATCGGAACATCCTTCTCCGGAACCGGAAGACCAGCATCCGCTGCCTGTGCGTGGGCGTCACCGGTCGGAAGTCATCCCGTCCACCGGATTCCCACTGGCTGCCCACCACCTATCCACAGAGTTGTCCCTCGCCTGCATGGCCCTGTCATGTGAAGCTGTCATTGTTCCGCTGGTGGGGCGCTGATTACCGCCACCACGACGCTTTTCGGGCTTGACTGCGCAGCCCGATCCAGCAGGTCCAAAGCGTCCAAACCGGGCGCCGATGGCACGATCCTTGCGGCGCAAGGGATTGCCAAATTTCACTACATTTGGCGTTGACGGACCCAACTACCCCCACTATCTTGTGGCTGTCGGTTGTGGGGACCCCAAGCCGCCGGGTCCATGGAATGGATCGCCGGACCATCCGGTGATACGCCCTCCATGCCCGCAGCGGCACCGGTCAGCACTGCCAGCGGCAGCCACAGGCGCAGGGTCTCACTTCCTGCGACACCGGCCTGCCACCCTGGGGTGTCACGTCCCGGGCCGCGTCATCCGATGCACCGAGCCACCATCCATCACGCCAAGAGGACACACGCCGTGACCACCGAGACCAGCGCCACCATCGAGAAGGAAAGCGAGTTCCTGTTGACGTCGCCGCCGACGTCCAACGCGATGAGTGTGACCAAGCGCAATGGCACGACCGAGCTGGTGGATCTGAACAAGATCGTCCGCGCGGTGCAGCGTTCCTCTGAAGGCCTGCACGCCGTCGATCCGATGCGCGTGGCCACCCGCACCATTTCCGGTCTGTACAACGGCGCCACTACCCAGGAGCTGGACGAACTGTCCATCCGCACCGCGGCGCTGCTGATCGGCGAAGAACCCGAGTACGGCCGCCTGGCCGCGCGCCTGCTGGCCAACTTCATCGCCAAGGAAGTGTCCAACCAGGAAATCCACGCGTTCTCGCAGTCGGTGGGTCGTGGCCACGAAGTGGGCCTGATCAACGACCGCCTGCTGAACTTCGTGCAGACCAACGCACGCAAGCTCAACGATGCCATCGACATCTCGCTGGACCTGAACTTCGATTACTTCGGCCTGCGTACCCTGTACGACCGCTACCTGCTGCGCCATCCGCACACCCGCAAGGTGATCGAGACCCCGCAGCAGTTCTTCCTGCGCATCGCCAGCGCGCTGAGCGAGGACGTGCCGGAAACCCTGGCGCTGTACAAGCGCATGGGCAACCTGGACTACCTGCCGTCCAGCCCGACCCTGTTCAACTCCGGCACCACCCATGAGCAGCTGTCCTCGTGCTTCCTGCTGGACTCGCCGCAGGATTCGCTGGAATCGATCTACTCCAAGTACGGCGACATCGCCCAGCTGTCCAAGTTCTCCGGCGGCATCGGCGTCAGCTACACCCGCGTGCGTTCGCGTGGCTCGCTGATCAAGTCGACCAACGGCCATTCCAACGGCATCGTGCCGTGGCTGAAGACCATGGATTCGTCAGTGGCTGCGGTGAACCAGGGCGGCAAGCGCAAGGGCGCGGCCTGTGTGTACCTGGAAACCTGGCACGCCGACATCGAGGACTTCCTCGAGCTGCGTGACAACACCGGCGACGAATCGCGCCGTGCGCACAACCTGAACCTGGCCAACTGGATCCCGGACCTGTTCATGAAGCGTGTCGAATCGGACCAGGAATGGTCGCTGTTCGATCCGCGCGTGGTGCCCGAGTTCACCGACCTGTTCGGCGAAGCCTTCGAGGCTGCCTACCTGCAGGCCGAAGCACAGGGCAAGGCCAACCGCACCATCTCCGCACGCAAGCTGTACTCGCGGATGATGCGCACCCTGGCCGAGACCGGCAACGGCTGGATGACCTTCAAGGACAAGTGCAACCGCGCCAGCAACCAGACCCTGCGCGCCGGCAACGTGATCCACCTGTCCAACCTGTGCACCGAAATCCTGGAAGTCACCTCGGCTGAAGAGACCGCGGTGTGCAACCTGGGTTCGATCAACCTGGGCAACCACTTCGACGGCAACGGCGAATTCGATTTCGACAAGCTGGCCGACACCGTGCGCCTGGCCGTGCGCCAGCTGGATCGCGTGATCGACCTGAACTTCTACCCGATCGAATCGGCGCGCCGCGGCAACCTGCGCTGGCGTCCGGTCGGCCTGGGCTGCATGGGCCTGCAGGACGTGTTCTTCCGCAAGCGCCTGCCGTTCGATGGCGCCGAAGCCCGCGCGCTGTCGAAGAAGATCGCCGAGACCATCTACTTCCACGCGCTGGAAACCTCGGTCGAACTGGCCCAGGAACGCGGCAAGCACCCGTCCTTCGCCGACACCCGTGCGGCCAGCGGCGAGCTGCAGTTCGATGCCTGGAACGTGGTGCCGGAAGATGCCGCGCGCTGGGACGCCCTGCGTGAACGCATCAAGGAACACGGCCTGCGCAACTCGCTGATGATCGCGATCGCCCCGACCGCCACCATCGCCTCCATCGCCGGCTGCTACGAGTGCGTGGAACCGCAGGTGTCCAACCTGTTCAAGCGCGAGACCCTGTCCGGTGACTTCCTGCAGGTGAACCGTTACCTGGTGAACGAGCTGAAGAAGCTGGGCCACTGGACCCCGGAAATGCGCGATGCGATCAAGCTGGCCGACGGCTCGATCCAGGCCCTCACCCAGATTCCGGAAACGCTGCGCCACGTCTACCGCACCGCATGGGAATTGCCGATGCGTTCGCTGATCGACATGGCCGCCGACCGTGGTGCCTTCATCGACCAGTCCGCCTCGCTCAACCTGTTCATGGAAAGCCCGAGCATCGGCGCGATGTCGTCCATGTACATGTACGCCTGGAAGCAGGGCATCAAGACCACCTACTACCTGCGTTCGCGTCCGGCCACCAAGATCGCCAAGACCACCGTCAGCCACACGGCCAGCGTTGCGCCGGAAAAGGTGTTCAGCCCGGAGGAGGCCATCGCCTGCTCGCTGGAGAACCCGGAAGCCTGCGAAGCCTGCCAGTAATACCGCGCGGTGGATTAACGCGCGGTGGGTGCCGACCGTTGGTCGGCACTGCTGCTCGACTGCAGAAAATACCAAGGTAGCGCCGGGCCACGCCCGGCGTTTTGACCCGAGAATTCAAGGAAACACCCATGGCCGACAAGCCCAAGCAGATGCTGCTCGATCCCGGTTTTGAACTGACCCTGCGCCCGATGCGCTACCCGCAGTTCTATGACATGTACCGGAACGCGATCAAGAACACCTGGACGGTGGAAGAGATCAACTTCCAGATCGACATCAGCGACCTGCACAGCAAGATGTCGCCGGGCGAGCGCCACCTGATCCACCGCCTGGTCGCCTTCTTCGCCACCGGCGATTCGATCGTGTCCAACAACCTGGTGCTGAACCTGTACCAGCACTTGAACGCACCCGAAGCGCGCATGTACTTGTCGCGCCAGCTGTATGAAGAAGCGCTGCACGTGCAGTTCTACCTGACCCTGCTGGACAACTACCTGCCGGATCCGGACGAGCGCGTCAAAGCCTTCGCTGCGGTGGAGAACATCGATTCGATCAAGAAGAAGGCCGATTTCTGCTTCAAGTGGATCGACTCGATCCAGGACCTGAAGCGCATCGAGACCCGCGAAGAGCGTCGCCAGTTCCTGCTGAACCAGATCTGCTTTGCCGCGTGCATCGAAGGCCTGTTCTTCTTCGCCGCGTTCGCCTACGTGTACTACTTCCGTTCGCGCGGCCTGCTCAACGGCTTGGCTTCGGGCACCAACTGGGTGTTCCGCGACGAAAGCGCGCACATGGAATTCGCCTTCGAGTGCGTGGACGTGATCCGCGAGGAAGAGCCGGACCTGTTCGACGACAAGATGAAGCAGGATGTCTATGACATGCTGGCCGAGGCCATCGAGTGTGAAGTGCAGTTCGCCGAGGACGTGCTGTCCGGTGGCGTGGCAGGCATCTCCACCCGTGACATGCGCCAGTACCTGCAGCACTGCGCCGACAACCATTTCCATCGCCTGGGCATGGAGCGCAAGTACAACGTGCGCAACCCGCTCAGCTTCATGGAACTGCAGGACGTGCAGGAACTGACCAACTTCTTCGAACGCCGCGCCTCGGCCTACCAGGTGGGCGTGAAGGGCGAAGTCGCCTTCGACATGAACTTCTGATCGATCCGGTCAGGTCTGTCGCAACGAGAAACCCCGGCCAACGCCGGGGTTTTTCGTTTTTACGGTAGCGCCGGGCCACGCCCGGCGAGCGCGCAGCGCGGAAGGTTTTTTCATGGACGCATGCCCATGCCCTTGCCCGAGCCGTTGCCACCAGGCGCGTGGATTATGGATTCACATGCCATTATCGTCAGCCTTGAAGACTGTGGATCGATATACCGAGCCGACGTGCCACATCGGCGCTTGAGTGCCCACGGCCAGTGACCTGCTTGACTCCGACGTCGTGCTAGATTCGCGAAAGTGGGACTCCCGCGAGAGGTACTTTCATGGATGCATCGGTCGAGAAATGCGCTTCTTCATCAAAAGGTGGACTTCGGCGCCGCCCCTGGGTAGCAGGGTATCGCTGCCTCACAATCACTATTGCAGCGTTGGTACTGTCAGCGTGTTCGAGCGGTGCACGCCCAACCCCCTCGCATCATTTGAATCAAAGACAGTCCGTCAAATCAGGGAGTGAAATTGGTATGGAGCGATTCAAGTACGACATCGAGCGTTTGGCAGGCGTGCGTTTTGATGATGTCGACGCATTGAATGAACAACTTCACACGCACCTGGGTGCACCGACGCGACAGGGCCTGCGGGACGAGCGGACCGCAGAACGCGGAAGGTTGGGCGACCTTGAGGTCCGGAACATCACCCTGAGAAGTGTTCCCGACGATCCTGCGCATGCGAAGCTGACATTTGATGTCGCGCCACCCAGCATTCTGCTCGAGGAGATCATCTGGGAGGACTCCACCCTATACCCCCCTCACCCCGATGCGCCTGGCTCCCGCCCTTACTGGTCCGCGAAGGTGAACGGTGCTGAGGTCGTCCTCAGTCTCGCCCCAGACAACGTGACACTGACCCGCGTACTGATCAGTCACCGCTGATCCCCTGTCATTGCGAAGGAGCCGCGCCATGGAGCGTACTGAAGAAGTTGGACTGCCACAGTCGCAGGAGGGGGGGCGCCCTGGCGCCGCACGTCGTCCAGCATCGCCATCGGCCGACCCCTCGTTGGCGCCGCTTCTGGCGAAATCCCCAACACTCCGAGCGGGTCTCGCACAGGCCGAACGCGACGATCTTGATAACGTCTGGGGACAAGCCGGTATGGGCACCTATCTTGTTCCCCGTGAGAAGATCGTTATTGACGAAAACGCGATTGGGCAAGGCTCCCGAATCGCACGTTCACTTTCTCACGAAGTTGGACACCATCTCTTCACCGAAGGCCCGGATCGGACTTCCAAGCAATCCTATGTAAACAGCATGTTGCGAGGAGAAGCCGCCGCGACGCTCAGCAATGTCCAGATCCAGCGCGAAATTGTCGCCGCTGGTGGTCCGGACATTGGCGTTTCCGGCACAGGTAACCGGCCACAACAATATGGAGCCATTGCGGCGGAACTCCAGGCCGGACGGATCAACCGTAGCCAAGCACTAGATCAGATCGCCGAGGTTTTCAAGACGGAGACTCCGTCTGTTGGTCCTCATGCGAACTACGAGCTTTACTACGGCGCATATTATGACCAGCACATAGCGCCCTCGCAGCGGCAGCGACGACGCAGGCCAGAGCCAGAACTTGACGCCGAGCGCACCGCAGTTGCGGAGAGAGTTGGCACTCCCGCCGACGACTCACCGTCGCTGCATCGAGTGCCTTCTTCAACAGCTGAACTTGGCGATGCAGACCGTGCTCTCCATATGCAGATCAGGGCTGGTGTGGAACGCTTGGACACCGAGCATGGGAAGCCGTGGGACGAGTCGAGTCAGCGCATGTCCGCAAGCCTGCTGGTACTGGCGAAGGAGCAGGGGCTTTCGCGGGTTGACCATGTTGTGTTGAACAACCCGACAGAAAGCCTGGCTCGGGGTGAGAGGGTCTTCATAGTGGAGGGAGCAATGGATGATCCAGCCCATCGCCGAGGACACATGAATACGATGGATGCGCTTCGTGCGCCTGAAGCGGAGTCGCTGCATCGTGCTGATGCATTGACTCAATCGCAAGCAGCGATCCTTGAACTACAGCCGGCACAGCATGTTCAAACGCAGGACGGCCCATCGATCTTGAGATAGGAGTATCGCTGCAGCATCGGAAGGGTCATCACCGCCGCCCATCCACCGCCATGCGCACGGCCAACCCGGCCAGCACCGTGCCCATGAACCACCGTTGCACCGCCTGCCAGGTGGGACGTGCCGCCAGGAAGCCGGCGATGCTGCCGGCCATCATCGCGATGATGCCGTTCACGCTCACGCTGACCAGCAGCTGGGTGGAGCCCAGCACCAGCGACTGCATCAGCACGCCGCCTTCGCTGTCGGGGTGCAGGAACTGCGGCAGCAGGGACAGGTACATCACCGCTACCTTGGGGTTCAGCACATTGGTCAGGAAACCCATCGCGAACAGCTTGCGCGGGCCGTCCACCGGCAGGTCACGCACCGCGAACGGCGAGCGGCCGCCCGGCTTCAGTGCCTGCCAGGCCAGGTACAGCAGGTACAGCGCGCCGCCGATGCGCAGCGCGTCGTAGGCGAACGGCACGGTCATCAGCAGCGCGGTGATGCCCAGCGCCGCGCACAGCATGTAGAACACGAAGCCCAGCGCCACCCCGCCCAGCGAAATCAGCCCGGCCACGCGGCCTTGGCAGATCGAGCGCGAGATCACGTAGATCATGTTCGGCCCGGGTGTCAGCACCATGGCCAGCGAGACAAGGGCGAAGGCCAGCAGGTCGGACGTAGCGGGCATGGCGGGTTCACGCAGTGGGGGTGCCGAAGTGTAGCGCCGCCTGCACGCCACCTGCCTTAAAATCCGTCCTACCCCACACCCGAACCGCCCCCATGACCCCCATTCCCGAGACCGTGCCGCCGACCGAAGTGCGCATGGCCGAAATCGTCTTTCCCAACCACACCAACCACATGGGTACCCTGTTCGGTGGCCAGGCGCTGGCATGGATGGACAAGGCAGCCTTCCTCGCCGCCGCCCGCTATTCGCGCCGCACCGTGGTGACCGCGCGCAGCGACCAGGTCGATTTCAAGCTGCCGATCCGCATCGGCCAGATGGTCGAGACCATCGGCCGCATCGTCGAGGTCGGTCGCAGCTCGATGAAGGTCGAGGTGGAGCTGATCGCCGAGGATCTGCACAGCGGCGAGCGCAAGCTGTGCACCCGCGGCCACTTCGTGATGATCGCGCTGGGCGAGGATGGTCACCCGGTGACCGTGCCGCAGCTTCCCGGCGCGCCGGCGGCCTGAGCCCGTGCTTGCGGGGGCGCCCGCGCGCCCCCATCTGGCTGCCATGACCCTGCCGCTCACCGACTTCATCGACCGCGCCCAACGCCTGTTCGTGCTGACCGGCGCCGGCTGCAGCACCGCCTCGGGCATCCCCGATTACCGCGATGCCGACGGCCAGTGGAAGCGCACGCCGCCGGTGACCTACCAGGCCTTCATGGGCGAGGCGGCCACCCGGCAGCGTTACTGGGCGCGCAGCCTGCTGGGCTGGCCGCGCTTCGGCCAGGCCCGGCCCAACGGCACGCATCAGGCGCTGGCCGCGCTGGAGGACTGCGGCAAGCTGCAGGTGCTGCTGACCCAGAACGTGGATGGCCTGCACCAGCGCGCGGGCAGCCAGAACGTGATCGACCTGCATGGCCGCCTGGACCTGGTGCGCTGCATGGGCTGCGAGCGCCGCAGCGAGCGTGAGGCGTTCCAGCAGCGGCTGCTGCAGGCCAACCCCGGCTGGGAATCGCTGCAGGCGGGTATCGCGCCCGACGGCGACGCCGACCTGGAAACCGACTTCTCCGCGTTCGCGGTGCCGGACTGCGCGCACTGCGGCGGCCTGCTGAAACCGGACGTAGTGTTCTTCGGCGAGAACGTGCCGCGTGAGCGCGTGGATGCGGTGCACGACCACCTGCAGCAGGCGGATGCGGTGCTGGTTGTGGGCTCCTCGCTGATGGTCTATTCCGGCTTCCGCTTCGTGCAGGCCGCGGCCAAGGCGGGTCTGCCGGTGGCCGCGCTGAACCGTGGCCGCACCCGTGCCGACGACCTGCTGCTGTTCAAGGACGAGCGCGACTGCGCCGAGGCGCTGGCCGGCTGGGTGCGCTGACCGTCTGGACTTCCCACGAAACAGCGATCCACCCACACGGTTGATCTATCGGCCGCACAGCGGTGCAATACGCACCCCCTTTGGTACACCCCCACTGCCGTGAGCCAGCTGTTTTCGCCGATCTCCTTGGGCCCCCTGACCCTGTCCAACCGCATCGTCGTCGCGCCGATGTGCCAGTACTCCGCCGAAGACGGCCGCGCCAGCGACTGGCACGCCATGCATCTGGGCAACCTGGCGCAGTCTGGTGCGGGCCTGCTGATCCTCGAGGCCACCGCGGTCGAAGCGCGCGGCCGCATCAGCTGGGCCGATCTGGGCCTGTGGGATGACGGCACCGAAGCGGCACTGGCACAGGTGTTGGCCAGCGTACGCCGCTGGTCGCCGATGCCATTGGGTGTGCAGTTGGCCCATGCCGGCCGCAAGGCCTCTACGGCGCGCCCGTGGGATGGCGGCGGCCAGTTGCCCGCCGACGATGCGCGCGGTTGGGCCACGGTCGCACCGTCGCCGCTGCCGTTCCATGCCACCGACCCGGCGCCGCAGGAACTGGACGAGGTCGGCATCGCCGAGATCGTTGCTGCCTTCGCCGCCAGCGCGGTGCGCGCCGAGCGGCTGGGCTTCGAGCTGATCGAGATTCACGCCGCACATGGCTACCTGCTGCACCAGTTCCTGTCGCCGCTGAGCAACCGCCGCACCGATGGCTACGGCGGCTCGCTGCCGAACCGCCTGCGGATGCTGGTGGAGGTGTTCGATGCGGTGCGTGCAGCAGTGTCGGACAAGGTCGCCGTAGGCGTGCGCATCTCCGCCAGCGACTGGGTCGAGGGTGGCTGGGACATCGTGCAGAGCGAGGCACTGGCACAGGTGCTGGACGCGCGTGGCTGCAATTTCCTGCACGTCTCCAGTGGCGGCCTGCACGAGCGCCAGAAGATCAGCGTCGGCCCGGGCTACCAGGTACCGTTCGCGGCGGCGATCAAGGCCAAGAAGGTGCGCATGCCGGTGATCGCGGTGGGCATGATCACCGAGCCCGAGCAGGCCGAATCGATCCTGCGCCACAACCAGGCCGATGCCATCGCGCTGGCCCGCGGCATCCTGTACGACCCGCGCTGGCCGTGGCACGCCGCTGCTGCACTGGGCGACAGCGTGGTGCCGGCACCGCAGTACCTGCGCTGCGAACCGCGCGACGCACGCGGCGTGTTCAGTCCGCGCTGAGCACTACACCTGCCAGGCCGGCGGCAGGCCGGCCTGCAGGTGCTCGAACAGCGCGCGGATCTTGGCGGTGAAATCGCGGCGGTCGCTCACGCAGAAATAGACGTCCATCGGTTCCGGCTGCCAGTCGGTGCCGCAACCGAACACGCACTGCAGGCGACCGTCACGCAGATACGGCTCGGCCACGAACGCCGCCAGCCGCGTGACACCGGCACCGGCAGCGGCCAGTTCGGCCAGCGCATCGATGTCATCGCAGACCATGCTCGGCGGCAGCACCGCGTCCACGCGTTGACCATCTTTCAGCAGGCCCCAGCGCAGTGGCCGGCCGTCGGTGGGGAAGCGGTGCAGCAGGCCGCGATGGGTTGCCAGCTGCGCCGGCTCCAGCGGCGTGCCGTTTGCCTGCAGGTAGTCCGGCGATGCGCAGAACACGAACGGGATACGTGCTAAGGGGCGCGCCACCAGCCCGTCCTCCAGCTGCGCGCCGATGCGGATGCTGGCATCCACCGCCTCGGCACCGTGCTGCACGGCGCGATCGGTCAGGCGCAGCTCCAGCTGCAGCTGCGGGTAGCGCTGCTGCAGCGAGGGCAGCAGCGGTGCCAGCACGTGTCGGCCGAACGCGCTGCTGCTGGCGATGCGAAGGGGGCCGGCCGGTTCGACATCGCCGGTGATCATCGCCTGCGCGCGCGCCAGGTCGGCTTCGATATGCCGCACCTGCGCCAGGTACACCGTGCCGGCCTCGCTCAGCGCCAGCTGGCGCGTGCTGCGGTTCAGCAGGCGCACGCCCAGGTGGGCCTCCAGCCGGTTGATGTTCTGGCCCACGGCGGTGGCGCTGATGCCAAGGGTGCGCGCCGCAGCGGCAATGCTGCCGGTCTCTGCGGTGCGGGTGAAGCTGCGGATGAGCTGCAACAGGTTCATGACCGACCAGCTTGCCATGCGGAAGGCCAAGTATCGCTTGGGTCTGTACCAAGCAGTCGGTTGCATCGGTGACCATCGTCCACCGCGCAGCGGTGCTGCCCTACACTCCGGCGATGCGCCCCGATTCCATCCTCACTCTCTCCTGTCCCGACCGTACCGGCATCGTCTACCGCGTGTCGGGCCTGTTGTTCGACCACGGCTGCAACATCCTCGACGCCCAGCAGTTCGGCGACGAGGAGAGCGGTCGCTTCTTCCTGCGCGTGCACTTCGACCGCGATGCGGGCCTGCCGCTGGACACCGTGCACGCCGCGATGGCCGCACTGGCCGCGGACTTCGGCATGGACTGGCAGCTGCATGATGGCCGCCGCCGGCCGCGCCTGCTGGTGCTGGTCAGCAAGCAGGGCCATTGCCTGAACGACCTGCTGTTCCGTGCACACAGCGGCCAGCTGAAGACGGACATCGCAGCGGTGGCCTCCAACCACGCGGACTTCGCCGCCTTGGCGGCGTCCTACCAGGTGCCGTTCCACCACCTGCCGGTGAACGCCGACACGCGCGCGGCGCAGGAACAGCAGATCATCGATCTGGTCGAGCGCGAGTGCATCGACCTGGTGGTGCTGGCGCGCTACATGCAGATTCTCTCGCCCACGCTGTGCCGTGCGCTGGCGGGCAGGGCGATCAACATCCACCACAGCTTCCTGCCCAGCTTCAAGGGCGCGCAGCCGTACCACCAGGCGCACGCGCGCGGGGTCAAGATCATCGGCGCCACCGCGCACTACGTCACCGAAGACCTGGACGAAGGCCCGATCATCGAACAGGACGTGGCCCGCGTGGACCACGCGATGACGCCGCGCGAGCTGGTACGGCTGGGCAGCGATACCGAATCGCAGGTGCTGGCGCGTGCCGTGCGCCGGCATGTCGAGCACCGCATCCTGCTCAACGGGCACCGCACGGTCGTATTCCGGTAGTGCCGGCCGCTGGCCGGCAACTGCGGGGATCCAGGGTTTGCCGGCCAGCGGCCGGCACTACCGCCACGCGTCAGGCGACCGCAATCTTCGCCTTCGCCAGGGCCTCGCGCACCATGCCGTCGTTGGCCTCGGTCACCGGGCGGGTCAGCTCCCACAGGAATTTCACCCGGAAGCCGGACTTCACCGCGTCCTGCGCGCTCCACAGCACGCAGTAGTCGCGGGCCAGCCCGCACACGTGCACCTCGCGGATGCCGCGTTCGTGCAGCCAGCCGGCCAGTCCGGTCGCCGGGCGGGTGCCGTCGGGGCCGTGGTTTTCGCGGAAGGCGCTGTACGAATCCACCTGCTGGCGCGTGCCCTTGCGCAGGATCAGGTCGGCTACGGTCCAGTCCACGCCGGGGTGCAGTGCGGCGCCCGCGCTGCCCTGCACGCAGTGGTCCGGCCACAGCGTCTGCGGCTGCGCGTGCAGCAGGATCGCTTCGAACGGCAGATGCCCCGGATGCTGGCTGGCAAACGAGGCATGGTCGGCCGGGTGCCAGTCCTGGGTCGCAACCACGGTGCGGTAACGGCGCTCGGCCAGCAACGCCGCGATCGGTGTCACCAGCGCATCGCCCTGGTCGCAGGCGAGGGCGCCACCAGGCATGAAGTCCGGCTGCAGGTCGATCACCAGCAGGGCGACATCAGCGGGCAGGGCGGTCATGGCAGGTCCGGCACAACGGAAGAAGGGCGACCAGCGTGGCCGCCACTCGCGCGCACGTCAATCGCTGCTGGCGGCGTCGTTGTCCTGCCCGTAATACAGCAGGCCGATCTTGATGCGCTCGCGGCCGTTCTCACGACGGTGGCGGTTGGCGTCGCGCAGCGAATACACGCAGCCACAGTATTCCTGCTGGTAGAACTGCTCGCGTTTGCTGATCTCGACCATGCGGCTGGCACCGCCTCCCTTGCGCCAGTTGTAGTCCCAGTACTGCAAGCCTTCGTAGTGCGAGGCGGCGCGCACGCCGCAGTCGTTGATCTGCGCCATGTTCTTCCAGCGCGAGATGCCCAGCGAGGAGCTGATGGTGTCGTAGCCGTGTTCGTGCGCGTACAGCGCGGTGCGCTCGAAACGCATGTCGAAGCACATCGTGCAGCGGATGCCGCGCTCGGGTTCATTCTCCATGCCACGCGCACGGCTGAACCAGTTGTCGGTGTCGTAGTCGCAGTCGATGAAGGGAATGCCGTGCTGCTCGGCGAAGCGGATGTTCTCCTGCTTGCGCAGCTCGTACTCCTTCACCGGGTGGATGTTGGGGTTGTAGAAGAAGATCGCGTAGTCGATTCCGGAGGCGGTGATCGCCTCCATCACTTCGCCCGAGCATGGCGCGCAGCACGAGTGCAGCAGCAGGCGCTGGCCGTTGTCGGGAAGGGTCAGGGTGGGGCGTTGGAGCTCGGTCATCGTCGGGTGCATCTGGGCGTGGGCAGCAGCGGGTCTGGCCGGAAACCGTGAACAGGACGCGCGCGACCACGCCACCTGCGCGCGCAGGACGACGATGGCCCCGGCAACCTCCCCGCGGAGATTCCAGGTCGAATCAGGGGACGGTCGAGTCCCCCGGCCGGGGCCGGTATTCGGGCTGATGGACACGGGCCGCAGCCTACCTACTACCTGCCGCTTCCCAGGCGCGAGCCCAGTGCTGTTGGCAGGATTCGTTTCCATTCACCGCTGCGGGGCAGCTCCGGAATGGGCGCGCGAGGCGCCTTCACCGGATTCCCGTTTAAATCCATCCCCTCGCGTGAACGCCAGGATGGATACCTTCGGCAGGTGCAAGGTGGACCCGTTGGCGGTAATGGTCAAGGGACACCATCACGCGCCGAAGCTGTGGCTGCTTTCTCAGGCTGTGAGAGCGTGTCTTGCCATACTCGGCATCAACAGATGGGAGGTGGCTCGTGGCGGCGAAGTACTGCGATCTGGTCATGAAAGGCGGCATCACCAGCGGCATCGTGTATCCCAACGCGGTGCTCGCACTGGCCCGCGAATACCGTTTCAAGAGCATCGGCGGCACCTCGGCCGGTGCGATCGCCGCTGCCGTGGCGGCCGCTGCGGCATACGGCGACCGGCGCCAGCAGGCAGGCGAAACCCTGCCCGGTGACGCCGGGTACGGTGGCTTGTCGGCGGTGTCGGCACAGTTGTCGCGGCGCGGGTTCATCTACAGCCTGTTCCAGCCGGCCGCTGGCGCGCGCGCGGCGTATCGGCTGCTGGTGGTGCTGACCGGCAACGCCGGCTGGCCGCGCAAACTGCTGTGCCTGGCCATCGCGGTGTTCCAGATCGCGCCGCTGGAAGTGCTGGTGTCGCTTGCACTACTGCTCGGCCTGGGCTGGTGGGGCGGTGGCTGGAGCGGCGTGGCGGCGACCCTGCTGCCGTCGCTGTTGTGTGCTTATGGCGCAGGTGTAGCCGGCGCCGCGCTGCGCGTGGCACGGGTGGCGCGGCGCAACCTGCTGGGGCTTTGCAGTGGACTGAGCCGGAACGCAGGCACGCCAGCGCTGACCGAGTGGCTGCATGAAAGCCTGCAGCAGTTGTCAGGCAAACCGATGGATGCACCGCTGACCTTCGCCGATCTGCACGACGCGCCGCGTTATGCAGGCGAGCCGCACAGTCCGCATGCGATCACCCTGCAGATGATCACCACCTGCGTGTCGCACAATGAACCGCGCACATTGCCGCTGGGCGGCGCGCAGTTCTGGTTCCTGCGCGAGGAATTCGAGCAGCTGTTTCCGGCCAGCGTGGTGCAGTGGATGGTCGACCATGCCGGTCCGCCGCGCGAGGTTGAAGGCCGCAACTATTACCACCTGCCGCAGGGCGCGTCGCTGCCGGTACTGGTGGCCACGCGGATGAGCCTCAGCTTCCCGCTGCTGATCAGCGCAGTGCCGCTGCACGAGCCCTCGCGTCGCGAGCGTCGCTGCGAGCCGACATCGACGGTTGCAGGTGAGGCTGGGCAGAACGTAGCCGACAGCATGGAAGGCTTGACCAGCGCAGGCCAGGCCTGCGGCCCGGTGATCACCGCTTTCCGGGTGTGCTGGTTCTCCGATGGCGGCATCAGCAGCAACTTCCCGATCCACCTGTTCGATGCCGCGCTGCCGCGCTGGCCCACCTTCGCCATCAATCTGGTCTATCCGCAACGCCCCGAGCCGGTGCTGCTCGAGAGCGACAGCCGCCAGGCGCTGGAACGCTCGGTGTTCCTGCCCACCGAGAACCGCCATGGATGGCAGCGTCATTACCAGTCCATTGCCACGCCATTGGCGGCTGGCGAACTGAGCCGCTTCCTGTTTGCGGTGGTGGCCACCATGCAGAACTGGCGCGACCTGTTGCAGGCGCGTGCGCCCGGTTATCGCGACCGCATCGTGCATGTGAGCCTGCAGGGCGACGAGGGGGGCATGAACCTGGACATGCCACAGGAAGTGCTGACCCGCATTGCCGACAAGGGCAGTCTGGCCGGTGCACGCTTCTGTTCGTTCTCGTTCGAGAACCATTATTGGATCCGTTGGCGCAACCTGGCCTCGGCCTACCAGCGCTACACGCTGGAGATATCGCGCACCGATGATCCGGCGCAGCAGGTGCTGGCCTATCGCGCGGCCTATGCGATGGTGGCCACCGGCACGCCGCCACCGCCGTCCTACAAGCTGGGCTCGGAAGACAAGCGGCTGGCATCGCAGCAGCTGTGGGGGTTGATGGTGGAGCAGGGCCGCAGTTGGGATGACCTTGGTCCCGACCTCACCGACGGCTCACCACGGCCGTTGCCGCAGATGAAGGTGACGCCGATCTATTGAGCGGACGCATCCACGCATGGCGTGGATCCATCGTGTCGACCAAGGTCGACACCCACCAACAGCGGCGCGAACCGGCCGCCGCCCCGCCTTCCCACGCGCAGGGGCAGGGCGCAGCCCTGCCGAACCCAACCCTATCTTCCCGGCAACTGGGTAAACGCTCGCTGCATGCAGTCCTCGCGTGGACACACCCGGCAGCCCGGCCCGATCGACACCGAGTTACCCGGGCTCTGCACGTCCAGCCCCAGCGAATACACCAGCCTGTCGGCATGCTGCAGGTCACAGCCCAGTGCCACCGCGAAGGTCTTGCGTGGCTGGCCGTGGCCCACCGGGCCGCTGCTGACCTGCCGTGCCAGCCAGAAATGGCGGCGGCCATCGGGCATGCGTGCGGTCTGGGTGAGGATGCGTCCGGGCTGGTTGAACGCCTCGTAGACGATCCACAACGGGCACGAACCACCCACCTGCGAGAAGTGGAAATCGGTAGCCGAATGGCGCTTGGACACATTGCCGGCGCGGTCCACGCGGATGAAGAAGAACGGCAGGCCGGGTGCGCTGCGGCGTGCCAGCGTACTCAAGCGATGGCAGACCGCCTCGAATCCCACGCCGAACTGATGCGCCAGCAGCTCGATGTCATAGCTGCTTGCTTCCGCCGCGCGCAGAAAGCGCATGTACGGCATCACCAGCGCGCCGGCGAAATAGTTGGACAGGCCGATGCGCGCCTGTGCGATGCGGGCTTCGTCGGTGAAGCCGGTGCGCGCGATCACCGCATCGATCTGCGGCAGGTAGCCGCGCAGTGCCAGCTCGACCGCCATCTGGAACGCCTGTTGGCCCGGCTCCAGGTAGTCGGGCAGCCACAACGTACGGCTGCCGGCATCGTAATGGCGCTTCTCGCGCCCGGCCTGCAGCGCGGCCACTTCCACCAGCACCCCGTGGCGGTCGGCCAGCAACTGGCGCAGCCGTGGTGCCACGTGTCCCGGCGCCAGCCCCCATTCGGCGAACAGCTGCTCGGCCAGTTCATCCAGTTCGGGGATGTGGTTGTGCATGCGGTTGAAGAACTCGCGCACCTGGTCACCGGCCGGCAGCGTGCTGCCCGCGCCTGGCTCGCCCAACTGGAATTCCAGCGCGGCGGCATGCTCGCGCAATGCCAGGTGGCGGCGGTGCAGGTCCAGCAGCGCGCGGCTGACCTGCGGCAGGTTGCCGGCCAGCGCGCGCAGTTCCGTGGCGCTGACGTCGGCCAGACCCAGGTCGCGCAGGGTCTCGCCCAGCGACTCCTGCAGCGCGGCGGGTTCATTGTCGTCGAACAGGGCGGAAACATCGCCCAATACCTCGCCCAGCTTCTTCTGCACCCCAGGCGTCAGCGGGCGCTTGTTGCGCTCGATCTGGTTCAGGTAGCTGGCCGACAGCCCCAGTGCGCGGGCAAGGTCGGCCTGGCTGTAGCCGCGCTGCTCGCGCAGGCGCAGCAGACGCAGACCGAGTTGGCGCTGGGGGGCTGAATAATTCACAGAATTAACAGGAATCGTGGCGGGCATTGGCCAGATTAAGCGGATTCAGCCCGGAAATCGAGGCGGGTGCTGTGAATAATGCCAAGCATCTTTCGCACCCCGTGGATTGTCGTCATGACTGTTGCAGCGCCCCGTATCCGCATGCTGATCGATGGCCAGTTCGTTGAATCGGCCACCTCCCACTGGCAGGACGTGATCAATCCGGCCACCCAGGACGTGCTGGCCCAGGTGCCGTTCGCCACCACGGGTGAAGTCGACGCGGCCGTGGCTGCCGCCAAGGAAGCTTTCAAGACCTGGCGCAAGACCCCGATTGGTACTCGCGCGCGCATCTTCCTGAAGTACCAGCAGCTGATCCGCGAAAACATGAGCGAGCTGGCGCACATCCTCACCGCCGAACAGGGCAAGACCCTGCCGGACGCCGAAGGCGATGTGTTCCGCGGCCTGGAAGTGGTCGAGCATGCGGCCGCCATCGGCAACCTGCAGCTGGGCGAACTGGCTAACAACGTGGCCAACGGCGTGGACACCTACTCGATCATGCAGCCGCTGGGCGTGTGCGCAGGCATCACCCCGTTCAACTTCCCGGCGATGATCCCGCTGTGGATGTTCCCGATGGCCATTGCCACCGGCAACACCTTCATCCTCAAGCCGTCCGAGCAGGACCCGATGGTCACCATGCGCCTGGTCGAACTGGCGCTGGAAGCGGGCATTCCGAAGGGCGTGCTGAACGTGGTCCACGGCGGTGAGGAAGTGGTCAACGCGATCTGCGACCACCCGGATATCAAGGCCGTTTCGTTCGTCGGTTCCACCCGCGTCGGTACCCACGTGTACAACCGCGCCTCGCTGGCCGGCAAGCGCGTGCAGTGCATGATGGGCGCCAAGAACCACGCCGTGGTCTTGCCGGACGCCAACAAGGAGCAGACCCTCAACGCGATGGTCGGCGCGGCCTTCGGTGCGGCAGGCCAGCGCTGCATGGCCGCCTCCACCCTGGTGCTGGTCGGTGAAGCGCGCGGTTGGGTGCAGGACCTGGTCGAAAAGGCCAAGACCCTGAAGGTCAGCGGTGGCACTGTCGCCGGCACCGACGTCGGCCCGGTCATTTCCTGCAGCGCGCGTGATCGCGTCGAAGGCCTGATCGCTTCGGGCGTGGAGCAGGGCGCCAAGCTGGTGCTGGATGGCCGCAAGCCGCAGGTCGATGGTTTCGAGAAGGGCAATTTCGTTGGCCCGACCATCTTTGCCGGTGTCACCACCGACATGCGCATCTACCAGGAAGAAATCTTCGGGCCGGTGCTGGTCATCCTCGAAGCGGAAACGCTGGATGAGGCCATCGCCATGGTCAACAGCAACCCGAACGGCAACGGCACTGCGCTGTTCACCCAGTCCGGCGCTGCTGCACGCCGTTTCCAGGAAGACATCGACGTCGGCCAGGTCGGCATCAACGTGCCGATCCCGGTGCCGGTGCCGCTGTTCTCGTTCACCGGTTCGCGCGCTTCCAAACTCGGCGACCTGGGTCCGTACGGCAAGCAGGTGGTGCTGTTCTACACGCAGACCAAGACCGTCACCGCGCGCTGGTTCGACGACGAGACGCTGAGCCACGGCGTCAACACCACGATCAGCCTGAAGTAACAGCAGGGAGCAGCCATGAGCCACTCGATGACGACGGAACAGGAAGAAGCGCAGCAGGCGTACCGCGAGGCGGCGCGCGACTTCGCACAGGCCGAACTGGCGCCGCACGCCGCGCGATGGGATGCGGAGGGCATCTTTCCGCGCGAGGCGATCGCCAAGGCCGGTGAACTGGGCTTCTGTGGTCTGTACATGGACCCGGAAGTGGGCGGCAGCGGCCTGAGCCGACTGGACGCCGCCGTCGTCATCGAGGAGCTCGCCAACGTCGACCCGTCGACCGCGGCCTACATCAGCATCCACAACATGGCGTCGTGGATGGTGTCCAAGTGGGGCCAGCCGGCCCTGCGCGATGCATGGGGCAATGACCTGTCATCGGGCAGCAAGCTGGCCTCGTACTGCCTGACCGAACCCGGCGCCGGTTCGGATGCGGCCTCGCTGAAGACCAGCGCCGTGCGCGATGGCGAGTTCTACGTGTTGAATGGCTCCAAGGCCTTCATTTCCGGCGCCGGTGCCACCGAACTGCTGGTGGTGATGGCACGCACCGGCGGTGCCGGTGCAGGCGGGGTCAGCGCGATCGCGGTGCCGGCCGACCTGCCGGGCATCAGCTACGGCCGCAAGGAAGAGAAGATGGGCTGGAACAGCCAGCCCACCCGCGGCATCACCTTCGAAAACGTCCGTGTGCCGGTCAGCCACCTTCTGGGAGAGGAAGGCGGCGGCTTCAAGCTGGCGATGAAGGGGCTCGATGGCGGCCGTATCAACATCGCCGCCTGCTCGCTGGGTGCTGCGCAGGGTGCGCTGGATGCAGCGCGCCGCTACATGGGCGAGCGCCGTCAGTTCGGCAAGGCGTTGTCCGAATTCCAGGCACTGCAGTTCAAGCTGGCCGACATGGCCATCGAGCTGGTCGCGGCACGGCAGATGGTGCATACCGCCGCGCGCAAGCTCGATGCCGGTGCCAGCGATGCCAACGTGTGGTGCGCGATGGCCAAGCGCTTCGCCACCGATGCCGGCTTCAACATCTGCAACGAAGCCCTGCAGATCCACGGTGGCTACGGCTACATCCGCGAATATCCGATCGAGCGCCTGCTGCGCGACAGCCGCGTGCACCAGATCCTGGAAGGCACCAACGAGATCATGCGGGTGATCGTTGCCCGTCACCTGCTCAACACCGAAGAGGAACTGCGATGAAGGATTGGCGTACCCAGGAGCACGTGGGCCTGAAGGTCGAGGCCGATGGCCACACCGCCGTGGTCACCCTGCACAACCCGCCGGCGCATACCTGGACCGTGCACAGCCTGTCGGCGCTGCGCGACCTCGTGGGCGCGCTGAACGCAGACCGCGACATCTACGCGCTGGTGATCACCGGTGACGGCGAGAAGTTCTTCTCCGCAGGTGCCGACCTCAACCAGTTCGCTTCCGGTGACAAGGCCGCTGCACGCGAAGCGGCGCGCCGTTTCGGTGAAGCTTTCGAGGCGCTGTCCGCGTTCCGTGGCGTATCGATTGCCGCGATCAACGGCTACGCCATGGGCGGCGGACTGGAATGCGCGCTGGCCTGTGATCTGCGCATCATCGAAGACCATGCTCAGGTCGCGCTGCCGGAGGCCACCGTTGGCCTGCTGCCGTGCGCCGGTGGCACCCAGAACCTGCCGCGCCTGGTCGGCGAAGGCTGGGCCAAGCGCATGATCCTGCTCGGCGAGCGCATCAACGCCGAGACCGCGGTGCGGATTGGTCTTGCTGAAGAGAAGGTCGGCAAGGGCGAATCCAAGGCGCTGGCACTGGAATGGGCGAAGAAGGCTGGCAAGCAGAGCCCGACCAGCATCGCCGCCTGCAAGACCCTGGTGCAGTCCACCCGCACCGGTACCCATGCATCGGCACTGGTGGCCGAGCGCGAGGCCTTCGTCGATCTGTTCGACACTGCCGATCAGGTCGAGGGCGTGAGTGCCTTCCTTGAAAAGCGCGCCGCGCAGTGGAAGAACGCATGAGCACCGACACCGTTGCCGACGACGCACCGGTGCTGTTCGAAGAGCGCGTGGCCGGCAACGGCACGCGCATCGGCATCGCCACGCTCAACGCACAGCGCACGCTCAATGGCTTCTCGTTGCCGATGGCGCACCTGTTGCTGAAACAGCTCAACGCGTGGGCCGACGACGACGGCATCGCCATGGTGGTGCTGCAGGGCGCCGGTGAGAAGGCATTCTGTGCCGGCGGTGACCTGCACAGCCTGTACCAGAGCATGCTCGCCTACCGCGAGGCCGGCCGCACGGACATCCGCGAGAACGACTACGCCGCCGAGTTCTTCGACGTCGAGTACCGCGTCGACTACCTGATCCATACCTACGCCAAGCCGATCCTGTGCTGGGGCCACGGCATCGTGATGGGCGGCGGCATCGGCCTGATGTCCGGCGCCAGCCATCGCGTGGTCAGTGAGCGCTCCAAGCTGGCGTTCCCGGAAATCACTGTCGGCCTGTTCCCTGACGTGGGCGGCAGCTGGCTGCTGCCGCGCGTACCGGGTAAGGGCGGCCTGTTCCTGGCCCTGACCGGTGCGCTGCTCAACCCCGGCGATGCGATCTATGCCGGCTTGGCCGATGTGCACGTGGCCGAAGAGCGTCGCAGTGCGGTGTTCGATGCGCTGCTGCAGGTGGCGTGGTCGGCCGATGCCGCACGCAACCACGAACGCCTGTCACAGCTGCTGCTGTCGTTCGCCAGCGACGCGGCTACCGGCCCGCTGTTGGCCAATGCCGCGCAGGTCGATGCCCTGTGCGAAGGCGATGATCTCGCCGCCATCGTCGAACGCATCAGTACCCTGCAGACCGATGATGCCTGGCTGCAGGCCGCACAGAAGACGCTCGCCGCTGGTGCGCCGGGTTCGGCACGGCTGGCCTTCGAACTGCAGCGCCGCTGCGCCGGCCAGGACCTGGCGAGCGTGTACCGGCTGGAATACATCACGGCCCTGCATTGTGCTGCGCATGGCGATTTTGCCGAAGGCATCCGCGCGCTGCTGATCGACAAGGACCGCACTCCATCGTGGAACCCGGCCACGCTGGTCGAGGCCAACCGCGCATGGGCCGATACGTTCTTCGCTTCTCCCTGGGCCGACGCCGCGCATCCGCTGGCCGACCTAGGCACCTCCATTGCTGAAAGGAGCCTTGCATGAGCCGCATTGCATTCATCGGGTTGGGCAACATGGGTGGCCCGATGGCCGCCAATCTGGTCAAGAACGGCCACACCGTGCGCGTGTTCGATCTGGTGCCGGCCGCTGTACAGGCTGCTGTCGATGCAGGCGCCAGCGCCGCGCCGTCGGCACGTGAAACCCTGGCCGATGCCGAGGTGGTGATTTCGATGCTGCCGGCCAGCCGCCACGTCGAAGGCGTGTACCTGGGCGACGACGGCATCCTTGCCGCGATTCCCGCCGGAGCGCTGGTCATCGACTGCAGCACGATCGCGCCCGCCAGCGCGCGCAAGGTTTCCGAAGCGGCCGCCGCACGTGGCCTGCAGATGATCGACGCGCCGGTGTCCGGCGGTACTGCTGGCGCACAGGCCGGCACGCTGACCTTCATCGTCGGCGGTGAAGAGGACGCGCTGGAACGTGCCCGCCCGGTGCTGCAGGCGATGGGCAAGAACATCTTCCATGTGGGCGCCAGTGGCGCCGGCCAGGTCGCCAAGCTGTGCAACAACATGGCGCTGGGCGTGATCATGGCCGTCACCGGCGAAGCCATCGCGCTTGGCGTGGCGCACGGGCTGGACCCCAAGGTGCTGTCGCAGATGATGGCGGTCAGCACCGGCCGCAGCTGGGCCACCGAAGTGTGCAACCCGTGGCCGGGCGTGCTGGAAAACGCACCGGCGTCGCGCGGCTACAGCGGCGGCTTCGGCAGCGACCTGATGCTGAAGGACATGGGCTTGGCGGTGGAAGCGGCGATGAGTGTCGGCGCCTCGATCCCGCTGGGTGAAGTGGCCCGCAACCTGTACTCGATGAACCACCAGGCCGGGCGCGGCAAGCTGGATTTCTCCAGCGTCGTGCAGTTGATCACGAGCGAGAAATAAACGAATGCGTCCCCGGCCACGTGCCGGGGCCCACCCGGGGTGGGATGGGCGGATGCCCGGTTTCGACCGGCATCCGCCCATTTTTTTGGGTCAGATCCCCGGGGTCGGATCCCTTTCGCAACGCGAAAGGGCTCTGACCCCCTCGTTGCATCAGGCAACGATCAGCGTCACGTCGATGTTGCCGCGGGTAGCATTGGAGTACGGGCAGACGACGTGCGCTTTCTGCACCAGCTCTTCCACCTGCTCGCGCGGCACGCCCGGCACGTTGATGGTCAGCTCGGCTTCGATGCCGAAACCGGTCGGGATCTGGCCGATGCCGACCTTGCCGGTCACGGTGGTGTCGGCCGGCAGCGCGACCTTGGCCTGGCCGGCGACGAACTTCAGCGCGCCGAGGAAGCAGGCCGAATAGCCCGCAGCAAACAGCTGTTCCGGGTTGGTGCCCGGGCCGCCGGCGCCGCCCAGCTCGCGCGGGGTCGACAGCTGGATGTCCAGCACGTTGTCGGAGGACACGGAACGGCCTTCGCGGCCGCCGGTGGAGGTGGCCTGGGCGGTGTACAGAACCTTTTCGATGGACATCGGGATGCTCCTGGTCAGTGGGTGGGTGGTGCGTTGGAGCCTACTTTGCCCGGATTCTGCACACGTTGGGTTACAACACGTCCTAAAAACTTGATTCAACGTCCTGTCGGCCTAGATCGTCCATTCCCGGTCAGTGGTGAACATGATGGTCAGCCAGCGGTCCGGCGATGATTCGCCGAGCGCATCGCCGATTTCGTCGCGCAGGTGATCCCACTCCAGCAGGGGCCGCGGCGGGTCGTCCTCGCGCACCACGAAGAACAGCTCGATCTGTTCGCCACGGCCTACCTGGGCCACGTAGCTGCGGTGTTCGACAAAGCCGTGCTTTGCAACGATCACCCGCGCCACCGCATCGACGTGTGCCTGCAGTTCCGGCGGCGTGACCAGCAGGATGCCGGCCAGCGCGCGCCGTACCGTGCCCAGCGGCGCGATCATCACCAGCACGCAGACGAACGCCAGGATGGCCGGATCGATGTACGGCCCGACCCATGCCCATGACGTGCCGCGAACCAGCACACCGCCGAGGAAGGCCGCCAGGTAGCAGGCCGACATGCTCGCGGCGATCACCCAGTTCTTCGCATCCAGTGCGATGAACTCCGAGCCGATGCGCCGGTTCGCACGCAGCACGAACCAGGCCAGCGCGCTCTCGGCCACGATCGACAGTGCCGCGAAAATGATCGCGGGGCCAAGCGCGATCTGCCGCCCACCCGACATCAGCGCATCGACCGCATTGACCAGTGCATACAGCGCTGCGCCGATCATCAACGTACCGCTCACTCCCAGCACGATCGGTTCCAGGTGCCAGAACCCCATGGTGAAGCGCTGGTTGAGGCGCGACTGCAGGGCGTCGGTCTGGGTGGACAGCGCGATCAGCCGCGCGACCAGCAGCGACAACCAGGTCATCACCACGTCGATCAGGCCGTAGATGCCGTCGAAGATGATCAGCGAAGAATTGGCCAGCAGGCCGAACACCACCGCCGCTGCAGCCAACAGCAGCGAGCCGACGATGGACAGGCGCAGAACGCCTTGTTCGGTGCGTGGATCGAAGAAGCGGGGCGGGACCGTGACCATGCAGCATTGTAGAGCGGAGCCATGCACCGCTGCCTTTCACGCAGTCTGGCCTACCGCCGGGTCACCGGCTGCAGTAAACTCCGCCCCTCCCAAGCTCCCCGACGACGCACTGCAGTGATCACGCCACCCTGACCCTTGCCGCCCATCGGCAGCCGGCCCATCCGGCTCAGGAAATCCGTGTCTTTCCACTGCAGCGCCACGTGGCCCCGCCCGTGTGTGCGCGGAGTTTTCCCATGCAAACGTCCTATCCCCTGCGCCAGCAATGGCTCGGCAACGTCCGTGGTGATCTGCTGTCCGGTGCCGTTGTTGCCCTGGCGCTGATTCCCGAAGCCATCGCGTTCTCGCTGATCGCTGGCGTCGATCCCAAGGTCGGCCTGTACGCCGCCTTCTCCATCGCCGTGATCACCGCCATCGCCGGCGGCCGTCCGGGAATGATCTCCGCCGCCACCGGTGCGATGGCGCTGGTGATGGTTGATCTCGTTCGTGATCACGGCCTGCAGTACCTGTTCGCCGCCAGCATCCTGGCCGGCCTGCTGCAGGTAGTGGCCGGCGTGTTCAAACTCGGTTCGTTGATGCGCTTCGTATCGCGCTCGGTCATCACCGGCTTCGTCAACGCACTGGCCATACTGATCTTCCTGGCGCAGATGCCGGAACTGATCGGCCGCGGCCCCACCGTCTACGTCCTGTGCGCCGCCGCGCTGGCGATCATTTACCTGCTGCCACGGGTTACCCGCGCTGTACCTTCGCCGCTGGTGGCCATTGCCGTGTTGACAGCGGTGGTGATGGGGTTCGGCATCGACGTACGCAGCGTCGGCGACATGGGCCAGCTGCCCGACAGCCTGCCGTACTTCTTCATCCCCGACGTGCCGTTGACGTGGGACACCCTGCGCATCCTGCTGCCGGTATCGGCGACGCTGGCGGTGGTCGGCCTGCTCGAATCGATGATGACCCTGCAGATCGTCGAGGACATCACCGAGACGCCCAGCGAACGCAACCGCGAATGCGTCGGCCAGGGGGTGGCCAACACGGTCACCGGTTTCCTCGGTGGTATGGCCGGCTGCGCGATGATCGGCCAGTCGGTCATCAACGTGACCTCCGGTGGCCGCGGGCGCCTGTCCTGCCTGGTGGCCGGCGTACTGCTGCTGGTGCTGGTGGTGTACGGCAGCGACCTGGTGCGGCAGATTCCGATGGCCGCGCTGGTGGCGGTGATGATCATGGTCAGCATCGGCACCTTCAGCTGGCGCTCGCTGCGCGACCTGCGCACGCATCCACGCAGTTCGTCGGCGGTGATGCTGCTGACCGTGGTGGTCACCGTGGCCACCCATGATCTGGCCAAGGGCGTGCTGAGCGGCGTGCTGTTGTCGGCGCTGTTCTTTGCCCGCAAGGTGGGCCGCATGCTCGACGTGCAGTGCGAGGAGGCCGGTGATACGCAGGTCTACCGCGTGCGCGGCCAGGTGTTCTTCGCCTCCGCCGGACAGCTGGGTGCGGCGTTTGATTACCAACGCGTGGCACAGAAGGTTGAGATCGACCTGCGCGACGCCCACCTGTGGGATCTGACTGCCGTCGCCGCGCTGCAACGCGCGCAGGAAAAACTGGCCGCGCACGGTGCCGAGGTCAGCGCTGTCGGCCTCAACGCCGCCAGCCAGACGCTGATCGAACAGGTGGGAGGGCGCGGCGGCGGGCATTGAGCCTGCAGGACCTCACTGCGTGTGCCGATTGTGGAGAACGTCAGAACTGGTGTGCTACGGCGAGATGCTGAGCTTATCGACTGAAGTGGAAGGGACAATTGGCATTGGCGCCGGGACATGTCACATCTGTCGTCAGTCTTGTGGCCGCTATGTACCGATTCGTGGATTGCGGTATAGCCCGGATTGCATCATGCAGATTGCAGCTTTTCTCATTGCCAATACTTTGGGATAGAAGCAGATTGAAGACGCGCGATTCTGCGTTCTTCAGGGGAAGTTGCGTCGATGAAGTCGAAGTTTCCGCTGTCATTCAAGTGCCTGCTGACCTTTGCGCTGGCGCTCGGCTCGACGACATGGCCTGGATTGGCGGCGTTGGATCGCCTCTCTGCCGCCGTGGAGCGAACCATGACGTATCGCGCTGGGAGTGCTGAGACGGTCGCAGTTGCCCAATGGTTGGATTCACACAAGGACGCTCATCGAAGGACTCTTGCGTTCGGAAAACTGACCGTTCGACATCGCTGCGATCGGCTGCAGGATCCACATTCGTCCGCGAACGCCCGCCCCCTCGAGCTGCCCCGCGACGGTTCGCCCGGCGACAAGATCACCATCACCAACGATCTTCAGGGATGCGGGAGCGAGACCTGGACGTTCGCGTGGACCGGAGATGGTCCGGACGCGCACTGGCGGCAGACCGACTATGGATGGCACGTACGGATTGCATAGGGAGCGCTCAGGGTAGAACAGGTGCCTGCCATTTCCGGGCGCGCGTGCCACCGGTACGGGCCCTGGAAGTGATCAACATCACCCACCGGGTCGAGATTCTCCAGGAGACAGGCAATGGACAAGTTGAGGAAGGGCTCCAACCCGCCACTGGACCAGTTGGTCGCATCCATGGAGAACGCGAACCCCAAGCTCCCCGAGGGCGGGAAGCGCCCGCCGCCGCCGCCCAGCCCGCCCCGGCCGCCAGCCGGAACCGGGCCCAACCGGCGCTCGCAGCGCGGCTGACCGGGCGCATTCATCCGCCCGGTGTAAACTATTGATCTCACTGGCAATGCCAGTCTCCACGATCAACCGCCCGATGACGTCCGCCACCGCCCGTTACGCTGATTCCCTGCGCCTGTCCGTCGCCCCGATGATGGATTGGACCGATCGCCATTGCCGGGTGTTCCACCGCCTGCTGGCGCCAGGTGCGCGGCTGTACACCGAAATGGTGCACGCCAATGCGGTCATCCACGGCGATCGCCAGCGCCTGCTCGGTTTCGATGGCAGCGAACAGCCGCTGGCGCTGCAGCTCGGTGGCAGTGATCCGGCCCTGCTGGCGCAGGCCGCGCGCATCGCCGCCGACTGGGGCTACGACGAGGTCAATCTCAACTGCGGCTGTCCGTCCGACCGCGTGCAGGCCGGGCGTTTCGGCGCCTGCCTGATGCGCGAGCCGGCGCTGGTGGCCGAGTGCGTATCGGCCATGGTCGAGGCGGTGGACATCCCGGTGACGGTGAAGTGCCGCCTGGGCGTGGACGAGGACGACAACTACGACGTATTCGCCAGCTTCGTCGACCGCCAGGTCGATGCCGGTGCCGCGATGGTGGTGGTGCACGCCCGCAATGCCTGGCTGAAGGGCCTGTCGCCGAAGGAGAACCGCGAGGTTCCGCCGTTGAAGTACGACTGGGCCTACCGGCTGAAACAGGAGCGCCCAGCACTGCCGGTGGTGCTCAATGGTGGCCTGGCCAGCATCGAGGCGGTGCAGGCGCAGGCCGCGCACGTCGATGGCGTGATGCTCGGTCGCGCGGCCTACCACGACCCCTACCTGCTGCATCAGCTGGAAGCGCTGCAGACTGGCGCGCCGCTGCGTCCGCGCGGTGAGCTGCTGCGCGCCCTGCGCCCGTACATCGACGCCCGCCTGGGCGAGGGCCTGGCCCTCAAGCACATCACCCGCCACATCCTCGGCCTGTTCCACGGACAGCCCGGTGGCCGCGCATTCCGCCAAGTGCTGAGCGAGGGCGCACACCGCCCCGGCGCCGATTGGACGCTGATCGAGCAGGCACTGTCCGTCATCGAACGCGAAACCGACCGCGCCGCTGCGTGACGTCAGTCACATTCCTGGCTTGACAAGCGCGGCCATTTCGTCCCGAATGTTCACTTAGCTGAACAACGGTCTGGAGCATCTGGAAAAGTTCAGACCGGATTCACTGCCCGAAACCAAGAATTTGCAAAAGATTTGTAAAACGCCGGGTTCCATTCCGGTGCCCGGATTTACGACTTTTGAACGAATCGCCGTGCTCGGCTAGGATCGCATCGATGTCTTCCGCTCCCTTCCACCGCTGTATTGCCCTGGCCACCTGCGTGGTCCTGGCGGCTGCCCCGCTGTCTTCGGCGCTGGCGCAGGACCCGCAGCGGGAACAGGGGCGCGCAGAAATGATGGAGCGCGGGGGCCGTGCGGCCAACAACGAGCGCTCGCTGTCCGATGCCGTGCGCCGCGTGCAGCGCACCACCGGTGGCCACATCCTGGGCGCCGAGCGGGTGCCGTTCGATGGTCGTGACATCAACCGGGTCAAATACATGGACGACCGCGGTCGGGTCCGCTACATGGACGACCCCGCTCCGGCACGTTCACAGCCGCGCACGCCGCGGTCGGATATGTCATCACTACGCGGCGATAACCCCTGAACAGGGATAGTTGTCGCTATCAACCCGTACCCACAGGCCTCCGGGCCGCACCCAGCACACTAGGGAGAGTTCATGCGTATCCTTCTGGTCGAAGACGAAGCCCCGCTGCGTGAGACCCTGGCAGCCCGGCTCAAGCGCGAAGGTTTTGCCGTCGATGCAGCGCAGGACGGCGAAGAAGGCCTGTACATGGGCCGCGAAGTCCCGTTCGACGTCGGCATCATCGACCTTGGCCTGCCCAAGATGTCGGGCATGGAGCTGATCAAGGCCCTGCGCGACGAAGGCAAGAAGTTCCCGGTGCTGATCCTGACCGCGCGTTCGAGCTGGCAGGACAAGGTCGAGGGCCTGAAGCAGGGCGCCGACGATTACCTGGTCAAGCCGTTCCATGTGGAAGAGCTGCTGGCCCGCGTCAACGCGCTGCTGCGCCGCGCCGCAGGCTGGAGCAAGCCGACCCTGGAATGCGGTCCGGTTGCTTTGGATCTGGCAGCGCAGACCGTCAGCGTGGCCGGCAGCAATGTCGACCTCACCAGCTACGAGTACAAGGTGCTGGAGTACTTGATGATGCATGCCGGTGAACTGGTCTCCAAGGCCGACCTCACCGAGCACATCTACCAGCAGGACTTCGACCGCGACTCGAACGTGCTGGAAGTGTTCATCGGCCGCCTGCGCAAGAAGCTGGACCCGGATGGCGAACTGAAGCCGATCGAGACCGTGCGCGGTCGTGGCTACCGTTTCGCGATTCCGCGCAACGAGGGCTGAGGCCTTCAGCAGGCGATAAACGATGTCCGGCCGTCTGTGGTTCTTCCGACGCTGGCGGCCGCGCTCTCTGCAGGCGCGCCAGATGTTCGCCGCGTCCGTGGGTCTGGTCGCGTTCCTGGCGCTGGCCGGGTACGCGCTCGATGCCGCCTTCGCCGATACGGCGAAGGCTAATCTGCGTGAGCGCCTGAAGAACTACGCTACCGCCTACGCGGCCGGCATCGACTTCACCCGCGACCGCTCGCTGTACATCCGCGAGCAGCCACCGGATCCGCGTTTCGACGTGCCCGGCAGTGGCCTGTATCTGCAGGTGGTGATGCCTGACGGCAAGGGCAATTCAATGTCCGCCGAAGGCCCAATGCTGCCCACCATCGGCGGTGGCCTGCTGGCTCCGCGCCAGGAAGTCTTCGAAGGCCCGCTGCCGATGATCCAGATCGACGGCAGCCAGGGCTCGGTGTATCGATACGGCCTGGGCCTGGTGTGGGATGCCGACGCCGACCCGGCCACCGAATTCCCGTACACCATCTACGTGATGGAAGACTCGCGCGCGCTGGGTGCGCAGCTGCGCGTGTTCCGCAGCCGGGTCTGGTTCTACCTGGGCGGCATCGGCCTGATCCTGCTGCTGCTGCAGACGGTCATCCTGCAGTGGAGCCTGCGCCCGTTGCGGCGGGTGATCACCGAGCTGACCAAGGTCCAGCGCGGCGAGACCGAGCGCATGAGCGAGCGCCACCCGCGCGAGCTGGAGCCGTTGACCGACAGCATCAATGCCTTCATCGAAGGTGAGCGTGAGAACCTCGAGCGCCAGCGCAATACCCTGGCCGACCTGGCGCACAGCCTGAAGACGCCGATTGCGGTGCTGCGTACGCAGATGGACAGCGGCGCCGGCGATGGCGCGCTGCGCGAAGAACTGGACGTGCAGCTGCAGCGCATGAACAACCTGGTGTCTTACCAACTGGCACGCGCGGCCTCGTCGGGCCACAAGCTGTTCTCGGCGCCGCTGCCGATCGAATCCAACGCCGAGGAAATCGTGCGCGGCCTGGAGAAGGTCTATGCGTCCAAGGGCGTGCTGTGCGAATTCGACATCGACCCGGCCGCGCGCTTCCACGGCGAACCGGGCGACCTGCAGGAGCTGCTGGGCAACCTGCTGGAGAACGCGTTCAAGTGGGCCAAGCGCCGCGTACTGCTGACCGCGCAGCCGTTGCCAGCGCCGAACGCGCGTCGCGCCGGTCTGTTGCTGGCAGTGGATGACGATGGCCCGGGCATCGCACCGGAGGATATCGGCAAGGTGCTGCAGCGTGGCGTGCGCGGCGATGAGCGCGTGCAGGGCCACGGCATCGGTCTGTCGATCGTGCAGGATCTGATCAAGGATTACCGCGGCGAGCTGCAGGTGTCCCGTTCCAGCGAACTGGGCGGCGCCCGTTTCGAAGTGCGGCTGCCGCCGGGGCCGTAAGCCTCCGCAATCGGTAGTGCCGGCCGCTGGCCGGCAACCTCATGATCTTCGGTGTCATTGCCAGGTTGCCGGCCAGCGGCCGGCACTACCGTATTTCGATCACCGGCGGCTCGCCGTAAAACCGCCTGAGATGCGCAGCCACTTCCGGCAGCGCTTCGGCCAGCAGATCCGGCGCAGAGAAGTGGTACTCGCTGGCGACCGCAAAGAACTCTTCCGGTGCCTCGGCCGCATACGGATCGATCCCTGTTTCCACGCCTGCATCCACCTGCGCGCAGAACGCATCGTAGGACTGCTGGAAGTCCGCTGCCCACTCGCGCTGCCATGCGCGCGGCAACGGCGGCGTGCCGTCCATTGCGCCATCCAGCGCATCCAGCTTGTGCACCATCTCGTGCACCACCACGCAGAACCCATCATGTGGTGAGGCCAGTTCGGACTGCACATCGGCCCAGGACAGGATCAACGGACCGCTGTCCCACGCTTGACCAATCACCTCGTCATTCCATTCGTGCAGCACGCCATCTGCGTCCATGTGGCTGTTCTGCACGCGGAACGCATCGGGGTAGACGATCAGCTGCGACCAGCCCTCCAGCCCCACCTCGCCGAACTCCATCAGCGGCAGGCAGCACAGGGCAGCCAGCAGCACGCCGTCGGCCACCTGCAGCTGCAGCTCGCCAATCGGGGTAATGGTCTTTTCGTGCAGGAAGCGCGTGGCCAGCGTGCGCAACCGCGCACGGCGCGCATCATCCAGTCCGCGCAGCCAGGCTGCACGGCGCAGGGCATCGTTCCAGTGTTCGTCTTCAATCGGCCGCGGCGCAGGCCGCAGCCACTGCAGCAACGACTTGATCAGCGGAACATACCCGGCAGGTAGCTGTGCCACTTCGGCGCGCGGATGCGCTGCAGTACATCGTCGTCACCGCCACCGCCGCTGCTGGTCGTGGCGGCCGGGCGTACCGGTGCCGGCTTGGCGGCAGCTGCGGCAGGCGCCGTGGTCGGTGTGCGCTGCGAGGCCGCATCGCTCGCCGAGTAGACGCAGGCGCCACGGCTGTCATCAAGCGCTGCTGTGGCAGACGCCGCGAAGGGCATCGTCAGCAGGATCAGGCAATGGGCATAACGGCGCATTGACGACATCCACGTTAAGGGAAGGTGAGCTCTCGATTCTAGCCCGAACCCGGCGCCAGATTGGAAGCCCGCCGGAACCAGGCCCAGCGGGCGTCGCTGGCGGCTTTCCCGCATAATTCCGTTCTGACCTTGTGGAAGCTGCCGTGGACGATCGCCAATTGCTGGCCAAACTCGCTGCCGGTCGCCTGTCCGGCGACGCCCTGGCCCGTGAGCTGGGCCAGACCCGGGCCGCCATTTGGAAGCGTATTCAAGGGCTTAGGGCCGCCGGTGTCGAGGTTGAAGGACGCGCAGGCGAGGGCTACGGGCTGACCCGGCCGGTCGACCTGCTGGAGGCCAAGACCATCCGCGCCGGCCTGCCCAAGGAGGCCGCAGCACTGCTGCACGACCTGCAGGTGGCCTGGACGGTGGACTCCACCAACGCCGAATTGCTGCGCTGCAGCGCGCCCCAGCGCGGTGTCAGCGTCCTGCTGGCCGAGCGCCAGACCGGCGGCCGTGGCCGTCGCGGGCGCACCTGGGCGTCGCCGCTGGCCGCGCATGTGTATCTGTCGGTGCTGCGCCTGTTCGAGGGTGGCCTCGGCCGCTTGGCCGGGCTGAGCCTGGTCGCCGGCGTCGCCGTGGCCGAAGCGCTGCACGACCTGGGCTATACGCAGGCGCAGCTGAAGTGGCCGAACGACGTGCTGGTCGATGGCCGCAAGCTGGTGGGCCTGCTGGCCGAGGGTGGTGGCGAATACGCCGGCCCGGCGCGTGCAGTGATCGGCATCGGCATCAACGTGCACATGCCGCCGGCCTTCGCCGAACAGATCACCCAGCCCTGGGTGGACCTGGACACGCTGGCCGGCGCATCGGTGGATCGCAACACGGTGGTGGCCGCGGTGCTGGCACGCCTGCTGCCGGCGCTGGAAGAATTCGATCGCGAAGGGCTGGCGCCGTTCCTGCCGCGCTATGCAGCGTTCGACATGCTGGCCGGACGCGAAGTGCGCGTGCAGCTGGATGGCCAGTGGCAGCACGGTACCGCGCTCGGCCTGGCCGACGATGGCGCGCTGCGCGTGGACATCGATGGCCGCGAGCGCCTGCTGCATGCCGGCGAAGTCAGTGTGAGAGAAGCATGAGCGACTGGTTGTTCGACCTGGGCAATTCGCGTTTCAAGTTTGCTCCCCTGCATGGCGACCGTGCCGGTGATGTGCAGGCCTGGGCGCATGGCGCCGAAGGCATGGCCGGGCAACCGCCGCACAGCCTGCCCAGTGGTGAAACCGCGTTTGTCGCCAGCGTCGCCGCACCATCGTTGACCAGCGCCATGCTGGATCAGCTGCAGCGCCGCTTCGAGCACGTGCATGTGGTGCGCACCAGCGCTCAGTGTGCAGGCGTACGCATTGCCTACGCCAAGCCGGAAAAATTCGGTGTCGACCGTTTCCTGGCCCTGCTGGCTGCCGCCAAGGCGCAACGGCCGGTGCTGGTGGTCGGTGTCGGCACGGCCCTGACCATCGACCTGCTTGATGCCGCTGGACAACATCACGGCGGACGCATTTCCGCCTCGCCGACCACCATGCGCGAAGCGCTGCACGCGCGCGCGGTGCAGCTGCCGGCCAGCGGTGGTGACTACAGCGAATTCGCCAACGACACCGCTGATGCGTTGGCGTCGGGTTGCGATGGTGCCGCCGTCGCATTGGTCGAACGCAGTGCCCGCCAGGCACAGGCGCTGCTGGGCGTGATGCCGTCGCTGCTGGTGCATGGCGGTGGCGCGCCCGCGCTGATGCCGCTGCTGGACGGTGCTGACTACCACCCGTCGCTGGTGCTGGATGGCCTCGCCCGCTGGGCGGTGCACCAGCCCGCAGGCTAGTATCGGCGCATGCTGACCCGTGCCTTGATCGTCGTGCTGGCGATCCTCAATCTTGGTGTCGCCACCTGGTGGCTGCTGCGCGATGAGCCGGCGCGTGCGCCGTTGCCGCCGCCCCCGACCGGCGTGGCCGAACTGCGCTGGCTGCCCGGCGGGACCGATGCGGCCGTGGCCGCGCAGGCCTCGGCGGCGGCACCTACGGAAGCACTGGTGGAGCGTGAGGCCGCGCCGGCTACTGCAGTGGCCGCTGCGCCCGCACCGGCAGCGGCGACGCCAACAGCATCCAGCAAGCCAGCCGAACCGGTGAAGGTGCCTGAGCCGGTCGCCGCCATCGCCAAGCCAGCGCCGGAACCGGTGGCCGAGAAACCCGCGGCCCCGGCTGCACCGCCGCGCTGCCTGGCACTGGGGCCGTTCGCCGACCGTGCCGCCGCCACCGCCGCACAAGGCCGTGCCGGCAACCTGCTGAGCCAAGTGCGCCTGCGCGAGCAGCCCGCCGCCAGCGGCAGCGCCCGTTACCGCGTGCTGCTGCCCGCCGCCGCCAGCCGCGATGACGCGCAGGCCACAGTCAAGCGCATCGTCGCCGCCGGCCTCAGCGATTACTACATCATCAGCCAGGGCGAAGAGACCAACGCCATTGCGCTGGGCCAGTACCGCAACCGCGAGGGCGCCGAACGGCGCATGGCCGCGGTACAGGCCGCCGGCTTCCAGCCGCGTCTGGTGGCCAGTGGTGATGCCGGCCAATGGTGGCTGGAAGGGCAGCTGGCCACCGGCAGCGAACCGGCCCAGGCGCAGCAGCGCAGTGGCGCCGCGCAGCAACGGTCGCTGGAATGCACGCGACTGCGCTAGAATTCCCAAACCACGGCGCTGCCGTCGGCGTTTCACCCCGTGCCGCTTTAGCTCAGTTGGTAGAGCAACTGTCTTGTAAACAGTAGGTCATCCGTTCGATTCGGATAAGCGGCACCATCAACCAATTGCCGACATCTCTGCCAAGCAGGGGGCGAGAGGTAGCACGCCAGGCAGGCTCCTCCGAACCCATGGATCAGCAGCCTTCCCCTCATTTCAGTTTCATCGTCGCCCTCGCGGCGGGCGCAGTCTGTTCCTGTGGGCACTTCACTTCACTTCACTTCAGCCATCAGCCTTTAGTCCGCTGTCCGTCGGATCTCTTGAGAGGGTGTAGCCTGTAGGCTACATTCCGCCATGAAGATCAAGCGTACTCGTCAGTTCGCGACATGGATTGACGCTCTCAGGGATGTGACCGCGCGCGTCCGTATCCTGGCCCGCATTGGTCGCCATCGCCGATGGCAATCCGGGTGATCATCGGAACCTGACGGACGGAGTTTCGGAGTTGCGCGTTGATGTAGGCCCTGGCTACCGGGTGTACTACACGAAACGAGGCAGGCGGGTGGTGATTCTGCTGGTCGGAGGAGACAAGGGTTCCCAGCAGCGCGACATCGAAAAGGCCAGAGAATTGGCGCGCGCTTTAAGGAGTTGAGCTCGCCAACGACGAACCTATCCAGTCACGAAGTACCGGAGCAGCACAACCATGGCCGTCAAGAAGAAGATCGAACTCGAAGATTTTGACGTGGCTGCGCACCTTCGGACTCCCGAAGAAATGGCGGCCTATCTCGACGCCTGTATCGCTGAAAGCGACGGTGATTCGGCATTCATTGCCAAGGCGCTGGGTGATATCGCGCGCGCAGGGAATGAGCAAAGTCGCGCGCGCGACCGGTCTGTCACGCGAGAGCCTGTATCGCGCACTGTCGGGCGAGCGCAGTCCTGACTTCGCGACTATCCTCAAAGTGATGCGGGCACTGGGCGTCCAGTTGCACGCCAGCGCGGCGTAAGACAGCGCACCGGCGGTGCTATGCCGGCGCGCTCCGCAGCCCTGTCACGCAGACTGCAGCTGCAGCTCGACGTACTCCGCCAATCCCCGACACGCCAGCAATAGCCCCTCGCGCGTTCCGTCGCCGATCTGCTGGCCGTCGTCTCCATCCACCCGCACGCGTTCGGCGGCGTGGAAAATTTCCAGCAAGGTGGTCAGCCCGGTAGCTGCACGGTTGGCGCGTGCCATGGCCATGCCCTGGCCGGGTGTCAGCGTTGGTCCGCGCCACGGCTGACCGTCGGCACCATCGCCGCTGCGGATGCGCTGCAGGCAGCCTTGCAACGTGATCGGGTCCGGCACATCGACGGTAGCGGCGAACGCAGCCTCCAGTGGCTGCGCAAGCTCGGGGGGCAGACGTTCGGCGGCGTCGCCCAGCGTGGCGGTCAGATAGGGATAGTCAGGGGCGGACATGTGGGCATCCTCGGGTGCAGCAGAGGCGCCACCGGCAGAGGGTGGCGGGCGATGCGTGGTTTCCAATCCGGCGCTTGATGAAACCGGCGGGCACAAGGCCCCCACGCACAGCCCGCCATAAGGCAGCAGACGGATTGCCAGCCGGCGCCGTTCAAGAAGCAGCGACGCCGGCTGGCAAGCGTAAATACATCAAGCACTCAGGGTTGGAAGCCCCGGCCATCCGTTGTCGATGGCAATTCATCATGCGCACGCAGAATCACGCGCTGCCAGTCGATTATTCCGATGGCATCGCGCTGTTTGAAAGGGAAAATGAACTATCGCAATTGGCTTGTCGTGGCCAATCCCAAGGCACAAACGACATTCTGCGCGGCGTGCTATTGGAGCCTGAAACAGGCTGTAGCGCCGCTATCGTGCGGCGCAAAGTCAACTCGGCGTGTCAAGCCAGCTTAACCACGTCACCAAGCAATCCACTCAACCATCATACGCACCCGCGCGGCGATCAACGCCGCCCCGGGTCACCCGGCACCAGGTGCCGCCACGGGAACACATCCTTGGCGAAATGGCTGACGTAGCCCCCCGTTGCTGCCTGGATGACCATGAACGACAACCGCGGACGCATGGCCTGCAGCGTCTGCAGCTGCGCCACATCCAACGCGCTGTTGCGCAGCCGGAAAGTGTGCAGCGCATCGAAGGCATGGCTGGCAAACAAGTGCTCATAGGCCGCGAGAGGCGTAACCACATCAGCGTCGCGCGCATCAGCCCAGACGAACTGCAGCTCCGTCGATTCGGTGAAATCCAGCAGGCCCAAGGCAGGCAGGTTGCGTGATGCGGCGAGGTTGTCGATGAAGCGCTGGGTGTCCGAGCCACCGCCAATGCGCAGGCTGTGTAGGTGCGGCAGAGGCACCTCGAAGAACGCGGTGTCCGGTGCATTCGGCACCACCAGCTCGCCCAGGTGCGGCGCCTTGGAAACGAAGCGGGCGATCTCGCCGTCTTCTTCCATGATGGGGCCCGCGCGCTGCACCAGCGACATGTTGTGGTCGGCCGGTTCTGTGGGGGAGATCGACAACGAGCGCAGGCGCGGGAAACGCACATCGCTGTCGTATACGGCTCCCAGCGGTGACGATGCGCTGGAGGCCTGCAACGTGCGCAAGGGTGCGCAGGGCAGGGTGGTGACCCAAGTGCCGGTGGGCAGCGATTACAAAGAACTCATCATCGACTACCCCGATGGACGTTTCCTGTGCATGATGCGCAACAACGGCCAGGTGCAGAGCGTGACGCCGATAGGGCGTCGCGGGGGTTGAGCTCATCGTGCCTGCAGCCCTAAGGTGACCCCCCTTACACCCGTCTGGCGGCACCACCATGTCCCATCTTCTGGCCAAGGCAGCCGAGAAACAGGATCTTGACCGAATCGACGCATTGCTGGATGCGGGTGGCGATATCGAGTGGCAGCACAAGGGCACCGGACGTACTTCGCTGCTTTCGGCTGTGATCGCCGGAAAGGCTGACTCGGTGTTGCGGCTTTTGGACCGTGGCGCCAACATCCAGCACGCCTGCGCTGCACTGGGTTACACCGCGTTGGGTTGGGCTGCCTATGCGGGCGACACCAAAATCGGATGCATGCTGATTGCACGCGGCGCATTGCTGGATGTCGCTTCGCCGCAATCGAGGTACACGCCGCTTATGTTGGCGTCTTCGGGCGGGCATCTGGCGATGGTCGAGCTATTGCTGGACAGTGGAGCTGCCATCGCACCATTGAATTTCGAGGGGCGAAACGCACTCGCCATTGCCGATACCCGCAAGCACGAGGACGTAGTAGCGCGTTTGAAGGTGGCGGGGGCGCGGTTGCCGCCGGTGTTGGTAGAGGCGCCGGCGCTTGAGTGGCCCGAGCCAGATGCGGGAGGTGAACCCGCGTCAGTAGTGCGCGGCTACCTGTTGGCTTATCACGAGTGGGAAACGCGTGGCTACAAGGATTCCCGCTCCGGCGGCAACCTTCTGCGCAGCTCAGGCTTCCGACAGGAGAAAGCGGACATTCTGGCGGCCTGGTGTACCGATCGCAAACGAGTCTACTCAACTGGTGTTTCGGTCGGGAGTCCTCGACGGTACATGCCGGAGGACCTACTGGTGGCAATTGCGAAGCCCGGGGCCTCGAAGGCGGAAGTACTGGTACGCGACAACCCTCAGAAGTCGCGTTCACTGCGTTACGAGCACTTGTTCGTACTCAAGCCGGTGGGGGGAAAGTGGCGTATCGACGTGTTGAAGAAGCGCCCGTTCCGAATTGAAAAGTGGTCGTCGGCTATTTTTTGACGGTGACTTTCAATGTCAGCCGCCGATCTTCAGCAGCAGTACCCACGCCAGCATCAGGGCGAGCATGCCGACGAAGGTCAGGCCGAACCATAGCGCCGCCAGCTTAACGTTGCCGATCAACGCCGTCAGCATACGGTGCAGCTCGCTTTTCAGAATCGGATATTCGGCGTGTGCCTTGCGCAGACGCTGCCAACCCAACCCGAGGAATACCAGGGTCGAGAACGGCACCAGCAGGAGCGTCGCCTGCATCAGCCAGCCATTCGGCGACGCATCCATCGAGCTGCTCAACAGAATCGCAAAAACGGCGATGGGCAGCGCCCCGATGAAAAAGCGCGGCCAGCCGGTGTTGATGAAGGGCGACATCGCAATCTTCCATGAGGGGCGGTCGGGTCCGCGCGGCATCATGCCATGCGATGGCCCTGCTGCACCGCCGCGAGTGGTGTCACATGCGTCTGGCTAGACTGTGCTTCTTTTTCGTTCGCAGGAGGCACCCATGGCCCATCATCCCACCGTTACCCTGATCGGCGTCCCCACCGACATCGGGGCGGGCCATCGCGGCGCCCGGCTGGGGCCGGAAGCCCTGCGCGTGGCTGGCCTACCTGAAGCACTGGAAGCGCGTGGCGTGGACGTGCGCGACCTCGGCAACCTGGACGGCCCACGCAATCCGTGGACCGCGCCGGTGCAAGGCTACCGGCATCTGGACGAAGTGGTGGCGTGGAACCACGCGCTGATGGAAGCCAGCTACGCCGAACTGCAGGCCGGACGCATGCCGATCATGCTCGGCGGCGACCATTGCCTAGGCATCGGTTCGATCACTGCCGTCGCGCGCTGGTGCCGCGAGCAGGGCAAGGACCTGCGCGTGCTGTGGCTGGATGCGCATTCGGATTTCAACACCAGTGATGTGACCCCGTCGGGCAACATCCACGGCATGCCGGTGGCCTGCCTGTGCGGCCTCGGCCCGGATGCGCTGACCAAGCTGGGCGGCACCTCGCCGGCCATCAAGCCTTCGCAGATGCACCAGATCGGCATCCGTTCGGTGGACCCGGAAGAAAAGCGCCTGATCAAGACCCACAGGGTCGATGTCTACGACATGCGCTACATCGACGAGAACGGCATGAAGCGCACCGTGGAAGCGGCGCTGGCCGGCATCGATGAGAACACCCACCTGCACGTCAGCTTCGATGTCGATTTCCTCGACCCGAGCATCGCCCCGGGCGTGGGCACCACGGTGCCGGGCGGGGTGAACTACCGCGAAGCGCAGCTGGTGATGGAGATGATCGCCGACAGCGGCCGCATGGGCTCGCTGGATATCGTCGAACTCAATCCGCTGCTGGACAACCACAACAGCACCGCCGAACTGGCCGTGGACCTGGTGGAAAGCCTGTTCGGGAAATCGACCCTGATGCGCGACTGAGACGGCCCAGCCTGAACGGTTGGACGAACCGTTCACACGCGCTCCACGCCCCTGCCGCCAGATTGCACCTCACGCGGCAGTGTTGGCTTCGCACCAGCCTGCCGCCCCGATCACTACAACCGAACCCCGTGATTGAGCGGTGTAGCGGCAAACCCAAGGAGAAGCCCATGAAGCGCGTAGTTGCCCTGATGCTGTTGTCGATGTTCTCGGTGGCCCTGCTGGCCGGTTGCAATACCGTTGCCGGTGCCGGCAAGGACGTGCAGAAGGCTGGTGAGAAGGTTGAGGATGCTGCCAAGGGCAACTGAGCCTGAGGTGGTGCGCAGTACGGAAAAGGCCGGGATCTTCCCGGCCTTTTTTCATGCGCGATTGCTGGGTGTGGACGCAGCATGTCGATGCGTCGTGAACCATTCAAGCAGGTGAGCAGCGTTTTCATGGTCGGTTGACCGTGCTTCAACAGCTGGTACGGGAAGCTGCATGCACGGTAACAACGCCGTTGCATTCCAAGGAAGCCTCAGCAATGAACAAAGACATCATTTCCGGTAAGTGGTCGCAGCTGAAGGGCAAGGCCCAGGCCAAGTGGGGCGATCTGACCAACGACGACTTCGATGTTGCAGAGGGCAATGCCGAGTACCTGGCGGGCCGCCTGCAGGAACGTTACGGCTGGGCCAAGGACCGTGCCGAGAGTGAGGTCCGCGACTTCGAGGCCAGCGTGCGCAAGGACTATCCGGACTACAAGTAACCGAGCGTTGCACGGCCACGCTCTGCCGCATGGACAACGCCCGCGCCGGAAAGGTGCGGGTGTTGTTGTTTGCAGATCAACGCGTCGGCGGGTCGGGCACGTAACGGTTGGGGAAGGCCTGCGGCTGGCGGTCCAGGCGCCAGGGCGAATCGAGCAGGATGCCGCGTGCGCGCAGGTTGCGGGCGCTGTCGTAGCGCAGCTGCATCACCTGTGCGGGGCTGCGGGTGGCGCGTTCGAAATTGGTATCGCGCACCGATGAACTCTCACGTGCACCGTGGCCTGTGCCCAGCGCAGGTGCCTGCGACTTGGCCGAGTAGCCTTCGATACGGCTGGCGCTGGCGTCGGCGGCAGCCGAGGCTTCAGCCGCCGCCGGTGCCGGCCCGGCGCGCCCCCGCGGGATCGGCTCGGCACGCGGATACCAGCGACGCGCTTCCTCGAACACCGCCACGCCGACCACGCCGACGTTGTCCGGGCGGCCGGTGCGGCTGGCGTAGCTGCCGCTGGGGCTGCTGAAGACGAACTGGGCCACTTCGTCCTGGGTCTTGCGCCAACCGGTGATGTCGGCGCGCTGGCCGGGGTTGAGCACGTAACCGGTCTGCGAGGGATCGGCATCTTCGCCGGAGATGGCGTTGACCCCGTCCACCGACAGCACCACCAGCACCCGGCGCGGGCTGTCGTTGTACAGGCGCACCGCATAGCGGTGGCCGCGCTCACCGGCCACCCAGCGCTGGCCGTCGGCCGGGTAGCTGCGCAGCTCGGTGCCGCGGTCGCGGTCGACCAAGGCCACGCGCACCGGGCCATCCTGCGGCATCGGCGGGGGCAGGGGGGCCGGGCGGAAGCCGGCCAGGGGCAGGATCAGCAGCAGGGGCAGCAGGGGCAGCAGGCATTTCATCGGGCGTCTCCAGCGGGGTTGGGTGAATGAACGTGCCGGGGGCCCTGACGGGGTTGACCGTGTGCACGGTAAACTGGCGCCGTTCATAGAAGGTTTCCGTACGCAGTCATGACGACCCGAGTCCTTACCGGCATCACCCCCTCCGGCACGCCCCACCTGGGCAACTACGTTGGCGCCATCCGTCCGGCCATCGCGGCCAGCCGCGCGCCGGACATCGAGAGCTTCTTCTTCCTGGCCGATCTGCACAGCCTGATCAAGTCGCAGGACCCGCAGCGCACCCAGCGCGCGACCCTGGAGATCGCCGCCAGCTGGCTGGCCTGTGGCCTGGACCCGGAACACGTGTGGTTCTACCGCCAGAGTGACATCCGCGAGACCACCGAGCTGATGTGGTTCCTGACCGCCATCGCCAGCAAGGGCATCCTCAACCGCGCCCATGCCTACAAGGCGGCGGTGGACAAGAACCGTGAGGAAGGCCAGGACGAGGACGCAGGTGTCAGCGCCGGCCTGTTCATGTACCCGGTGCTGATGGCGGCCGACATCCTGATCTTCAAGGCCAACCAGGTACCGGTGGGCCGTGACCAGATCCAGCACATCGAGATGGCGCGCGACTTCGCCCAGCGCTTCAACCACGTGTACGGCAAGGAGTATTTCCCGCTGCCGGACGTGGTGATCGATGAGCAGGTGGCAACCCTGGCGGGCCTTGATGGCCGCAAGATGAGCAAGAGTTACCACAACACCATTCCGCTGTTCGTGCCGCGCGAGGAGCTGAAGAAGCTGGTGTTCTCGATCCTGACCGACTCGCGTGCCCCAGGCGAGCCGAAGGACACCGAAGGTTCGGCGCTCTTCCAGATGTACCAGGCATTCGCCACCCCGGAACAGACCGCCGCATTCGCCAAGGCCTTCGCCGACGGCATCAGCTGGGGCGATGCCAAGCAGCAGCTGTTCGAGCGCATCGACAGCGAGTTGTCGCCGCTGCGCGAGCGCTACAACGCGCTGATGGCCGAGCCGGAAAAGATCGAAGCGCTGCTCAAGCGCCGTGGCCAGCAGCTGCGTGAGCAGCTGGCGGCTCCGCTGCTGGAAGAGCTGCGCCATGCGGTAGGCCTGCGTGATCTGTCCGACGCAGGCGACATCGCCAGCGAAGATGCCGGTGAAGCCCGCGCCGCTCCGCCGCTGTTCAAGCAGTACCGCGAGAAGGACGGCCGTTTCTACTTCAAGCTGACCGCAGGTGACGGCACGCTGCTGATCCAGAGCGAAGGCTTCGACTCGCCGCGCGATGCCGGCCAGCTGATCGCCGTGCTGAAGCAGGCCGAGCAGGGCGACCAGCTGCAGAGCGATCTGTTCAAGCTGGAAGCCGAGGTCGATGCGGTGCTGGCGGCGTTGGCCGTGCTGCGCGAAGCGTAAAAAGGTAGTGCCGGCCGCTGGCCGGCAACTGCAATCACCCGGCGCGCCTGGGGATGCCGGCCAGCGGCCGGCACTACCCGGGAACAGCGGCCATGGCATGATGTCCGCGCGCCTCAGGCGCGATGACATGGAGTCTGCAATGGCCTGGTTGTCGCTGCTGCTGTTCCTGCCCTGGTTCATTCTGCTCGGCAGCCTGTACTGGCTGTTCCCGCGCCAGCCGCGTACCGCGCGGCGACGCCTGTTCGATGGCGCCACCCTGGCGCTTGCGCTCGCCCTGAGCATCGTGGCGATGCTGTGGGGCCACCACATCGGTCTGGTACAGCCGGGCGCCGGACCGATCTGGCCGCAGGTGCTGGCGGTGCTGTATGCCTATGGCGCGTTCCTGGCAGTGCTGGTGATGGCCCTGTTGCTGCGCCCGCGATTCGCATTGCGCTGAGGCTGACCGGGGTTGCCGGCCAGCGGCCGGCACCATCCGACCAAAGCCGCATCGATCACGCCCTGCCGGCGCGCCTACCATGGGCGTCTGTTCCCGATTCTGCCAGGTGCGCGTCAATGACCGCCGATCCCAGCATCCACACCATCGATACCGGTTTCCAACGGCCTGATTTCGATGCCGCTTACCTGATCATCGAAAACGGTCGCGCCGCGTTCGTCGACTGCGGTACCGGCCTGTCGCTGCCGGCGATGCTGCAGGCCTTGACCGACAACGGGCTGGGCGTGGAGGCGGTGGACTGGCTGCTGCTGACCCACGTGCATCTGGATCATGCTGGTGGCGCTGGCCTGCTGATGCAGCAGTTGCCGAGTGCGCGTGCGGTGCTGCACCCGCGCGGCGCGCCGCACATGATCGATCCGACCCGGCTGATCGCTGGCGCCACCGCCGTCTATGGCGCCGAGGAAATCGCGCGCAGCTATGGCCGCATCGAAGCAATTCCCGAGCATCGTGTGGTGGTGGCCGAGGACGGCCAGCGCATCGACCTGGCAGGTCGCGAGCTGGTGCTGCTGCATACGCCGGGCCACGCGCTGCACCACTACTGCGTATGGGATGCGCGCAGCCGCAGCTGGTTCACCGGCGATACCTTCGGTATCTCCTACCGCGAACTGGACAGTGCGCAGGGCGCTTTCATCTTCCCCACCTCATCGCCGGTGCAGTTCGACCCGGACGCGATGAAGGCGTCGATCCAACGCATGCTCGGCTACGCACCACAGGCGATGTACCTGACCCACTACGGTCGTGTCGAACAGGTCGAAAAGCTGGCCGAGGATCTGTTCGAACAGATCGATGCGATGACGGCAATCGGCCGCCAGTGCGACGGCCGTCCCGACCGTCATCGCTGCCTGCTGGCCGCGCTGCAGGCGCTGTACCTGGAACGTGCACAGCAGCATGGCTGCGCACTGGACCAGGCTGCAGTAACCGAGGTGCTGGCGATGGATATCGAGCTCAACGCGCAGGGCCTGGCCTGCTGGCTGGACCGCGCGTCGCGGTAGATCCACGCCACGCGTGAATGACGCCGTGCGCGACCCGCGCCGTCATTGCACTGTCACGTTACACTCTGGCTATTCCCAAGCCTGCCGTGGTACTGCCGTGAACCCGATGCGCGTGTTGCTGCTGTCGTCCTGCCTGTTCGTCGGTGGCCTGGCCCATGCGGCCAATGACCTGCCCGGCGGCGGCATCGATCCGCAGGCGCTGTCGCGTCATGTGCGCGTGCTGGCATCGGACGAATTCGAAGGCCGTGCACCGGCCACCGAAGGCGAAGAACGGACCGTGCAGTACCTGATCGAGCAGTTCCGCAGCTACGGCCTGCAGCCGGGTGGCGTGGACGGCAGCTGGGTGCAGCCGGTGCCGCTGGTGCGCGCGCAGCTTGATGGCCCGGCCAAGGCCAGTCTTGCCCTGAAGGGCGGCAAGCGGGCGCTGGCCAATGGCGTGGACGTGACCCTGCAGAGCCTGCAGCCGCGCAAGCGCGTGCAGATCAAGGAGGCGCCGTTGGTGTTCGTCGGCTACGGCATCGACGCGCCCGAGCGCCACTGGAACGACTACAAGGACGTGGACCTGCACGGCAAGATCGCCGTGATGTTGATCAACGACGCCGATTTTGAAGCCGACGCGCCAGGTGCGTTCGATGGCAAGGCGGTGACCTACTACGGCCGCTGGACCTACAAGTTCGAGGAAGCCGCGCGCCGTGGTGCCGAAGGCGTGCTGATCGTGCACGAGACCGCACCGGCCGCCTACGGCTGGGCTACGGTGAAGAGTTCGGGCACCTCGCCGCTGTTCGATATCGAGCGTGGACAGGCTGAAGCGATGGCCCAGCACACGCCGCTGCGTGGTTGGATGCAACGTGAGCTGGCCGAACAGATCTTCGCCGACGCCGGCCTGGATTTCGATGCCGAGAAGCGCAAGGCGATGAGCGCGGACTTCCGTCCGGTTGCGCTGGACAACGCCAAGCTGAGCGTCGATTTCGCGCTCAAGCGCGAGCAGGTGGTGACCCGCAACGTGGTGGCCAAGCTGCCCGGCGGCGAGCACGCCGATGAGGCGGTGATCTTCTCGGCGCATTGGGATGCCTTCGGCATCGGCCAGGCCGACGCCAAGGGCGACCGCATCCGCCGCGGTGCGATCGACAACGCCACCGGCGTGGCCACCGTGCTGGAACTGGGCCGGGTGTTCGCCGCCGGTCCGCAGCCGCAGCGCACCCTGTACTTCGTCGCCCTGACCGCCGAAGAGAAGGGCCTGCTGGGCGCCAGCTACTACGCTGCGCACCCGCTGGCGCCGCTGGACAAGACGGCTGCTGTGCTGAACATCGAGATGTTCAGTCCGGATGGTGCCACCCGTGACATCGCGTCGTGGGGCAAGGGCCGGGTGTCGCTGGAAGGCGACCTGGAACGCGTGGCCAAGGCCCGTGGCCGCAGCTACAGCCCGGATCCGAACCTGGAAGCCGGCTTCTTCTACCGTGCCGACCACTTCGCCTTCGCCCGCTTGGGCGTGCCGGCGATCACCATCGGCCCGGGCCTGGACAAGCTGGACGGCGGTGTCGACGCTGGCCGTGCGCTGCGCGAAAAGTACTTCGCCGACTGCTACCACCAGGCCTGCGATGCGTGGACGCCTAGCTGGGACCCGGCAGGTCACGCGGCCGATACCCTGCTGGTCTACGACCTGGGCGCCGAGCTGGCCAACAGCCGTCGCTGGCCGCAGTGGGAAAAGGAATCGGAATTCCACGGCGCCCGCGAGAAGAGCGAAGCCGCCCGCCGGTAAGCGCACGGCAATGCCGGCCTCTGCTGGCCGACAACCTCTGAACGCACGGGTAGTGCCGGCCGCTGGCCGGCAACCTCATGAACCTTCCGAAGGGATGCGCAGTTGCCGGCCAGCGGCCGGCACTACCACGTCCTCAGCCGTGCTGCCGCTGCAGCGTCCAGGCGGAAAACAAAACGGCCACCGGCATTGCACCGGTGGCCGCGATCACTACGGCGCGCTTACTTGCGAGTGCCGTCGAGCCAGTTGGGGCCCTTGTTGGTGAGGAAGAACACATAGACCACCAACGATACCGCGATCGTTGCGGTGACGTAGATGGCGAACCAGTCCACGTGGCCGGTCTTCAATGCGCCCTGGTACAGCAGCGGCGCGGTGCCGCCGAACAGCGAGTTGGCCAATGCATAGCCGAAGCCCACGCCCAGCGCACGTATGTGGGTGGGGAACAGCTCTGCCTTCACCACGGCATTGATGGAGGTGTAGCCGGTGAGGATGACAAAGCCCAGTGCCAGGGTAAGGAAGGCGAGGGTGGCATCGTGCTGGTGCGGCAGCTGGGTGATCAGGTACCAGCTGTACAGCACACCGCCCACGCCGAAGAACACCAGCAGGCTCTTGCGGCCGATGATGTCCGACAGCCAACCGCCCACCGGCTGCAACACCATCAGGAAGGCCAACACACCCAGGTTGATCAGCGTGCCGGTCATCGGATCGTTGCCGGCGAACGCACTCTGGATCATCTTCGGGCCGTTCACCGAATAGGTGTAGAAGGCGATGGTGCCACCGGCGGTGATCAGGAAGCACAGCAGCAGCGGACGCCACTGGTGTACGAACAGTTCGTACATCGAGCCGGACTTCTTGTCCTTGCCCTCGCGCGCGGCTTCGATGGAGGATTCCGACAGCGACTCGTCCATGCCACGGCGCAGCCAGAACACGACCACGGCGGCGATGCCACCGATGCCGAAGGCGATGCGCCAGCCCCACTCGGAGATTTCCGGCTTGGCCCAGAACGTCAGCATCACGAGCAGGGTCAGCTGGGCCAGCACGTGGCCGCCTACCAGGGTGACGTAGTGGAACGAGGACAGGAAGCCGCGGCGACCGGGAATGGCGGCCTCTGACATGTACGTGGCGCTGGCACCGTACTCGCCACCGGTGGCGAAGCCCTGCAGCAGACGCGCGAACAACAGGATGATCGCCGCCCAGATGCCGATGCTGGCAGCAGTGGGGGTGATGGCGATGATGAACGAGCAGAAGGCCATCAGCGTGACCGACACGGTCAACGCCAGGCGACGGCCATGACGGTCCGCGAAGCGGCCGAAGAACCATGCGCCGATCGGGCGCATCAGGAAGGTCGCGGCGAAGATCGCCCACACGTACATCGTGGAGTTCTTGTCATCCGGTGAGAAGAACTGCGATTCGAAGTACACGGCGAACACCGAGTACACGTAGACGTCGTACCACTCCACCAGATTGCCGGCGGAGCCTTTGAGGGTGTTGGAGATGGAACGCCGCAGTGCGGCGCCGTCGGTACTTGGGACAGCGGATTGGGACGTGGTGCTCATCCGGGTGGGGATCCTCGATGCGGTGCGTCCATGCGGGAAAGATCGGTGCCAGGGGAGCGCACTGCGCTGCCGGCCAGCCTCCTGGGTACTGCATCCCACGTCAACGCCGGGTGCCGGAAGGGCGGGCGGGACATGGATGGATGACAGCGTGCCACCACATGGGCTGCCGGACCATAACCAAAACGTCCTAAAATCCGTCTTCCCCCGGCTCCCTGGTGTGTCATGTCGGCTCCCCCCGTTCCGTCTGCGGCTGCCCCCCGGGGTGGCCTTGTCGCGTTGGCGCTGCTGCTGGTCTACGTGGTCTGGGGCTCGACCTACCTGGGTATCGCCAAGGCCCTGCATGGCGGCGCGCTGCCACTGACGATGGTCTCCGGCAGCCGGTTCATCATTGCCGGCGGCCTGATGTACCTGGCGCTGCGCCTGTTCTGGAAGATGCCCAGGCCCACCCTGCGGCAGTGGCGCAACCTGGCCATCATGGGCGTGACCATGCTGGTGCTGGGCAACGGCATGGTGGTGCTGGCCGAGCGCGAGGTGTCATCCGGCCTGGCCGCCACGGCGGTGGCCTCGGTGCCGCTGTGGATGGCATTGTTCTCCGCACTGCGCGGCCAGCACGCCAGCAAGGGTGAATGGCTGGGCATCGCCGTCGGCTTCGTCGGCGTGGTCTGGCTCAACGCGGGCAGCAGCCTGGCTGCCTCGCCCAGCGGGCTGGTGCTGCTGTTGATCGCGCCGGTCGGCTGGGCGTTCGGTTCGGTGTGGGCACGCGGGCAGGACCTGCCGGGCCCGTTCATGACGGCCGCCGGGCAGATGATCTGCGGTGGTGTGCTGCTGGTGCTGATCGGCCTGATCGTCGGCGAGCGCCCCACCACCCTGCCTGATACCGGTGGCCTGCTGGCGATGGCCTATCTGTGCGTGTTTGGTTCGATCGTGGCGTTCACCGCCTACGTCTGGCTGCTGCAGAACGTGCGCCCGGCGCTGGCCGGCAGCTATGCGTACGTCAATCCGGTGATTGCGGTGCTGCTGGGGGCGGCGTTGAACGGCGAACGTTTCGGCTGGCGCGACTTCCTGGCCATGGCAGTGATACTTCTGGGTGTGGTGGTACTGACGATGGCAAGGACACGCAAGCGATGAGCATGGACGAGAAAGAACAACGCCGGGGCCTGCTGGTCACCGCGTCCACCTTCGTGCTGTGGGGGCTGGTGCCGGTCTACTGGCATCTGCTGAACGAAGTGCCGTCGTTCCAGATCATCGCCCACCGCATCATCTGGAGCACGGTGCTGGTGGTGGCCTGGCTGCTGATCGCCTCACGGCTGGGCTGGTGGAAGAAGATCGCCGCGCAGCCGCGCGCGCTGCCGATCCTGGCGGTGTCGAGCCTGACCATCGCCTTCAACTGGGGCCTGTACATCTGGGCGGTCAACGCAGGGCATGTGATCGAGACCAGCCTGGGCTACTTCATCAACCCGCTGGTGAACGTGCTGCTGGGCGTGCTGGTGCTGAAAGAGCGCCTGCGCCGCGTGCAATGGGTGGCCGTGGCCATCGCTGCGGTGGGCGTGGCCTGGTTGACCATCGATGCGGGTACGCCGCCGTGGATCGCGCTGGGCCTGGCCTGCTCGTTCGGGCTGTACGGCCTGCTGCGCAAGCTGGTGTCGGTCGACCCAGTGGCGGGGCTGGGCGTGGAAAGCCTGTACCTGTTCCTGCCGGCGCTGGGCTTTGCGCTGTGGGCCGAGAACGGCCATGGCGGCGGCTTCATCGGTGGCTGGGGCTGGGGCAACGATCTGTTGTTGATCTTCGGTGGCGTGGTCACGGCGGTGCCGCTGATCGGTTTCGCCTACGGGGTGAAGCGCATTCCGCTGTCGCTGGTCGGCATCCTGCAGTACATCGCGCCGAGCCTGCAGCTGCTGCTGGGCGTGTTCTTCTTCCACGAGGCCTTCGACACCGGCAAGGCGATCGGCTTTGCGGCGATCTGGGCCGGGTTGATCCTGTTCGTCGCAGACAACGTGCGTGCGATGCGCGCGGCGCGGGCTCGGATCCCTGCGCAACGCGGAGGGCTCTGACCCCGAACCCTGGAAAAGCGATGGGGTCAGAGCCCTTCGCGGAGCGAAGGGATCCGACCCCGCAAAAAAAGAACGGCGCCCCGAGGAGCGCCGTTCTGCTTCCATCCACGGCCAGGAGAGAGTTGGCCGGGGCGGGAACGCGGTTGCAGGCTCAGAAGCGCTGCTGGTACTTCATGTACATGAAACGACCGATGTCGAAGCCACCGTAGTAGGTGAAGCTGCTGTTCGGCTGGCTGTACATGATCGGACCCTGGTGGTCGAACACGTTGTTCAGGCCCAGCGACACGGTGCCATCCCACGGCAGGCTGTAACGCACCTGCAGGTCGTGGAAGGTGTTGGAACCCACCTTGCGGCTCGGCTGTGCATCGGTATACGGCGAGGAGAAGTCGGCCATGTTGCAGTCCGGGCCACCGCCCAGATCGTACGAGCAGGCTTCCTTCATGCCCGAGTAGTAACGGGCGGTCCAACCGATGCCCAGGTTGCCGTACTGCCAATCCAGGTTGACGGTCGAACGCACGCGGAAGTCGCCGGCCCAGCCCACGCGCTGTTCCACCGGGGTGGTGGCGGCGCTGTCGTTGCGCCGCTCCAGGTAGTCGGTGTAGGTGGTGTTCCAGTTGATGGCGAACTTGCCGTACGCGGTTTCCGGCAGGCGGTAACGCACACCGATGTCATAGCCGGCGGTTTCGCGGTAGCCGGCGTTGACCAGCGAGCGATCCAGCGCCGAAACCTGGCCACGGGTGGCCGCAGCGGTGGAACGGGTGAAGCGACCGCAGGCCGAATCCACGCCCTGCACGTAGCACTGGTTGAGGATGTCGGTGGCCGACTCGCCCACGATGGCGTTGTCGATGCGGATCTTCCACCAGTCCAGGCTGACGTCCAGGCCCTGCACGAATTCCGGGCTGTAGACCAGGCCGACGGTCCAGGTCTTGGCGGTTTCCGGCTTCAGTTCCGGGTTGGAGCCGGAGTTGAAATCGGAGGTGGCCTGCTGGCCCGGGCGGTTGGCAAGGTTGCCGTCCGAACCGGTCTGCTGACGGAAGTTGGCGGGCACGTTCAGCGCCTGGCAACGTGCCGCCACGGTCGGGCTGCTGGCGGCGATGCCGAACTTCGTATCACACGGATCGGTGAACGAATCGCGGCTGGACACTGCGCCGCCGTAGAGATCGTCCACGGTCGGTGCACGGAAGCCGGTGCCGTAGGTGGCGCGCACCAGCAGGCTGTCGATCGGCTTCCACTTCAGGCCGAACTTGCTGTTGGTGGTCGAGCCGAAGGTGTTGTAGTCGGTGTAGCGACCGGCCAGGTCCAGTGACAGCTCGCGGGCGAAGGCCATGTCGGCCAGCAGCGGCACCTGCATTTCCAGGTAGACCTCGTTGAGCGAGTAGTCGCCACGGGTCGGCTGGCCGGTGGTACCGGCGATCTGGCCCTTCTGCACCATCAGGTCGGGGGTGTAGCTGGCTTCTTCGCTGCGGTGCTCGAAGCCCATCGCGCCCATGATGTCACCGGCCGGCAGGGTGAACAGCGAGCCGGAGATGTTGGCGCTGGCGACCTTGGTGGTGCTGCGCATCTTGTCGACGAAGCGGGTGAACAGGTAGTCCTGCACGTCCTGGTTGCCCAGCGAGCCCGGGCCGGTGTAGCCCATCGGCGCAGCCGGATTCCACGGCACGCAGCCGGCCATCACCGCACCCGGCGTACCGCAGCGGGCCACGTCGCCGTCCATGAAGGACGGACCGACGGCCAGGTTGACGTTCGGCTGGTACATGCTGCCGGTGCCAACGCGCTCGCCTTCATTGCGGTTGTACATGTAGCTGACGTTCCAGTCCCAGTAGCGCGAACCGGTTTCGAAGCTGCCTTCCAGGCCGAGGCTGGCACGCTTGGTTTCCAGCGTGTTCTCGGTACCGCGCGGCAGCTCTTCGGTGCGGTGCGAGAACAGCACGTCCTGGCCCCACTTGTTGAAGGTGCTGTCCTTGGACAACGCAGCGCGGGTGCCGTTGCGGGACTGCGCAGCCGAGACCGAATACGGGTAGCCGGCCAGGTGCTTGGTCGACTCGCGCTTGCTGTACAGCGCGTCGGCGACGATGCGCAGGTTGTCGGTGATCGAGAAGCCGCCGTTGGCGAACACCGAGGTGCGCTCCAGGCCGCTCAGCAGGCTCATGTTGGTCTTGGCGTTGGCGCCGTCGGCCGGGTTCGGCGTGTGGAAGTTGCCAGCGCTGCTCGGGTCGCCGCCCGGGCCGACGGTCAGCGGCTTGCCACCGACGGTGACGGTACCCCACTGGGTGGTCGGGCTCAGCGCGTCGACGTCGTCGGCATGGCGCGGGCCGCCCGGGTAGCGGCTGAACTCGCGCGCATCGCCAAGGATTTCGTCTTCCTTGGTGCGCTCGGCGCCGACGCTGAACCAGCCGCGGTCGAAGGTCTTGCCGAAGGTAGCGCTGTAGGAGCGCTTCTGGCCGTCGCCTTCACCGTACTGGCCGACATAGACGCTGGCTTCGCCACCGTCGAAGTTCTTGCGGGTGATGATGTTGACCACGCCGGCGATGGCGTCCGAGCCGTACAGCGCCGAGGCGCCATCGGTCAGCACTTCCACGCGCTCGACGATGGCGGACGGAATCGAGGCCAGGTCGGAGTAACCGCCGGCGCTGACGCCCATGCGGCGGCCGTCGATCAGCACCAGGCTGCGTTCCGGGCCGAGGTTGCGCAGGCTGACATACATGCCGCCGAAATCGCGCGAGGAGCTCAGTGAGGACGAACGGCTCAGGCTCGGTGAGCCGGCTGCAGTAACGTCCTGCAGGATGTCGGCAACGTTGACGTAGCCCTTCTTCTCGATATCGGCGCGGTTGAGTGACACCACCGGCTGCGCGGTCTCGACACTGGCCTGGCGGATGCGCGAGCCGGTGATCTCGATGCGGTCGAGGTTGGTGGGGGTATCGCCGGCTTCCTGTGCGAAAGCGGGCGTGGTGCAGCTGGCGGCCAGCGCGATGACGATCGCGTTGCGCAGCGGGGTGGTCTTCAGGGACATCCGTGAAATCTCGTGTTTCAGAAAAAACATGCGTCCGTTCTATGGACGCGTGGGGTGCTGCAAACCAACGTGGGGGCCGGATTCTAGAGTGTTTTCATTGGTAACTGTTTGTCCGCGCGCGCTGTAACGCCGCGAAAATGAATCGCAACCAACAATCCACAGGTGCACTGTGCGCAACGTCACGCGCGTTGCGCATGCGATGGGCAGAGGCATCGATAGCGGCGGTGTTTGCGCAATCTGTAATCGTTGTTGTGTGCGTACACGCATCCATCCACGCATGGCGTGGATCTGCTGGATCCCGCACGCGCCAGATCGGTAGATCCACGCCATGCGTGGATGGCGCGCAAACAAAAAAAGGGACGGAGCCTTCGCTCCGTCCCCTGCAGGATGCGCGTTGTATCGCTGCGTGATGCTCAGGTCTCGCGCAGCGCCGTGGTGATCGGCAGCCGTGCCGCACGCAGCGCCGGGAACAATCCACCGACCAGGCCGATGCCCAGCGCCCACTTCAGCCCGCTCCACAGCAGTTCCGGCGATACATGGAACTTGAACACCACCGCGCTGAAATTGCTGCCGATGGTGGACACGCTGTAGCCGTTGAACAGCAGCCATGCCACCGCACAGCCGAGCAGGCCACCGAGCAGGGCCAGCAGCATGGTTTCCAGCAACACCGCAGTCACCACCGGCAGGCCACGGAAGCCGATCGCACGCATGGTGGCGATCTCGCGTGCACGCGTGGCCACGGCGGCATACATGGTGTTGAGCGCGCCGAACACCGCACCCACCGCCATGATGGTGCCGATCACCTTGCCGAGGATGTCGATCAGCTTGGTCAGACCGCCACCCTGCTTGCTGTAGTAGACGCGGGTGGTTTCCACGTCCAGCTTCAGGCGCGGATCGGCGGCGACGGCGGCCTTGAACTGCTCGAAGCCGGCCTTGCCGTCGGTGCGCACGCTGATCGACTGCCAGGCACTGCGCTGGTAGGTGGTGGCCAGCGTGTCGGCGTCGGTCCACAGTTCCGAATCATGCGCATCGCCGGTGGCGAACACGCCCACGACGGTCCACGTCTGGTTGCCCAGGGTGAGCGTCTTGCCAACGTCCATGTCGCGGAACTGGCTCTTGGCGCCCTGGCCGACCACGATCTCACGCAGTCCGGCGGCGAACCGGCGGCCTTCGACGATCTTGACCTTGTCATGCACGGCCCACGCCTGCGGGCCGACACCGCGGAACTGCGCGTTGACGTCGGTGCCATCGGCCTTGGACACCAGGTTGACCACCTGCGAGAGCTCCGGCGACAGCAGCGGCCGCCCCTGCGCATCGCGGCTGATGCCGGGCAGGGTGGACAGCGTGGGCACCTGTTCGCGGGTGATGACCGAGTTGGTTTCGGCCTGCGAGCCGCCGCGCAGCACGATCGCGGTGGTGTCATTGCCGGTGTTGTTCAACGTGGCCTGGAAGCCTTCACCCATCGCCAGCATGGCCACCAGCACGCCGACCACGCCGGCGATGCCGACCACGATCACCGAGGACGCACCCCAGCGCTGCGGCAGGCTGGCAACACCGATGCGGGTGGCGGCCAGCGCCAGCCGGCCACTGCGAGTGAGCGCCAGCCACAGCCCCAGCAGTACCGCGATGGCAGCGACGCCGATCCACGGCAGGCCGATCCAAACCACCAGGCCAACGACCAGCAACAGCACGGTCACCGCGTTTCCCAGCCACTTCTTGAGCTTGTTCATGTCGGTGTCCTCTTCAGCGGCCGGCGAGCGCGTCGACGATCTTCAGGCGCTTGGCGCGCAGTGCGGGCAGCAGCCCGACCACGATGCCGATCACCACGATCAGGACGATGCCCACCAGCCAGGTCGGCGTCGGTACGTGCGGCGGCAGCATGCCCATGCTCTTGGGGCTGATGGCCGGCAGGATCAGCGCCGCCAGGCCCATGCCGATCAGTCCGCCGAGGCCGATCAGCAGCACCGATTCGACCATCACCAGGGTCAGCACCGTGCTGTCCTTGAAGCCCAGCGTCTTCAGCGTCGCCAGTTCCGGAACGCGCTCGCGCACCGCCTGGGCCATGGTGTTGCCGGTCAACAGCAGCAGGGTGAAGAACACCGCACCCATGATCGAGGTGACGATCATGCCGATGTCGGCGAACTGCTTGACGAACGCCTGCTGGAACGCCGATTCGGTCTGGGTCTTGGTTTCGTGGTCGGAGTTGGCCGAGATCGCATCGATGGCCTGTGCCACCCGCGACGACTGCTCCGGGTTGTCCAGCGTCACCGTGTACCAGCTCACCTGGTTCTTGATGTAGTCGTTGGATTCATCGAAGTACTTCCAGTTCATCATCAACTGGCGTTCTTCGTTGGCTGCCAACGCGCGATCCTTCGAGCGGTAGATACCCTTCAGTTCCAGCGGCCAGTCGTTGCTGCCGCCACGCGGGAAGATGGTGGCCTGCAGCGGGATGGTGTCGCCGACCTTCCAGCCGAACTGCTTGGCCAGCGTCTCGCCGACGATCGCACCGGTGCGGGTCTGCTGCCAGTCCTGCAGCTGCGCCGGGTCGATCTGCAGCTCGCGGTAGACATCGAAGTAGTTCGGCGCCACCGAGAAGTTGGGGAAGAAGTTCTTCGGGTCCTGGTAGATGCCGCCGAACCACATGCCGTAGGTGACATCGCGCACGCCGCTGACCTGGCGGATCTGCGTTTCCAGGCGGATCGGCAGCGACTGGGTGATCGACAGGCGCGAGGCCACCACCAACCGGTTGGCGCCTTCCACGCTGCCACCGGACGAGAACGCCACGCGTACCGAGTCGAGCATGCCGAACAGCAAGAACGCGGCCACCACCGACAGCAGGGTCAACAGGGTGCGGGTGCGGCTGCGGAACAGCTGCGCCCAGACCAACGAGAAGTATTTCATCGCTGTGGCCTCCTTCAGTGGGCCAGCGGCGCGTCGGCCAGCTCGCCCTTGTCCAGGTGCACCGTGTGGGTGGCGTACTCGGCGGCCTTCGGGTCATGGGTGACCATGATGATAGTCTTGCCGTGTTCGCGGTTGAGCTGCTGCAGCAGGCCCAGGATCTCTTCGGCGGACTGGCGGTCGAGGTCGCCGGTCGGTTCGTCGCAGATCAGGAAGGTCGGGTCGGAGACGATCGCGCGGGCGATCGCCACGCGCTGCTGCTGGCCACCGGACAGTTCGTTGGGGCGATGGCTGCGGCGGTCGGCCAGGCCGACCAGGGTCAGTGCGATCTCGGCGTTGCGCTTGCGCTGCGCCGCGCTGAGGTGGGTCAGCAGCAACGGCAGTTCCACGTTCTTCTGCGCGGTCAGCATCGGCATCAGGTTGTAGAACTGGAACACGAAGCCGACGTGATGGCTGCGCCACGTCGACAGCTGGCCGCCGCTCATCTGGTCGATGCGCTCGCCTTCGATGCTGATCTCGCCGCCCGTGGGGTTGTCCAGGCCGCCGATCAGGTTGAGCAGGGTGGTCTTGCCGGAACCGGACGGGCCCATCAGCGCGACGAAATCGCCGCTGGCGATATCCAGGTCGATGCCGTGCAGCACCTGCACCTTTTCGGGGCCACGCTGGTAGGTCTTGGTGATGTTGCGCAGTGAAACCAGGGTCGACATGGGTGGTTCTCCACGGGAGGCGGGAAACAGGGAAGCGCACCGGCGGAGGCCGCGGGCGTGCGTCGAGCGGTGCTGCCGGCGGCGCCCGTGGGCGCCAGGCCGTTACTGCGCTTGTTTCTGTTGCACCTTGGCGCCATCGCGCAGGGTGTCCGGCGGGTTGACCACCACCGACTCTCCCGCGCTCACGCCCTTGAGGATCTGGCGGTCCTTGCCCATCGCCTGGCCGGCTTCGACCGTACGCTGCTGCACGCGGTTCTCGTCACCCAGCACGAAAGCCACCGAGACGCCCTCGCGCTGGACCACGGCACCGCCCGGCACGCGCACGCCCTGCGGCTTGCTGGCTGCCTGCGGCTGCGCCTGTTCCAGGAAGCTGACCCGCACGCCCATCTCCGGCACGATGCGCGGGTCTTTCACTTTCAGCGCCACCCGCACCTTCACCGTGGCCTTGCCGCGGTCAGCGGTGGGAATGATGGCAATCACCTCGGCCGGGATCTTCCAGTCCGGGTAGGCGTTGAGCGTGGCTTCCACCGGCATCTTCGGCTGCACGCGGCCGATGAAGGCTTCGCCGACCTCGACTTCGATCTCCAGCGATTCCATGTCGACGATGGTGCCGATGCCGGTACGGGTGAAGCCACCGCCGGCCGACAGCGGCGAGACGATCTCGCCGGGCTGCGCGGCCTTGGCGGTGACCACGCCGGAGAACGGCGCGCGCACGATGTTGTTGTCCACGCCGAGATCGGCGATGGACAGCTGGTCGTTGGCCACCTTGACGTTGCGCCGTGCGGTTTCCAGCTGCGCACGCAGGCTGTCACGCTGGGCCACGGCCTGGTCGTACTGCGAACGCGAGACCAGCTGCTGGCCGACCAGTGCCTGCAGGCGGCTGGCCTCGGCGGCGGCCTGCTTCTGCTGGGCTTCCAGACCGACCACCTGGCTGCGCGCGGCCTGCAGTTGCGAGGCATACAGGCTGCGCTGCGCGTCGGCATCGATCGGGTCCAGGGTGGCCATGATCTGCCCCTGTTCCACCCGCATGCCTTCTTCGATCATCACCTCGCGCACCTTGCCGGTGATCTTGGCCGACACCGTGGCCATGCGCCGGGCGACCACGTAGCCGCTGGCATCGAGCACCGAACTGCTGGCGCTGCCCTGCTGGATGGCCACGGCGGGTGCGGTGTCCACTTCCACGGTGGGCGCACGGCCGAACAGTGCGAACGCACCGCCGGCCAGCAGCACGATGATCACGACCACGGCGATCCACAGCCAGCGGCGGCCACCACTGCCACCACTGGAGGCAGGCGGCGGCGACTTGCGGTCGATACGGAGTTCCTTCAACAGCTCGGCAGAAGCGTTCATTCGTTCCATCACAGGCGTTCGGGCGGGTGTGACCGGAAGGGCAAGCAGCGGCGGTTCCGGCGGTGGAGCGTGCGGCACAGCATGAAGGCAGGTGCATCGGCGATGGCAGTGACAGCTGTCATCCGATGTCATTGACGGCGGCAACTGCGAAATGTGACCACGGCGGCACAGGATGGCAACGTCCCCGCTACCGGTACTGCCCATGGATCCGATCGCCCCGTCGCTGGCCCGCCTGCAGCAGGTGCAGGTGCGTTACCGCGACCATACCGCCCTGCACGGCATCGACCTGCAGGTCCGCGCTGGCCAGGTACTGGCCCTGCTGGGCCGCAACGGTGCCGGCAAGAGTACCGCGATCAGCGTGCTGTTGGGCCTGCGTCGCGCCGACGGCGGCCAGGTCGAGCTGCTGGGCGGTGATCCGCAGCAACGCGATCATCGGCTCGGCCTCGGCGTGATGCTGCAGAGCACCAGCCTGCCGCCGATGCTGCAGGTGGATGAACTGGTGGCGCAGGCGCGCCGCCGCCTGCGCCGGGTCGGCTGAACTGGCATGATCGGCAGCGATCGTCCCCGCCTGGAATCTTCCGTGTCGTCGAGCTGGATTGCGTCCCTGCTGCGCCCCGCACCGGATTCGGCGGTGGCCGAACTGCTGCGGCGTGGCAAGTCGCCCTGGAGTGGTGCGATCCACCTGCTGTGGTCGGTCTGGATCTTCCTCACCCCGGTGCTCGGGAATGGCTTCACGCTGCGCTGGTTGTTGCTGACGCTGGCCAGCTATCCGTTGTTCCTGCTGTTCTATGCCAAGGTGATGCTGGCGCCACGGCACCACGCTTGGCGCTACGCGCTGGGCATGATTGCGATGGCCCTGGTACTGCTGCCGTGGTATCCGTCGGGACTGAGCTACTTCGTGTTCGGCTGCGTGATGATCCGCATGAGCAGCCGCGGCGGTTGGTGGGTGTACCTGTTGCAGCTCACTGGTCTGAATCTCCTGTTCTGCAGCACCGCGCTCTACTTCGGTTATCCGTGGCAGGCTATGGTGTGGATGCCGGCGGTGTCGTTCATTGTCGGGCTGGTGGTGAACGTGGAGGCCTTGAGCCAGCAGCGCGACGTCGCCCTGCAGCTGTCCCAGGATGAGGTACGGCGCCTGGCGACCACCGCCGAGCGCGAGCGCATCGGCCGTGATCTGCATGACCTGCTGGGGCATACGCTGTCATTGATCACGCTGAAGCTGGAACTGGCGCGCAAGCTGTACGACCGCGATGACGCGCGTGCCCGGCAGGAAATCGGTGAGGCCGAGGACATTGCCCGCGAGGCGCTGGCGCAGGTGCGCAGTGCGGTCACCGGCATCCGTGCCAGTGACCTGGCCGGCGAATTGGCCTCGGCTCGCCTGCTGCTGGAATGCCAACAGGTACACCTGCAGTACATGCCGCCGCCGCCGATGCCGGTGGAGGTAGAGCGTGGGCTGGCACTGCTGCTGCGCGAGGCGGCGACCAACATCGTGCGCCACGCGCAGGCGACCCGGGTGCAGGTGGATTTCATGCTTGAGGACCGACAGTTGGCGATGCAGATACGCGACGACGGCCGTGGTGGCGTGCAGGCCGAGGGCAATGGATTGTGTGGCATGCGTGAGCGGGCAGCGGCGCTGGGTGGCCAGTTGACGCTGCAGTCGCCGCGCGGGGAAGGCACGCTGCTGACCGTGCGCGTTCCCCTGGCGGCCGCGACTACGCCGCTGTCGCCGGCATCGCTGGCACAGGGAGGCGCGGCATGATCCGCATACTGCTGGCCGAGGATCAGGCGATGGTGCGTGGCGCATTGTCGGCGCTGCTGGGTCTGGAGCCGGATATCGAGGTACTTGGCAGTGCCGCTGATGGCGAAGCCGCCTGGCGCATGCTGCAGCAGCTGCAGCCGGACATCCTGGTCACCGACATTGAAATGCCGGGGCTGAGCGGACTGGAACTTGCCCAGCGCATCGCCCGCCATGAACTGCCGATCAAGGTGGTGATCGTGACCACCTTCGCCCGCGCCGGTTTCCTGCGCCGTGCGCTGGAAGCGGGCGTGCTGGGCTATCTGTTGAAGGATGCACCGGCCGAGAACCTGGCCGAGGCGCTGCGCAAGGTGAAGCAGGGCATCCGTGCGATCGACCCGCAACTGGCCCTGGATGCCTGGTCGCAGGCCGACCCGCTGACCGACCGCGAGCGCCGCGTGCTGCGCCTGGCGGGCGAAGGCCGTACCGCCAGCGAGATCGCCGAGCAGCTGGGGTTGTCGCACGGCACAGTGCGCAATTACCTGTCCGAATGCATCGGCAAGCTGGGCGTGGCCAACAGGATCGAGGCGTATCGGCTGGCGCGGCAGAAGGGGTGGTTGTAGCGGCGGCCTGCTTTTCCCGGTGATGTCATTTCCGCGACCGCGGGGGGGTGTCACTTTCTTTGCGCGCAAAGAAAGTAACCAAAGAAACGCTCCGCCGGCCGCGAGCCGACGTGCTTCGCACGCCGGTGCCCTGCGCTCCTCGGTCCGTCGAGGGACGGCGCGGGAACTCGCTGCGCTCAGACACCCGCGCCTCTTCGCCCTCGCCGGACCTGCGGTGCTCGGCTCGTTCAAGGCGGACTGGAAGGTCAAGATCAACAACAAAAGCATCCACGCATGGCGTGGACCTACTGGGTGCAGGTGTGGCGTTTGACGTTGGGTCCGCCTTCCAGCGAGCCGAGCATCGCAGGGGAATCAGGGGCGCAGAGGCGCCGATGTCTGAGCGCAGCGAGTTCGGCGCCGTCCCCTGATTCGCCGAGAAGCGCAGGGCACCGGTGCGCAGCACCGGCTCGCGACCTGGCGGCGTGTTCTTTGGTTACTTTCTTGCACGAGCAAGAAAGTGACACCCCTGCGCAGTCGCGGAAATGACCCGCCGGGAACAACCGGCGAACCCAATCAATCCTTCCCGCGCGCCATCGCCTGGAATACGCCATCGCGCCGCACCCACAGGTGGAACAGCGCCGCACCCACGTGCATCAATACCGTGGCGAACAGAACGTAGGCCAGCAGACTGTGCGCATTGCGCAGCGCGGCGTACAGCGCTGGAGTGTGCGGCACGATCGGTGGCAGGTGCAGGCCACCGCCCAGCACGATCGGGTAGCCGCCCGCCGACAGCATCGCCCAGCCGATCAGCGGCATCGCCAGCATCAACGCGTACAGCATCCAGTGCGAAGCCTTCGCCGCCAGCACCTGCCACGCGGGAAGATCCGCTGGCAGCGGTGGTGGACGGTGGCGCAGGCGGTTGTACAGGCGCAGCACCACCAGCAGCAGGATGGCGATGCCCAGCGGCCGGTGCAGGTCGATCAGCAGGGGCCGCAGATGCAGCGAGGCGACCATGGTCACGCCGACGAACAGCATGGCGATGATCATCAGCGCCATGGACCAGTGCAGCACCCGGGCGAGCAGGTTGAAGTGGCCGTTGCCGGTGTTCATTGCGCAGCCTCCTTCGGTTGCTCGACGTTGCCGCTGGCGCGTTCGCGTTCGCGGCGGTTGAACGACTGCGAATACACCGCCGAGCGCGCGGCCAGGATCGGGTCATCACTGCCACGCACGCCGCTGGGCACGATCAGCGGATCGAAGTTGAGCTGGCCGCAGGCACCCTCTTCCTGCGACTGCATGCGGTCGAGGCTGAGCACACCGGCCACCACCTGATCGCGCGATTCCGGCCACGGTACCGAGGGGTCATCGATGGCATCGCCGGGTGCAGCCAGGCTGACCACCAGGTTCCAGCGCACCGGCCCGGTGGCCAGGCGTTGCTGCAGTTCCTGGCTGAGGAAATCGACGTTGGCCTGCTTGCGTGCGTCTGCATCCATTTCCACCACCGGTGCATGCGGCTGCCAGCGCCAGCGCACCGCGCGCTTCTGCCCCTGCGCGTTGGTGAACCAGAAGCTGTTGACGCTGTTGAAGGTGGTGTTGGCCCAGCTGCTGGTCCACGGTGCGCTCTTGGCCCACTGCTGGAAGGCCTGCGCGCTGGGGTATTTCGCCAGCACGGCGGCCATCTTCTGCGGGTCGGGCTTGCCGGTGGCCGGGTCCGGAATCTGCGCGCGGGTCTGCTCGTAGAAGGCCTCGGCAGTGGGCACGGCCAAGAACGGGAAGCTGTTCATCGCCATCCGCCATTCCTGGCCGTCATCGCTGACCATCTGCACCGCGATGCTGCGTACCCGTGCGGTGTTGTCGGCGCCGTAGGGGTCACCGCCGCCGATCGACAGCCGGCCCATCACCGGTACCTTGGACTGCGAGAACACCCGTGCACTGGAGAGTGTTGGCGCCTGCGCGCTGGGTTCGAACCAACCGCTGACGCACACGCCCTTGCTGTGCGCGCGGCGGAACCCGGGATGCGCAGGGCCGGTGGCCTCGATCGTGTCGGTGAAGCGCTGCGCGGTCAGCCGGTCGCGGCCGATCCAGCCGGCCAACCAGGCGAAAGCGAGGGCGACGAGGCCCAGGATCAGTGCGATCAGGGCGATCCAGGGCAGCGGTGAATGCTTGCGCGGTGACTGCGGCCCTTGGCCGGCGCGGGTGTAGCGGAAGAGCGACATGGTCGGAGTCCTGCCTTCACGGACGTGTGGGGGGGCGACCACCACATCCTCGCAGAACCCTTCCAGGCCCGGTATTCAAATTTTCGTCAAATCTGCCCCGCGATGCAGTGCCGACCAAGGTCGGCACCCACCGGAATTGCGGATCAGTACCCGCACCGGCATCGGTAGCGCCGGGCCATGCCCGGCGGCTGCATCAGGTGTACCGCGCTTTCAGCATTGCCCAGGCCGAACGCAGGGCGAGGGCTTCGCCACCGGCCGGGCGGCCCGGGCGTTCCCCATCATTCCAGGCATACACGTCCAGATGTGCCCAGCGCTGGCCATCTTCCAGGAAGCGTTCCAGGTACAGCGCGGCGGTCACCGAGCCGGCCATGCGCGAACCGGCGTTGGCCAGGTCGGCGATGCCGCTGCTCAGATAACGCAGGTACGGGCGCCACAGCGGCATGCGCCACACCGGATCGCGGGTGGCGTCGCCAGCCTGCAGCCACTGCTGGGCGAGCGTGTCATCGTTGCTGAACAGCGCTGGCAGATCGGGGCCCAGTGCGATGCGCGCCGCGCCGGTCAGGGTGGCGAAGTCCAGCACCAGGTCCGGCTTCTGCTCACCGGCGAAGGTCAGCGCGTCGCACAGGATCACCCGGCCTTCGGCGTCGGTGTTGTCGATCTCCACGCTCAGGCCCTTGCGGGTGGCGATCACTTCGCCCGGACGGAAGGCATCCGGGCCGATCGCATTTTCCACCGCCGGAACCAGCAGGGTCAGGCGCACCGGCAACTGCTGGGCCATCACCAGCCCGGCCAGTGCCAGCGCGTGGGCGGCGCCGCCCATATCCTTCTTCATGTTGCGCATGCCATCGGCCGGCTTGATGTCCAGGCCGCCGGTATCGAAGCACACGCCCTTGCCGACCAGCGCCAGCGCAGGGTCGGACTCCTTGCCCCAGCGCAGCACGATCAGCCGCGGCGCGCGGTGCGAGGCACGGCCCACCGCATGGATGGCCGGGAAGTTCTGCGCCAGCAGTTCGTCGCCGGTGATGGCTTCAACCTGCGCACCATGCGCTTCAGCCAGGGCGCGCGCGGCGTCTTCCAGCTGCTGCGGGCCCATGTCTTCGGTCGGCGTGTTGACCCAGTCACGCACGCGCAGGCTGGCGGCGATCAGGGCGGCCACCTCGCCGGTCGGTGCCGCAATCAGCTGGGCCGGCGTGCGGTTGCGCTTGCGGTAGCGGTCGAAGCGGTAGCTGCCCAGGCCCCAGCCCAGCTGCAGCAGCGCCTGTTCGGCGGCCGGCAGTTCGCTGGCCAGCTGCCACACGCTGCCTTCCGGCAGGGCATGCGGTGCATGGGCGTAGCTGTAGGCATCGGCACGATCGCCGACGCCGATCACCGCGCCCGCCAGGCCATCGGCGCCGGGCAGCAGCGCAACCGAATGCGCGCCGGCAGTGAAGCCCTGCGACTTCAACCACGCCTGGGTCGCAGCGGACTGGCTGTTCTTCCACGCCTCGAACTGGCTGCGGTCCAGCACGTGCAACGGCAGCGCGGCGGTGGTGTCGGCGGTGAAACCAGTGATCTCGCTCATGCGTCAGGTACTCCGGGATTCGTCAGCGTCGGCGGCGTCGAGGTTGGCATCGAGCCAATCGGCCAGGCCGGTGAGGGTGTCGAACTGCAGGTCAGGCTGCAGCTGCGGATGGTTCCAGGTGGCCGCTTCGCGGTTGATCCAGCAGCCGCGCAGGCCGGCAGCCATCGCGCCGGCCACGTCCATCTCGACGTGGTCGCCCACGTGCAGCACCTGCGCGGGGGCGACGCCCAGGCGGTCGCAGGCCGCGTGGAAAATGCTTGCTTCGGGCTTGGCCGCGCCATGCTCGCGCGCGCCCAGCTGGAAGCTGAAGTGATGGGCCAGGCCGATCCGTTCCAGGTCGGCGTTGCCGTTGCTCAACGCGGCCACCGGCACCCGCGCGGCGATCCGCGCCAGAGCGTCGAGCGCATCCGGGTAGCACTCCACCTGGTTGCGCGCGGCATAGAACACTTCATACGCCGGTTCCAGAAGGTCCAGGCTGGCGCCACTGTTTTCCAGCGCCTCCTGGATCGTCAGCCGGCGCAGCGCGCTCAGGTCGAAATGCAGGTGGGGGTTGTCGCGGAACGAGCGCTCGCGCAGTTCGCGCATGGCCGCCACCGGATACATCGCGGCGGTGGCGGGGCTGTGTTCACGCATCCAGTCGAACAGGACCTGGTCGATGCGGGCGCCGATCGGAGCGAACGGCCACAGCGTATCGTCGAGGTCGAGGGTAATGGCAAGGACAGGGAATTTCACCCCGCCATTCTACGCCTGCCCGCGCGCGCTTTCATGGCGCGCGCAGACAAGTGGGTTAACGCCCCTCAGCGCAGGTCGTAGGAACAGCTGATGGTTGCCTGGCCATCCTCCAGCCGCACGCTCAGGTCATGGCGGCCCACCTCCAGGGTGTAGTCGTCGGCTTCGTTGCGCGGGATCTTCGCCAGCGCCGCGATCTGGTCGATACCGGCGGTGCTGAAGTACGCGGTGTAGCTGTCGATGCCGTCCTCGCCGCTGTCGCCGTCGTGCAGATACAGGCGGTTCACCGGCTGGCCCAGTACGACCAGCGGCGTGGTCAACGCATAATCGCCATCGGACAGTTGGTCGTAAGCCTGCAGTTCGGTGGGCTTGAGCACCTTCACCAGGGTGGCGAACTGCGCCGGCGTCAGGTGGCGCTTGCAGGTGACCGCCTCGACCAGCTGGCTGCCGGCCGCGTCGGCGCTCGGCAGGGGGGCGGCCAGCACCGGGGCCGAGAGGGTGACGAGGCCGGCGAGGGCGAGGCAACGTGTGGCGAACGAGGTCATCCGAACGGATCCATCCGAAAAAAGGGGGACCATTCTGCCAGTTCTGCCCTTGTTTCCGGCCCTGCCATCGGCGCGATCATTGTCCTGGCCGGCTCACTCCAGCAAGCGCGCCCAGCCCTGCATGCCTTCCAGTCGTGCCAGCACCAGCTTGATGCAGACCAGCAGTGGCACCGCCAGCAGCAGGCCGATCATGCCCCAGGCCCAGCCGAACACCATCAGCGCCAGGATCAGCACCAGCGGTGACAGTTTCATCTGCCGGCCAAGCACGATCGGCGTCACCAGCTGCCCTTCCAGGGTATGCAGGGTCAGATAGGCGGCCGCAGGCAGCAGCGCCTGCAGCGGGTCGCGGAACTCGACGAAGCCCATCAGCAGCATCAACGCCACGCCGAGCAGCGGGCCGACATAGGGAGCGAAATTCAGCAGCGCCGCCACGGTGCCCCACAGCAGGGCCTCCTGCAGGCCGATGCCCAGCAGCATCAGCACGCCGGCCAACAGCAGGCCGACCACGGTGTTGATCACGCTGATGGTCAACACGTAGCGCGATACCTCATGTTCGATCGAGCGCAGGATATCGCTGGTGAATCGCTGCTGCTGCCGGTTCGGGAACAGGGCGATCGCCGCGCGCTGCAGGCTCTGGCCATAGATCATGAAGAACAATGTCAGCAGCACCACGGCCAGCACCGAGGCGGCCAGCCGCGGCGCGCGTGTCAGCATGCGGTACGGATCGTCCAGCTGGGTGCGGATCACCTGCACCTTGCGGTTGCCGTCGCCACCGGCTACACGCGCGAAGTTCTCCGCTGCCTGGTTGGCCTGCTGCACCGGCTTGGTCAGGTCCTGCACCTGGCGCGCGACCTTGCGCAGCTGCTGCGGTGCTTCCTGTGCCCAGTCCATCGCCGGGCCGATCAGCTGCACCGCCAATGCACCGGTCACGCCCAGTCCGGCGCCCAGCACCAGCAGAGCGCCGAGCGCGCGCGGAATCCACAGCTTCTGCAGCAGCCGCAGGATCGGGTTGCCGACCAGGGCGAAGAACATCGCCAGCAGGACCGGCAGGATGATGTCCTGCGCCGCCCACAGGGTGAACGCCACGGCCAGGGTCGCCAGTATCACCAGCGACATCGGGCCACGTGGGCGCGGTGCGGGAGGTAGCGGTGCGGGGGCGTCCGGCGCAGGCGACGACGGGGACAACAGGGGCTCGCTCATCGACGCACCGACCGGGAAAAGAAGCCCATTATCGGCCCGCCGCGATCAACGCGGCGGGTAAGGATCGTCAACGTTCGGACATCTCGGTGGCCGCTTCGGCCGGACGCGGCCCACGCAGCTCCGAGTCGGGCTCGGGCGCCGGCGCCGGCTGGGCTGCCGGTCGTGCAGCTGCGGGTGGTGGCTGCACGGTGGCCTCATCCGCCTGGTCGGCGGCATCGTCTGCGGTTTCCGCTGCCTGCGCCGCCACCACGGTGGCAAACGCGGCCTGCGCGCTGGCGAACAGGCTGGACACCGAACCCACCATCTGCAGCCACCGCGCGCCGTTGACCTTGCCCGGAACCTCCAGTTTGCCAGCGATGAAACCGCCGGCCAGGCCGACCACCACGATGCGCAGTGGCGACCAGCCCTGTCGCCAGACTTGGCTGAGCACGCCCCAGTTGCCCTGGGTTTCGCCGATGCGCACGGCCATCACCTGTTCGCAGCGCTTCACCCGCCGCTGCAGTGCACCGAACTTCATGGCTTGCCCTCCGGAATCTGCACGCCGGCATCGGGATCATCATCGGTGGGCTCATCGAACAGGCCCAACCGGGACAACTGGCGCCGGGTGGCGTGCATGCCGGTGTGGTGGAAGAAGTACGAAACCCGCCAGATTGCATAGCCGGTGACGGCCAGGCTCAGCAACGAGGTGATCAGCAGCGCCTGCAGCCAGCTCAGGCCGAAGCTCTGCAGCAGGGCGATCAGGGTGGCGGCCATCAACAACCAGGCCGAGGCGCCGAACACAATGGCGACGCCCGCCCAGGCCAACGCACGCCCGAACGCACTGCGTGCAAGCGCGAAGTCCGCCGACGCCAACCGGCGCAGCGAACGCAGCGAGTGCTTGGCCGAATCGACGGTCGCCCGGCCGGCAGCGCCGACCTGGCGGATGCTCTCGTCCAACGGCGGCGTGGCCGCCGGATCGGGACGTTGCGTGGTGTCTTCGCTCACGCCGCAGCTTACTTGTCGCTGCCGCGGGCCAGCTTGGCGATGATCCAGCCGGTAGCAAAGGCCACGCCGAACGAGGCCAGCGGACGCTCGCGGATCAGTTCAGCGGCGCTGTCGATCAGGTCCTTGCCCTTGTCCATCAGTGCGTCGACCTGTTCCTTGGCGGCGGCACCACCGAACTCGGCAGCCGCCAGGCCCGACAGCGCGCTGTCGGACAGTTCAGCCTTGACGTTGGCCTTGCCGATGCGCAGTTCGTCCGTCGCGGCGCCGGTAGCGCCCTTGATCGCACCGCCGGCAGCGCTGGCGGCCTGCTTCAGGTGGGAACCGGCTTCACCCAGGTGGTCCTTCAGGTTTTCGGTATTGGTGGGGCTCATCGAATCACTCCTGTTGCGATGGGGAAACGGGCGATCGGCTCAGCCGACCTGGACATACAGAGATAGCATCACGCGGGTATAGGGGGCGTTACGGCCAGGCGATCACCGCATCACCAACTGGCCCTGCTGCTGGCCATTGTTGCGCAGGACGCGCAGCACCAGGGTCGGCGGGCGCTGCTGGAAATTGGCGCGCCAGCTGGCCAGGTCGGCGAACTCGCCCACCGTGGCATCGGTGATGATGTCACCCTGCTGCAGGCCATTGTCGGCTGCGCGGCTGCCGCGCTTGACCTCGCTGACCAGCACGCCGCCCACGCCGGACTGACGCAGCGATTCGGGCAGGTCGACGAAGCTGGCACCAGTCAGGCGCGGGTCCAGGCTCTCGCCGCTGACCACGCGCGCCTGTTCCTTCAGCGTTGCCTTGATCTGCAGCGGCTTGCCTTCGCGGCGGACGTCCAGGGTCAGCACGCTGCCCACCGCCGCCAGGCCTTCCACGTTGTGCAGTGCTTCGGCACTGTCCACACGCTGGCCGTTGGCCGAGACCACCACGTCGCCCGGTTTCAGCCCTGCGGCGGCACCGGCCGAGCCGGCCAGCACGCGGGTCACCAATGCGCCACGGGTTTCGCCCAGGCCCAGGCCCTGTGCGATCTGCGCGCTCAGGTTCTGGCTTTCGATGCCCAGCGTGCCACGCACCACCACGCCATGCTTGACCAGCTGGTCGACCACGCTGCGGGCCAGGTTCGATGGAATCGCCAAGCCCAGGCCGATGTTGCCGGCCATGCTGCCCTGCGGGTTGAAGCTGGCGGTATTGATGCCCACCAGTTGCCCCTGCAGGTTGACCAGCGCGCCACCGGAATTGCCGGGATTGATCGATGCATCGGTCTGGATGAAGTTCTGGTAGCCCAGCCCGCGGATGCCACTGCGGCCCACCGCCGAGACGATGCCCGAGGTGACCGTCTGGCTGAAACCGAACGGATTGCCGATGGCGACCACGAAGTCGCCCACCCGCAGCTGGTCACTGTTGCCCAACTTGATGTCGGTCAGGTTCTGCGCCGGAATGCGGATCAGCGCGATGTCGGTGTCGCGGTCCGAGCCGAGGAATTCGGCTTTGACCGTGCGCCCATCGGCCAGTGTCACCTGCACGTCATCGGCGTTGTCGATGACGTGGTGGTTGGTCAGCACCAGGCCTTCGGTTGCATCGATGATGACACCCGAACCGAGTGACTCGTTGATCCGCTCCTGAGGAATGTCCGGGAACAGGCGGCGGAAGAACGGGTCGTTGAAGAACGGGTTGCGCACCCGCACCACCTGCTTGGTGTTGACGCTGACCACCGCAGGCATCGCCTTTTCCAGCATCGGTGCAAGCGATGGCACTGCCTGCCCGGCAACCGATGCCGGCAGTGCTGCGCTGGTGGGCAACACCGCCGGCAGTGGAGCGGCGTCGGCTCGGTTGTCCAGATGCGCGTTGAGGCCAGTGGCAACGAAGCCGCCGAAGGCAGCAGCGATTGCGAGCGTAAGCAGGGTGGGAAGCGGTCGCATGGGAGTCGGTTCGCAGGCTGGGATGGGGGCCGTTGACGTATACGGTAGAACAAGCTGAATGAGTGTGTCGCGATCTGGATAAATGCCCCATGAAAATCCGACCCGTGCCGAGGGCGCCGGAAAGGTGGCGCGCGCGTCGTGCCGCTGTTCGCGACAGCCGCGCGCGAGCGCCGCAAGGCAGGCCGACAGCGCCGGGATACACCAGGACACTTGCGCAGTTCCGCGCATCCTGACCTTGCGATGACGTTCATTGCTGCGCGGATGCGTTGCTGCTGCCAGTGCCTGCACCGGCAGGCCGGCAGCAGGCGGGCTGCGCAGCACACTGCTTAAAAAAAGGGATTTCCTGACTGCGGGGCGCGTCAGTCGCCGCCATCGCTTACATCAGTTGCGTCGCAGCAGATGCGATTGACCGGCCGTGCCCGTTCCACGATAGCCATTGTCGGTATAGCATCGCCCCGTTTTGACAATCCAGGCCCCTAGGAGGGCAACATGAGCAACGGTAATGGTGTGTCGGTCGTGACCGACGCCGTCGAGAACGTGAAAGAAACCGCCACCAACGTCGGCGAGACCATCGCCCACGCCGCCGAAGACGCAGTGAAGTCGGTCAAGAAGACCGTCAAGCGCGCCCGCAAGGCTGCCACCACCCGCGTCGCCAAGGCCAAGAAGGTCGTGGCCAAGGTCGAGAAGACCGTTGCCAAGAAGGCCGAGAAGGCCGCCAAGTCGGTCGGCAAGACCGTTGCCAACGCCAAGAAAAAGCTGGAAACGGCCAAGAAGAACGCCAAGGCCGAAGCTGCTGCCCTGAAGAAGGAAGTGGCCAAGAAGAAGGCGGCTGCCGGCAAGACCGTGACCAAGAAGGCTGCTGCTGCCAAGAAGACCACCAAGGCTGCCGGTAAGAAGGTCGCCACCGTGAAGAAGGCCGCCACCAAGAAGGTTGCGACCGCCAAGAAGGCTGTGGCCAAGAAGACCGCTGCTGCCAAGAAGGTTGTCGGCAAGAAGGTTGCGACCGCCAAGAAGGCTGTAGCCAAGAAGACTGTGGCCGCCAAGAAGGTTGTCGGCAAGAAGGCTGTGGCCAAGAAGACTGTTGCTGCCAAGAAGGTCGCCGGCAAGAAGACCGTCGCTGCCAAGAAGGTCGTCGGCAAGAAGACCGTCGCCGCCAAGAAGGTTGTCGGCAAGAAGACCGTCGCTGCGAAGAAGGTTGTCGGCAAGAAGACCGCCGCTGCCAAGAAGGTCGTCGGCAAGAAGACTGCCGCTGCCAAGAAGGTCGTCGGCAAGAAGACCGCCGTCGCCAAGAAGGTTGTCGGCAAGAAGGTCGCCGCTACCCGCAAGACCGTGGCCAAGAAGGCTGCACCGCTGAAGAAGGCCGTGGCCAAGAAGGCTCCGGCCAAGAAGGCCGTGCGCAAGGCTGCCAAGCGCAAGTAATCGCGCGTGGTTCGAAGGCCCTTCCGCTCATCGGGCGGGAGGGCCTTCTGCGTTTTCGGGGGCGCTCATCCGCGCCTGACGTGGATCTGCGGCCGCAGGCTGGGGCAAGATGAAGGTCTTCCGCAGGAGCTGTGACCATGCGCGGCATCGATTTCAGTTCCTGGCAGGGCGTGCTGTCCACCTTGGCCGGGTTGGTCCTGATCACCCTGCTGGGCGTGGGTATCCGCCTGCTGGTGATGCAGACCCTGCAGCAGCGCCGCGAACGCGAGAACCGCCAGATCAACGAGCGGCTGCGTACCTTGATGGCGGCCTACAAGACGCTGGGTGGTTCCTTCACCGGTGAGCTGGGGGTCGATCCGGCCCATCTGCGCGACCTGCGCCAGCGCGCGCACGAAGAAGGCATCGCCGAGCCGGGCTCGGATCGGGCCAGGCGCATCCGCGATGCGGTCGAAGCGGCCCTGTCGGACATTCTGCTGCTGGGGACCGACGAGCAGGTACGACTGGCTGCGCGCGCTGCCAGTGAACTGGCGCAGGGCCGTCCGGTGCACACACACGAACTGGTGATCTCGCTGCGCGACTTCGTCCGCGAGGCGCTGGATCTTGCGCCGGTGCCGGCCGACCTGGAGATCCCGCGTCAGGGACCTACCCGCCCCGCAGGCAGCGGTGGCGGAAGTGGCAAGGGCCGCAACGAGGGCGAAGGCAAGGGCGGTCGCGCCGGTGGTGGTGGCGGTGGCATGGGCGCCGGAATGGGCGGGCTGGGTGTTGGCGCGGGTGCTGCGTTGGGTGCCGGCCATGCGGCCGGCGAGGATGAAGCGGGCGCCCGCTGAGGACGCCCGCCCGGGTCAGCGCTTGAGTTCGAAGATCGGCTCGAATCCGCCGTAGATCATCCGCGCACCGTCGAACGGCATGGGATTCTTCGTCGGGTCCAACCGTGGGTCTTCCATCATTTTCTGCATGCCTGCATCGCGGGTGGCCTTGTCCGGCCACTCGATCCAGGAAAACACCACCGTTTCCTCCGCCGTGGCTTTCACCGCGCCGAAGAAGTCGGTGGTCTTGCCATGCGGCACGTCATCGCCCCAGCCTTCGACCACCCGCAGCGCCCCGTATTCCAGGAACACCACATCGGCGCTGCGGGCGTGGGCGAGGAATTTCTCCTTGTTGGCGGTAGGCACCGCCAGTACGAAACCATCGATGTAACTCATCGCTTGCCTCCGGAATGGACCATGCCAGGTGCACGGCCTTCATTGAGTCGACGCTTCAGGGCGCGGGAAATCGACATCGATTGCCGCACCGTTGAATCGAAGCGCGTGCGCGTACCGCGCGCGTATGCCTGAGCCTTGCTGAATCAATGCAAAAAATTCAGCAATGCGAAGACCGCTGTTTTCAGGGAGCGTTGTGGCGAATAACGGAGAATTTACATTCCCGATGCGATGGCGCCCTGGCGCTGCTGCACACCATAAGAAAGTAAAGGTGTACCCCCATGAAGAATTCGCTGATTGCTCTGGCTCTGGCCGCTGCCCTGCCGTTCACCGCTTCGGCCGCCGAGAACCTGTCCTACAACTACGCCGAGGCTGATTACGCCAAGACCGACGTTGACGGCATCAAGGCTGATGGCTGGGGCGTGAAGGGTTCCTACGGCTTCCTGCCGAACTTCCACGCGTTCGGCGAATACAGCCGTCAGGAAGTCGACCACACCAACATCAAGGTTGACCAGTGGAAGGTCGGTGCCGGCTACAACGTCGAAATCGCTCCGTCGACCGACTTCGTTGCCCGCGTTGCCTACCAGAAGTTCGACCAGAAGCACGGCCTGGATTTCAACGGCTACAGCGCTGAAGCCGGTATCCGTACCGCGTTCGGTGCCCACGCTGAGGTCTACGGCCTGGTCGGTTACGAAGACTATTCGAAGAAGCACGGCGTCGACATCGACAGCCAGTGGTACGGCCGTCTGGGTGGTCAGGTCAAGCTGAACCAGAACTGGGGCCTGAACGGCGAGCTGAAGATGAACCGCCACGGCGACAAGGAATACACCGTCGGCCCGCGTTTCAGCTGGTAATTGCATCCACGGCGCGCCCGCGCGCTGTTCATGCTGCAACAGGCCCGGCATTGCCGGGCCTGTTGCGTTGTGGGGAATCAAAACAGAGCCTGACTGCGATGCGTGGCGTCATGTTGCATTGCAATGAATTGGATTCCGCCACCGCCGGTGGCCGCCTACGGTGGATATCCCGTGCTGCCGGATACACCGCGATGCCGCCCGTACTCCCACCGCTGCTCCCCGATCGGCCGCGCCGGCTGGCACTGCTGGATCCGCATCCGGTGCTGCGGCTGGGGGTGGAAGTATTGCTGCGCCAACACAGCGGCGTGCACGTGCGGGGCAGCTACGCCAACGAACGTGACCTGTTGCAACTGCTGGAAAGCGAACCGGGCTGCGTTGACCTGCTGGTGATCGACGCACTGCCGCTGGGCGATCTTGGCGATGGCCTGCAGCTGCTGCGCGGGTTGTCCTGGCGCTGGCCCAGCGTGCCGATACTGGTGCTGTCCGCGCACTGCAATGCCAGCACCGTGGCCACGACGATGCAGGCCGGTGCACGCGGCTTCCTGTCCAAGGCGACCACGCCGGAAATGCTGCTGCGCGCGGTGGACGTGGTCGCCCGCGGTGGGCGTTTCGTGCCCCCGGATCTGCGCACGCAGCTGAATCGATCACGCTCGCGGCGCATGTTGGCGCCCACCCTGGCGCCATTGAGCCGGCGTGAAAGCGAAGTGCTGCGGCTGGTGCTGCAAGGCTGCAGCACCGGCGAAGTCGCCCGGCGCTTCCAGCGCTCGGCCAGCACCATCAGCACGCAGAAGAAAGCGGCCTACCAGAAGCTTGGCATCCGCAGCGATGTCGAACTGTTCCGCATCCGCCACCTGCTGGAGTGTGGCTGACGAGCGCGCTTACTCGCCCTGGTACTGCTTTTCCTCGACCAGCGCCGAACCGGCGACACGGTTGATCTCGTTCTTCACCTGCACGCGTTCGCCATTAGTGCCGTACACGCCGCGCGCCAGCTGGATGAACGCCTCGTCGAATACCTGCGCCGCTTCCTTGTCGCGCAGCTGGTCCTGGATCTCCCACATGCGCTCGTTGATGGCCTTCAGCTGCGTCTTCAGCGCGGCCAGTGCCGGCTGCGCGTCAAGCTGCTGCTGCAGCAGCGGCAGCAGGCCGTCAAGCTCGGTGCGCACGTTGGCCAGCTTGGTCGCATCGTCGATGCGCTCGGCCTTGATCTCGAGAATGGTGATCTTGTCGATCAGCTCGCCGATCGATACCGGGGTCAGGATGGCGTCCACGTGGTTGGTTCCTGGAAATAGGCCTGCATGATACCGCGCTCGTTGCGGCGCGGATTTACGCTGAATTTGCGCTGGCACGGTGACATCGCCATCGAACCGTTACGGCCATGCCATCGACACTGCCGTCCCGGCGGAAAGACCGCCTTCGACGAGAAGTGAGTGCAGTGAAGAGCAAGGGGATGATCGTGGCCAGCGCGGCAGCACTGGCGGGGCTGCTGTGCGCCGGCAGCGTGCAGGCGCAGGTGCAGGTGAGTGGCACGGCGGCATTGACCAGCGACTATGTGTGGCGCGGCAGCTCGCAGAGCGGCGGCGATCCGGCCGCGCAAGTGGGGGCAAAGGTGACGGTGGGTGCGGGCTGGTATGCCAGCGCATGGGGCTCGAATGTCTCGTTCACGCCGGACAGCGGGGCACGCAGCGAGTTCGATCTCGTCGCCGGCTGGTCGGGCGCGCTGTCGCCGGACTGGAGCCTGGATGCCAACCTAACCCGGTATGTCTATCCGGGCACTGGCCGCGCGCTGGACTGGACCGAACTCAATGTCACCACCACCTGGAAGCAACGCGCCTGGCTGCAGGTCGCCCACTCCAACGATGCCCTGGCCGGCGGCCGTCGCGGCACCTACGCACAGCTGGGCGTGCGGGTGCCGTTGAACGAGCGCGTGCGGTTGGAAGCGGCGGTGGGGCAGTACTGGCTGGCCACCGCGCAGGGGCCGGACTACCTGCATGGCCAGCTCAGTGCCATCGCCACGTTGACGCCGGCCTGGGAACTGCGCGCCACCGTGCATGACACCGACAGCGCCGCCAAGCGGCTGTTCCCGGGCAATGCCGGTGGACGCTGGGAACTGGCGCTGCAGGGCAGCTTCTAGTCGGCCGATGCTGCCTGGTGGGTACGCCAGGCACTGGGCAGCCACACAAGCAGGGCCAGTACCGCCACCGCGGTACCGGCCACGCACACGCCGGTCCAGCCGAAGCGCTGGTAGACCTGGGCCGACAGCAGCGAGCCCAGCGAGCCCCCGATGAAATAGCCGGTCATGTAACCGGCATTGAGGCGGTTGCGTGCTTCGGGCTGTAGTGCGTAGATCAGGTTCTGGTTGCTGACATGCAGCAGTTGCGCGGCCAGGTCCAGTACCACCACGCCGACCAGCAGCGCCAGCAGCGAGTGCGCCGACAGCCCCAGCGGCAGCCAGGACAGCAGCAACAGCACCAGTGCAATGGCCGTGGCCCGGCCGCTCTGGCCACGGTCGGACATGCGCCCGGCCAGGCCGGCGGCCAGCGTACCGGCGGCACCGACCAGCCCGAACAGGCCGATGGTGGCGTCGCTGTAGGCATACGGCGGCTGCGCCAGCAGGAAGGCCAGTGGCGTCCAGAAGATCGCGAACATCGCAAAGCTGCACGCGCCGAGCAGTGTGCGCTGGCGCAGCACCGGTTCCTGTACGAACAGCGTGCCGATCGAGCGCAGCAACGCGAAGTAGCCGAGCCCGGCGGTGTGGTGGAAACGCGGCAGGCCGCGCTGCAGCGCCAGTGCGGTCAGCACCAGCGTACCTGCGGCGATCGCATAGACCAGTCGCCAGTCGCCCAGGCTCGACAGCAGCCCGGCCACGGTGCGTGCCAGCAGGATGCCCAGCAGCAGTCCGCTCATCAGGGTGCCGACCACGCGGCCGCGATGCTCCGGTGCGGCCAGGGTGGCGGCGAACGGCACCAGTACCTGCGCCACCACCGAGAACAAGCCGGTGATCGCGGTCCCGGCCAGCAGCCACGGCAACGACGGCGCGCACGCGCTGATCACCAGTCCGCTGGCCGACAACAACGTCATCACCACGATCAGCCGGCGGCGCTCGAACAGATCACCCAACGGCACCAGCAGGATCAGGCCGGCCGCGTAGCTCAACTGGGCAGCGGTGACCACCATGCCGACCTGGCCGAACGGCACGCCGAAGGCATCGGCGATGGTATGCAGCAATGGCTGCGCGTAGTAGTTGCTGGCTACCGCGACGCCGGTGGCGACCGCCATCAGCAGGATCTGCCAGCGCTGCAGGGGAGGAAGGGAAGGGGACACGCGATGTTCCGTTGAAGCAGGGCAGCACAGTGTCCGCCTGCTGCGGGCATGATGGAAATGAATCATCATCATCCCTGTCATCTGGAATTGAGATACCTGTGTGAACCTCAAGCAGCTCGAGTTCGCCGTGGCCCTGGCGGAAGAGGGCAACTTCACCCGTGCCGCCGCGCGCTGCCACGTGGTGCAGTCCGCCTTGAGCCACCAGATCGCCCATCTGGAGCAGGAGCTGGGTACGGTTTTGTTCGAGCGGCTGCCGCGCCAGGTGCGCGCTACGGCCGCGGGCGAAGCGTTGCTGGTGCACGCGCGACAGGTACTGGCCAGCCTGCGCCACCTGCGTGCAGACGTCGCTGCCGTCAGTGGTGAGGTGCGCGGGCTGCTGGCGATCGGGCAGATATCGTCGCTGACCGGCATCGACGTGGTGGCGTTGCTGGCGGCCTTCCAGCAGCAGCACCCGCAGGTCGAATTCCAGCTGCGGGTGGACAAGAGCGAGACCCTGCTGGAGCAGGTGCAGTCACGTGCATTGGACGTGGCGCTGGTGGGGCTGGTACCGTCGGCCGATCTTGAAGGCGTCTGTCACCAGATGCTGCAGGAAGAGGATCTGGTGGCCGTGCTGTCACCGCAGCATCGGCTGGCCAGGCGCCGTCGGTTGCCGTTGGCGGCGCTGCAGGAGGAGGCCCTGGTCGATTTCCCGCGGGGTACCGGCGCGCGCCGGCAGACCGATGATGCGTTCGCCGTAGCGGGCCTGCCGCATCAGGTGCGTTTCGAGGTCAACCTGATGGAACTGGTCGAGCGCTTCGTCCGCCACGGCTTGGCGGTGGGCATCGTGCCGGTGCAGATCGCCGACGGTTTCGAAGGGGTGGTGCAGATGCCTCTGCAACCGACCCCGACCCGGCGCGTGCATCTGGTCTGGCAGCGCCTGCCGACCCCGGCCGCACGCGCCTTCGTCGATGCCGTGCTCAGCCGCGCAGGCGCAGGCTCAGGCCCTTGAGGAAGTTGCGCAGCATCTGGTCCAGACAGCGCCGATAGTTCTTGTGGCCGGGCTGGCGGAACAGCGCGCCGAGTTCGGATTTGGAAACATTGAAGCCGATGCTGGTGAAGATCTCCATCATGTCGACGTCGCGCAGCTGGAAGGCCACGCGCAGCTTCTTCAGCACCAGGTTGTTGTCGATGCGGGTTTCCACCGGGCGCGGCGCCTGACCCTCATCCTGACCGCGCAGGTGCAGGATCAGGCCATCGAGGAAGTGCGCCAGCGCACTGTCGCTCATCGGCTGGAAACCCGGCTCGTCTTCACGCAGCAGCCAGGCCTTGGCCTGCTCGACATCCACGTCGAATGCCGGATCGGCCATCTGGCACAGGGTCACCACGTGGTGGTCGCCGAGGTCCAGGGAATAGCGCACGCTGCGCAGTACATCATTATTGATCATGGCCCATTGTAGCGGCCCGGCGGCTGTAACCGGACTGTCACCGGATTGCAGCATCGTGAGCGCTGTTCTGCAGGGATTCCCTTCGATGCGCCGGTACCTCCTCTCCATTCTGCTGGTCGCCAGCAGCTTCGCCGCCACCGCCCAGGACCGCTACGTACCCGTGGAGCAGCGTCTCAGCGCGGCCCAGCTGGCCGAAGTGGGCCTGGACGCGACCCAGCTGCAGGCCCTGAACCGCGTGCTGCGCGAGGCCGAAGCATCGACGCCTGCCTCCACCCGGGCACCGGTTGCCGCCAGCACCGGCGCACCGTTGCCAGCCAACGTTCCCGCCCCGGCGGCGATGCACCTGGGCCTGGAAGAGGGGCCGGTCAGCGCCCGCGTGGTCGGCGACGTTGCGGGCTGGGAACCGGGCACGGTGTTCAGCCTCGACAACGGCCAGCAGTGGCAGGTGATGAAGGGCCAGATGAAGCTGCGCAAGACCCTGCAGGCACCGCAGATCGAGGTGATTCCGGGTATCGCCGGGCGCTGGTTCCTGCAGGTAGACGAAGATCTGCCGAAGGCTCGCGTGTTCCGCCTGCGCTGACCGCGCGCGCCACAGCGGGCCGATCAGGCAACGCAGCCGTGGACCGACGGTGCCAGAATGGCGGTCTGGTTTCCCACGGAGTTGTCTGATGACCCGAACCGTCCTGATTACCGGCGCCACTTCCGGCTTCGGCGCCGCTGCCGTACACCGCTTCGCCCAGGCGGGCTGGAAAGTGATCGCCACCGGCCGTCGCAGCGAACGCCTGCAGCCGCTGGTCGAGCGCTACGGCAAGGAGGTGGTGCACGCGGCCGTGTTTGACGTGCGTGATCCTATTGCGATGGAAGCGGCACTGCTGGCCCTGCCGCCGGCCTTCGGTGACATCGACCTGCTGGTCAACAATGCCGGTCTCGCCCAGGGCACCGCGCCGGCGCAGAGCGCCAGCCTGAAGGACTGGACGACGATGATCGACACCAACATCACCGCGCTGGTCACCCTGACCCATCGCCTGTTGCCGCAGCTGGTGGAGCGCAAGGGCGCCATCATCAACATTTCGTCGGTGGCCGGTGTCTATCCGTATCCGGGCGGCAACGCCTATGGCGGCACCAAGGCCTTCGTCAGCCAGTTCTCGCTGGGCCTGCGTTCGGACCTGCACGGTACCGGCGTACGTGTGACCACCATCGAGCCGGGCATGGCCGAAACCGAGTTCACCGTGGTCCGCACCCATGGCGACCAGGTCGCGTCGGACAAGCTGTACACCGGCGCCAATCCGATGACCGCCGAGGACATCGCCGAGCAGATCTTCTGGGTGGCGAGCCTGCCGCCGCACCTGAACATCAATCGCCTGGAACTGATGCCGGTCAGCCAGTCGTTCGCCGGCTTCCAGGTTGCCCGCGAGGGCTGATCTGCGCTTTGCAGCGTCGAGCCCAGCGCTGCGCAGGCAAAAAAAAGCCGGGCAATGCCCGGCTTTTTCCATTCATGCCCGCAGACTTACTGTGCCTTGATCGCCATCGCCTGCAGGCCGGTGCCATCCAGCTTCTGCTTGGCTTCGGAAAGTTCACCAGCGCTGCCATAGGGCCCCATGCGTACGCGGTACACGGTCTTGCCGTTGATCTGCGCCGACTCCACGCGTGCGGCCAGGCCCATCATCGCCAGCTTGGCCTTGGTCGCCTCGGCATCGCCGGAGGCGCCGAACGCACCTGCCTGCAGGATGTAGCGGGCGTTGTCGGCCGGTGCCGGGGGGGCTGCAGCGCTGGCGGCGGCCGGCGCGGCTTCACTGCGTGCCGCAGGAGCGGCGGCAGCGGTGCTGGTGCTGGCCGCCGGCGCCGGCGCCGCCGGGCGTTCACTTACCGGTGTCGGCAGCGGACGGCTGGTGGCGGTCACCGGGGCGGTGCTGGCAACGCTCGCCGTCGCCGCCGGCACTGGCTTGCCTTCCAGTGCCGCCTGCGCGCGCTGCGCTTCGGCCTTGCTCCGACGCTGTTCTTCGGCGCGCGCGCTGGCAGCCAGTTCGGCGTCGGACATCTCCACTTCCTTGCCAGGCAGCAGGGTGTAGAAGTCGTACTGGGTGGCGGCCGGCTTTTCCGGCTCAGCCGGCTTCGGCGTGGCCGGCTGTGCGGCCGGCTGGGTGCCGACATCACCTTCGCCATCGGCCACCGGCGCCGGCTGCGCGTTCGGGTTCGGCTGCGGGCCGGCGCGCAGGAAGCCATCGCCCTCGCCCTTGAACAGGTTCGGCGCCGCCAGGAACACCACGGCGGCGATCGCCACGCCGGCAACCAGCCACACCCATCCGGGCGTGCCTTGGCTGCTGTTGCGCCGAGCCTGTGTCTTGCCGCGTCGTGCTGCCATGTCTACTGCGTCTCCTGAGACTTACATTTTTTCCGGGGCGGAAACGCCCAGGAGGTCGAGGCCGTTGGCCAGCACCTGGCGCGCCGCGCAGGCCAGGGTCAACTTGGCATTGCGATCGGTCGCGTCGTCCACCAGCACCGGCGTCCCGTGATACCACGTGTGGAAGGCGTGCGCCAATTCGCGCAGGTACTGCGCGACCAGGTGCGGTTCCAGCGCCACGCCGGCCGCTTCCACCACTTCCGGATAACGCGAGATCTCGTTCATCAGGGCCAGCGATGCATCATCGGCCAGACGGCCCAGGTTGGACAGGCCGGTGCCCTGTTCGTAGACCAGACCCTTCTCCTGCGCTTGGCGCAGCAGGCTGCAGACGCGGGCATGCGCGTACTGCACGTAGAACACCGGGTTGTCATTGCTCTGCTGACGGGCCAGATCGATGTCGAAGGTCAGCTGCGAATCGGGCTTGCGCGCGATCAGGAACCAGCGGGTCGCGTCGCGGCCGGCCTCTTCGATGAGGTCACGCAGGGTGAAGTAGCTGCCTGCACGCTTGGACAGCTTCACTTCCTCGCCGCCGCGCATGACGGTGACCATCTGGTGCAGCACGTATTCCGGCCAGCCCTGCGGGATGCCCACTTCCATGGCCTGCAGGCCGGCACGCACGCGCGCCAGCGAACCGTGGTGGTCCGCGCCCAGTTCGGTGATCGCGCGCTCGTAGCCGCGCTGCCACTTCGACAGGTGGTAGGCCACGTCCGGCACGAAGTAGGTGAAGGTGCCGTCGGACTTGCGCATGACGCGGTCCTTGTCGTCACCGAAGTCGGTGCTGCGCAGCCACAGCGCGCCGCCTTCTTCATAGGTATGGCCCGACGCCTGCAGCTTGGCCACCGCCTCGGCAACCTTGCCATCGGCGTACAGCGAGCTTTCCAGGAAGTAGATGTCGAAATCCACGCCGAACGCGGCCAGGTCCAGGTTCTGCTCGTTGCGCAGGTAGGCCACGGCGAAGCGACGGATCGCCTGCATATCGTCCGGGTCCTTGGCGCCGACCACGAGGGTGCCTTCCAGGTCGACGCTGGCGCCGGTCATGTAGGCCCGTGCCACATCGGCGATGTAGTCGCCACGGTAGCCACCTTCCGGCCATCCTTCCTGGTCCGGCGCGATGCCCTTCACCCGTGCCTGGGTCGACAGCGCCAGGTTCTCGATCTGCACGCCGGCATCGTTGTAGTAGAACTCGCGCTTGGCGTTCCAGCCGTTGGCATCGAGGACGCGTGCCACGCAATCGCCGATGGCCGCGGCGCGGCCGTGGCCGACATGCAGCGGACCGGTCGGGTTGGCCGACACATACTCCACGCCCACCGTGCGGCCATTGCCGGACAGGTTGCGGCCGTAATCGGCGCCTTCCTTGATCACGGTGGCGGCTTCACGCTGGTACGCGGCCGGTGCCAGGTGGAAATTGATGAAACCGGGGCCGGCGATCTCGACCTTGCTGACATCTTCACTGCGCGGCAGTGCCTCGACCAGCGCCTGTGCCAGGGCGCGCGGATTGCTGCGCGCGGCCTTGGCCAGCAGCATCGCGGCGTTGGTGGCGAAGTCGCCATGGTCACGGGTCTTCGGGCGCTCGACCACGAAGTCCGGCGGCAGGGAGTCGACGGGCAGGGTGCCATTGGCGCGCAAGGCTTCGATGCCTTGGCTGATCAGGGCGCGGAGGAGATTTTTCACGAGGCCTGCTGTGAGAATGAGCGGCGGAATCGCCCATTTTAGCGCAGATGCCGGCCCCAACGCTGACCGAGGCCTGCCTGCCAGGGCACGCGTGGCTGCCTGTTGCTGCGGGGCTCATCCGACCAGGCGGGCCTGAAGCGGCGGTAGAAGACCCCGTTCAGCAAACGAAACGGGACGCCCTTCGCCCACCACGAAGTGGTCCAGCAGGCGGATGTCGACCAGTGCCAGGGCCCGCTGCAGCTCCTCGGTGATCTGCGCGTCGGCGGCCGAGGGTTCCGGGTCGCCGGAGGGATGGTTATGGCTGAGGATGACCGCGGCGGCGTTGTGCAGCAGGGCTCTGCGCACCACTTCGCGGGGGTAGACCGGGGCCGCGTTGATGGTGCCTGCGAACAGTTCCTCGCAGGCGATCATACGGTGGCGGTTGTCCAGGAACAGGACCACGAACAGCTCCCGCGCCTGCCCGCGCAGGCGGTGCTGCAGGTAACGACCGACGGCCGAAGGGTTGTTGCCGACGGCTTCACCCTGCTGCAGTTCAGCAGCCAGGTAGCGATGGGCCAACTCCAGCCCGGCGGCCAGCGTGCAGCTGCGAGCCGGCCCCAACCCAGGGAGTTTCGACAGCTCGCGGGCGGGGCGGTCCAGCAGCACCCGCAATGGACCGTGGGCGAGCAACAGGTCACGCGCAGTCTGGACGGCGTCCCGGCCGCCAATGCCGGAACCCAGGAACAGGGCCAGCAGTTCGGCGTCGGACAGTGACGTGGGACCCCGGGCCAGCAGCTTCTCGCGGGGGCGCTCTTCTTCGGGCCATTCATGGATGGGCATGGTGCCCATCATGGCGATCATCGCCGACCGCTCCCATAAGCGCTTGCCGTACCCGTGGGTCGGCCAAGTCCTCAGTCGCGCCGGGTCTGCAGGTAGTCGTACAGCTCCTGGTTGTTCTGCAGGCCCAGCTTGCGCATGGCTTCTGCCTTCTGCCGGCTGATCGTCTTCGGGCTGCGTCCGCTGCGGTCGGCGATGGCATTGATGTTCAGGCCGTCGGTCAGCAGTTGCAGCACTTCCAGTTCGCGTATCGACAACGCAGCCGGTGGATGGGGGAACAGCAGATCGCGGGCCTGCAGGTGGCGCCGCAGCTGATCGGAAACGAATATCTGCCCTGCCATGGCGGCATGCAGGGCCTGCGGCAGCTCGGCGAAGTCGGCGCTCTTGTCGACCAGTCCGTGTACGCCATCGCGTAGCAGGCCATCGAGCAACCCCGGGTGCCTGGCCCCGGTCAGCACCACCACGGGAAGTTCGGGATGGCGTTGGCGCAGCACGGCCAGCAGTTCGGGACCATCCGGGCCCGGGCCGGGCATGGACAGGTCGGTGAGAACGGCATGGCAGGGCTGCTGCACCAGCAGCTGCAGCAGTCCGGCGCCGTCGGCAGCGGCACCGGCCACGTCCATCTGGTGACGCTCGAGCACGATTCGGATGCCGTGCAGGACGACCGGATGGTCGTCGGCAATGATGATGCGCGGTTGCACGGGGAACTCCTGGGAAATCGAACGGCACACCTGGGTGTGCCAGCGACGATTCTGCAAAGCGGGGACGCGAAGAGGTATAGGAAAGTTCCGAATCGGCATGCAGCAAACCCGGAAAACTCCCTGGGGGCAGTCCATGTGCTGATAGCCGCCCGCTATGTGCCGCGTGCACCGGGAGGTTGCTGGCCTTCGGGTAAGCTAACGCCCTCGTTTGCACAGGAATTCCAGGTGGCTGATTCTCCCAACGCTTCCCCGACGCGGATCCGCGCGCTGGAAGGCCAGAAACTGCTCTTGTGTGTCGGCGGCGGGATCGCGGCCTACAAGGCCCTGGAACTGGTTCGACGCCTGCGTGATGCCGGTGCGCTGGTGCAGGTGGCGATGACAGCCGGCGCCCAGCAGTTCGTCACGCCACTCAGCTTCCAGGCCCTTTCCGGCCAGCCGACGCGCACCACGTTGTGGGACAGCGCCGCCGAACAGGCCATGGGCCACATTGAACTGGCACGCTGGGCCGATCGCATCGTGATCGCGCCGGGTACCGCCGACCTGCTGGCACGCCTGGCCCAGGGCCACGCCGACGATCTGGTCAGCACCCTGTGCCTGGCCAGCACCGCGCCGCTGACCGTGTGCCCGGCGATGAACCATCGGATGTGGCTGCATCCGGCTACCCAGGCCAATATCGCTCTGCTGCGCCAGCGTGGCGCGCAGGTGATCGGTCCGGTCGATGGGCCGCTGGCGGAAGGCGAGTCCGGCCCCGGCCGCTTGGCCGAGCCGGCCGACATCGTCGCCGCACTGGCCGCCAACGGCACTGCTGCCGCCGTCGCTGCAGCGCCGGAGACGCACGCGCTGCAGGGCCTGCGCCTGCTCATCAGCGCCGGCCCGACCTATGAAGACATCGACCCGGTGCGTTACGTGGGCAACCGCAGCAGCGGCAAGATGGGGTACGCGCTGGCCGCCGCTGCCGCTGGGCTGGGTGCCCAGGTGGTGCTGGTCAGCGGGCCGGTGCAGCTGCCGACGCCGCCCGGCGTGCAGCGCATCGATGTGCGCTCTGCCGCGCAGATGCGCGAGGCGGTACTGAATGCGCTGCCGGCCGACATCTACATCGGTGCTGCCGCCGTTTCCGATTACACCCCGCGCCAGGTGGCCGCGCAAAAGCTGAAGAAGACCGCCGACAGCCAGTCGCTGGTGATCGAGCTGGTGCGCACCCCGGACATCCTGGCCGAGGTTGCCGCGCAGACGCAGTCGTTGAAGCTGGTGGTCGGCTTTGCCGCCGAGACCCACGACGTGGAGAAATATGCGCGCGGCAAGCTGGTCGACAAGCGCCTGGACCTGGTGATCGCCAACCAGGTGGGCATCAGCGGCGGCGGTTTCGAAAGCGACAACAATGCCGCCACGGCCTTCTGGCAGGATGGCGAACAGGTATTCCCGGCTACTTCCAAGCGTGAGCTGGCCGAACAACTGCTGGCGCTGATCGCGCGGAGGCTTCAGGCATGACCCAGGCAAGCAACACCCACGTATTCTCCCCGCAACCGTTGCAGGTCAAGCTGCTCGACCCGCGTTTCGGCGACAGCTGGCCGCTGCCGGCCTATGCCACCGAAGCCAGTGCTGGCATGGACCTGCGCGCGGCGCTGGAAACCGCGCTGACCCTGCAGCCGGGCGACACCGCACTGATCCCCAGCGGCCTGGCCATCCATATCGCCGATCCGCATCTGTGCGCGGTGATCCTGCCGCGTTCGGGCCTGGGCCACCGCCATGGCATCGTGCTCGGCAACGGCACCGGCCTGATCGACGCCGATTACCAGGGGCCGCTGCTGATCAGTGTCTGGAACCGTGGCCGCGAGGCCTTCACCATCGAGCCGGGCGATCGCATCGCGCAGCTGGTGGTCGTGCCGATTGCCCGCGTCAGCCTGCAGGTGGTGGATACTTTCACCGACAGCGTGCGGGGAACGGGTGGATTCGGCCATACCGGGGTGCGTTGACAGGGGACATCGATGAGCGGCATCGGGGAAGCACAGCGGGGCAAGACGTTGGGGCGCAGCGCGCCATTGCTGGGCGTGCTGCTGGTACTGCTGGCCGCGTGGTTCGGCTGGAGCGCGGTGCAGCAGTGGCGGCAGGCGGCCAGCGGGGACGCGCTGGAACAGGCGCGCGACCAGGCCGTGCAAGGGCTGCAGCAGGCTGCCTCCGGCCAGTTGCAGCAGCTGCAGCAGCAGTTGAAGGGTGACCGCGTGCAGCAGGCGCTGCAGGCCGGTGATGCCGCCGGCGCTGCCTTGGCGCTGCGGGAGAGCTGGACCGGCGTCGAGCACGTGGACGTGCTGGGCGCTGACCTGGCCGTGGGCTATGCCGATGCGGCCACCTTTGGATATGCACGCCTGGCCCTGCTGGAATCGGCGCTGGCCGAGGGCAAGGCAACCCTGCGCGTGGTCCGCGATGGCGGTGGCAACCGTCTGGGTCTGGCCGCGCCGGTACAGCTGGCCGGTGCTGGACCGGCGCTGGTCTATGTCCGCCAGCCGCTGCTGAGGTTGACCGCGCCGTTGGATCAGGTGCGCGTCCCCGGCAACGGCTTCCTGGCGCTGCGCCAAGGAGCACACAACATCGTGGTGCAGGGCGATACCGGCCTGTCCGAGAGCGCCGAAGCAATGGCGCGCCCGGTGGCCGGAACCCCGTTGCGATTGGCCGCCGGAGTGCCCAATGTGGAACCCGGCCCGCTGGGGCTGGGAGCCCTGGCCAGCGCGATTGTCGCCCTGCTGCTGGCCTTCATCGCGGTACTGCTGGTGGTAGGCCGTGGCCGGCTGCCGAAGTCACTGCCGCTGCCCAGCCGGCGCAGCGCGGTGGCCGACACCGATCACGGCCCGACCCTGCGTGAAAGCCTGCAGATGGTCCCGCCGGCGGTGCCTGGCGAGGCGGTCGCCGAGGCTGCACCGCCACCGCCGCCACCGGTTCCCGCCGAGGAACTGGCTGCGGGCATCTTCCGTGCCTACGACATCCGCGGTGTGGTCGGCAGCGAGCTGACGGCGCGCACCGCCGCGCTGATCGGCCAGGCCATCGGCACCGTCGCCCTTGAGCAGGGCCTGCGCGAGGTGGTGATCGGCCGCGATGGGCGCCTGTCCGGTCCCGAACTGTCGGCGGGGCTGGCCGAAGGCCTGCGGCGAGCCGGTTGTGCGGTGATCGATATCGGCCTGGCGCCGACCCCGGTGGTGTATTTCGCCGCCTTCCATCTGCGCACCGGTACCTGTGTAGCGGTCACTGGCAGCCACAATCCGCCGGACTACAACGGTTTCAAGATCGTCATCGGTGGTGAGACCCTGTCCGGCGATGCGATCACCGACCTTTACCAGCGCATTGTCGAAGGACGTCTGGTGCAGGCGGCGGAGCCGGGTGATTACCAGCAGCGCGAGGTCGCCGCTGATTACATCCAGCGTATTGCCGATGACGTGCAGCTGGACCGCCCGCTGAAGGTGGTCGCCGACGCGGGTAACGGTGTGGCCGGTGCCTTCGCGCCGCAGCTGCTGGAAGCGATCGGCGCCGAGGTCATTCCGTTGTACTGCGATGTCGACGGCACCTTCCCCAACCACCACCCCGATCCCAGCGAGCCAGCAAACCTGGAAGACCTGGTGCAGACGGTCAAGCGCTTCGGCGCCGACCTCGGCGTGGCGTTCGATGGTGATGGCGATCGCCTCGGTGTGGTCACCGGTGAAGGCAAGATCATCTACGCCGACCGTCTGCTGATGCTGTTCGCCGCCGACGTGCTGATGCGCAACCCGGGCGCGATGGTGATCTACGACGTGAAGTGCACCGGCAAGTTGTCTGATCACGTGCTGCGCAATGGTGGCAGCCCGTTGATGTGGAAGACCGGGCACTCGCTGATGAAGGCGAAGATGCGCGAGACCGACGCCGAACTGGCGGGCGAGATGAGCGGCCACTTCTTCTTCAAGGAGCGCTGGTTCGGCTTCGACGACGGCCTGTACGCCGCTGCGCGCCTGCTGGAGATCCTGGCCCAGCGCGAAGAGACACCTGACGAAGTGCTGGCCGAGCTGCCGGAAATGGTGGCGACGCCGGAGCTGAAGGTGCCGGTGGCCGAGGGAACCCCGCACGCGCTGGTGGCGATGCTGGTGGCCGCTGCGCAGTCGCCGGACAACCCGTATGTCGGCGGTCGCCTGTCGACCATCGACGGCCTGCGGGTGGACTTCGCCGACGGCTGGGGCCTGGTTCGCGCGTCCAACACCACGCCGGTGCTGGTGCTGCGCTTCGAAGGCAACGACGAAGCGGCACTGGAACGTATCCAGGCATTGTTCCGCAGCCAGCTGCAGCCGGTGCTGGGCGACGCCCCGCTGGGATTCTGAGGTGATGCCGGGCTGCGCCCGGCACCCGCCGAATCCACGTCAACGTCAAATTCAACCGCTGGCTTCCTGCGGGATGGCGGGGTGGGTCCGGTCGCGGGGGACGCTGCAAGTACGTCCATGTAAGCTCGGTCGCCGCATCCATGCGGCTCACGCCTCCGCAACCGGACCCACCCCGCCTTCGACAGATCTCCGCGATCTGTCGGAATGGTATGGCCTGCTCTTGGTAGGTGTCGACCTTGGTCGACACGGTAGATCCACGCCATGCGTGGATCTACTTGTCCGGTGGGTGCCGACCGTTGGTCGGCACGCCTCACCCCTTGAACCGCAACCCCACGCCCGGTTCCGTAAACAGGTAGCGTGAATCCAGCGCCGAGTCGCCCAGCTTGTGCCGCAGCTTGCCGACCAGGATGCGCAGGTAGTGGGTGTCATGCTGATGGGTGGGTCCCCAGATCTCCTGCAGGATCTGCGGTTGCGTCACCACCCGACCGGCATTGCGCAGCAGCAGCGACAACAGCGCGTACTCCTTGCGGGTCAACGCCACCAGCTCGCCATTGATCGCCACTTCGCGGCGCACCAGGTCCACGTGCAGGTGGCCATCGTCGAACACCGGCGGCGTGCCATCGGTCGGTACGCTGCGTGTGCGCAGCAGCGCACGTACCCGCGCCATCAGCTCCTGGGTGCCGAAGGGTTTGGTCACGTAGTCGTTGGCGCCGTTGTCCAGTGCACGCACCTTCTCGGTTTCGCCGGCACGCACGGTCAGCATGATCACCGGCACCTGGCTCCACTGCCGCAGCTGCTCCAGTACCTCGTGGCCTTCCATGTCCGGCAGGCCGATGTCCAGGATCACCAGGTCCATGTCCTCGCTGGCGGCCATCTGCAGGCCTTCCTGGCCGGTCGCGGCCTGGCGCACCTGATAGCCCTGCGCGCGCAGGCTGATGTCCAGGAACCGGCGGATCTGGGTTTCATCGTCGATCACCAGCACGCGCGGGGCCGGCGCGCTGGCGTCAGTCGGGGTCGGACTCATCGTGGGAGGCTGGCTTGAGCAGGGGCAGGGTGATGCGGATCAGGGTACCGCGACCGTCGCGCCCGGGCAGCGCCTGTACGCTGCCGCCGTGCGCGCCGATCATGCCCTGGCAGATGGTCAGGCCCAGGCCGGTGCCGTGGCGGCCGCGGTCGCCGCGCTCGACGCTGTAGAACATGTCGAAGATCCGCGCGCGCTCGTCGTCGGGAATACCGGGGCCGGCATCGATCACGTCGATACGCAGCTGACCATCCAGTTCGCGCGCCAGCACCTGCACGGCGGCATCGGCTGGCGAGAACTTGGCGGCGTTCTCCATCACATTGAACACCGCCTGCTCGACCAGTGCCGGATGCACCCAGATCGGTGCCAGCGTTGCCGGAATATCCAGCTCCAGTCGCACCTTCGGCTGGTAACGCTGCAGGCGGCGGGCGGCCGAACCAATCAGCTCATCCACGCCTATCCAGTCGCGGTTGATCTTCAGGCCCTCGTGGCCCAACCGGGTCATGTCCAGCAGGTTCTGGATGTAGCGGTCCAGGCGCTCGCCTTCGACCAGGATGGTGTCCAGCAATGCCCGGCGATCGGTCAGATCCATTGCCGCGCCGTAGCTGGCCAGACTGTCGGCCGAGCCGATCATCGCCGCCAGCGGCGAACGCAGGTCGTGCGATACCGAGGAAAGCAGGGCAGAGCGCAGCCGCTCGGTCTCGTTGCTGACGTGCGCCTGTTCCAGCTCGGCCACCAGGCGCGTGCGCAACGCGGCCTGGGCGATGTCATCGACCATCGCTTCGGCCAGCTGGCGCTGTTCGGGCAGCAGCCGCGCCTGCGCACCTGGCAGGTACAGTCCGGCCACGCCGATCGCACGGTCTTCGCCGTCCAGCAGTGGCAGGAACCACCATTGCGCGCCTGCCAGGGTATCGGTGAAACGGCCACTGGGCTGGCCATGGCGCAGGGCCCAGTCGGCCGCCGCCAGGTCGGTGTCACCGGGCAGGTGACGGCCACCGGCCGCGATATCGGAGCCGATCCGCAGCCATGCCGGAACATCCATGGCCTGTTCCAGCGCATGCCGGCCGGCCTGTGCCACTTCACCGTTGCCGGCCGCGCTGGCCAGCTGCCGGCCCAGCTGCTGGCGCGCGCGCGCATGGCGGTTGGCCGCGCGCAGGGCGATCACCTGCATGCGCAGGCGCGACGCCAGGCGTCCGGCGACCAGCGCCGCCGCCAGGAACAGGAACACGGTGATCACACCCTGCCGTGCGCCGATGGCGAAGGTGAAGCGCGGCGCGATGAACAGGAAGTTGTAAGCGAGGAAACACAGGATCGCCGCCATTACCGCGACGCTGGCACGTGTGCGCGCGGCCACCAGCACAACGGCCACGATGAACACCATCGACAGATCGGCCATGCCTACCCAGCGTTCGGCCAGCCACGCCACCAGGCAGGCCAGCGCAGTAGCCAACAGCGCCTGCAACGGCTCGTGACTGATACCGCGCATCGGTGGCAGCAGGCCCTCTCGACGGGAACGGGCACGCGCCTGCGGCGTGCTGATGATGGTGATCTCGTAGTGCGCGCCGCGCTGGATCAACTGCTGGGTCAGGGTACGGTTGAACATCCGCGCCAGCGGCCGTTCGCGGGTACGCCCCAGCACCAGCGTCGATACGCCGTTGTGCGCGGCGTGGTCGAGCAATGCGTCGGCGATGCTGGAGCCGTGCAGCAGCTCGGCTTCGCCGCCGAGGCGGCGGGCCAGCGCGAACGCCGCATCGATCTCGCGCCGGGTTGCTTCGTCCTGGCGGCGTCCCTGCACCGTCACCACCGTCCACGGTGCATCGCGGCGTTCGGCGATGCGTCGCGCCACCCGCACCAGGTATTCACTCTGGCCGCCGCCATCGATCGCCACCAGCACACCACGTCGCAGCGGCAGATTGCTCTCACCGCGCGCGGCGCGCGCTTCGCGCAGGCTGCTGTCGACGCGGTCGGCCGCTTCCTGCATCGCCAGTTCGCGCAGCGCGGTCAGGTTGGCCGGCGAGAAAAACGCCTGCAGTGCCTGCGCGGCCTGCTCGGGCACGTACACCTTGCCCTGCTGCAGGCGCGCGATCAGCTCGCGCGGTGGCAGATCGACCAGCACGATGTCGTGCAGGCGGTCGAGCACGCCGTCGGGCACGGTCTCGCTGACGCGTACGCCGGTGATGCGCATCACCACATCGTTGAGGCTTTCCAGATGCTGGATGTTGACCGTGGTCCAGACGTCGATGCCGGCGTCCAGCAGTTCCATCACGTCCTGCCAGCGCCGTTCATGGCGGCTGCCCGGCGCATTGCGATGGGCCAACTCGTCCACCAGCACCAGCGCCGGCCTGCGTGCCAGCACGGCGTCCAGATCCATCTCCTGCAGGTCGTGGCCATGGTAGGCCACGTCCTTCAGCGGCAACCGCGGCAGGCCTTCCAGCAGAGCCTGGGTGTCGGCACGGCCGTGGGTCTCCACCAGCCCGACCACCAGGTCCACGCCACGGCGCAGCTGTTCCTGCGCGCGCGTCAGCATGGCGTAGGTCTTGCCGACGCCGGGCGCAGCGCCCAGGAACACGGTGAGCTTGCCACCGGCTTCGCGTTGCAGTCCTTCCACCAGGGCGTTGGCCTGGCGGGTCCGCAGATCAGTCATGGGAGCCGCTGTCATGGCCGCCATTGTGCGCGCAGCGGGTGCAGCCCTGCATCACGGCGCGCGTGCCGCGTGGTCCAGTGCGAAGTTCAGCGTCACCACGTTCACCCGTGGCTGGCCGAATACGCCCCATTGCCGGCCCTGCGTGTTGGCCTTCACCAGTGCCTGCACCTGCTCGACGGACAGGCCACGCGCACGCGCCACCCGGGCCACCTGCAGTTGCGCTGCCGCCGGCGACAACTGCGGGTCCAGGCCGCCGCCGGACTGGGTGACCAGATCGGCAGGGACCTGCGCAGGCGTCACGCCTTCGCGCGCGGCCACTGCCGCAGTACTAGCCGCCACACGCTCGGCCAGCGCCGGGTTGCTGCGGGCCAGGTTGGAGCCGGCCGCCGCCATCGGGTCGTAGTTGGCCGCCGACGGCCGCGCCTGGAAGTAGCCATCGCCGGTGAAGGGCTGCGACAGCCATGCCGAAGCACGCACCTGGCCGCTGCCATCGCGCAGCAGGCTGCCTTCGGCCTGCGCCGGGAAGGACAGGCCGGCGAAACCGGTAGCAATGCCCGCGTAGACCGCACCGGCCAGCAGCAGGGTAGCCACGCCCAGGCCGATGGCCGGGCGCCAGCTGGCGCCATCCTGCAGCGTGGCCACGCGCGCCTCGCTTTTCAGTTCGCGGGAAAGGGAAGGGGAGTCAGAACGGTTCATGCGCCGAATACCAGGACAAGAAGAAGGTCGATCAACTTGATCGCCGCGAACGGCAGCAGCACGCCACCCAGGCCGTACACCAGCATGTTCCGGCGCAGCAGCGCCGTTGCGGTGGCCGGGCGGAAGCGCACGCCGCGCAACGCCAGCGGGATCAGGGCCGGAATCACCAGGGCATTGAAGATCAGCGCCGCCAGCACCGCATTGCGCGGGCTCGACAGCTGCATCACATTCAACGCGGCCATCGCAGGCACGGTGGCGGCAAACAGCGCCGGCAGGATCGCGAAGTACTTGGACACATCGTTGGCCAGCGAGAACGTGGTCAGCGCGCCGCGCGTGATCAGCTGCTGCTTGCCCACCTCCACCACCGCCAGCAGCTTGGCCGGATCCGAATCCAGATCGACCATGTTGCCGGCTTCCTTGGCCGCCTGCGTGCCGGAATTCATCGCCAGGCCGATGTCGGCCTGGGCCAGCGCCGGCGCATCGTTGGTACCGTCGCCGACCATCGCCACCAGGCGGCCACCGGCCTGCTCGGCACGGATGCGGGCCAGCTTGTCCTCCGGCCGCGCTTCGGCGATGTAGTCATCCACGCCGGCTTCGGCGGCGATCGCAGCAGCCGTCAGCGGGTTGTCGCCGGTGATCATCACCGTGCGGATACCCATCGCCCGCAGCTGTGCGAACTTCTCGCGCATGCCGTGCTTGACCACGTCGGACAGTTCGATCACGCCCAGCACATGGCGACCCTCGGCCACCACCAGCGGCGTAGCACCGTTGCGTGCGACCTGATCCACGCGACCGGCCAGTTCCGCCGGTACGGTGCCGCCGAGCGCCAGCACATGGGCGCGGATCGCGTCGGCAGCGCCCTTGCGGATCTGCCGGCCGTGCAGCAGGTCGACACCGGACATGCGGGTCTGCGCGCTGAAGGCCAGGTAGTCGGCCTGGTCCGGCTCGGCGGTGGTGCAGCCCTGTTCGCGGGCCAGGCGCACGATCGACTTGCCTTCCGGCGTCGGGTCGGCCAGCGAAGAGAGCAGCGCCGCCTCACGCAGCTGGTCGGCGTCTATCCCGGCCAGTGCATGGAAGTGGCTGGCCTGGCGGTCGCCGTAGGTGATGGTGCCGGTCTTGTCGAGCAGCAGCACGTCGACGTCACCAGCCACTTCCACCGCCTTGCCCGACTTGGCCAGCACGTTGGCCGCCAGCGCACGGTTCATGCCGGCGATGCCGATGGCCGGCAGCAGGCCACCGATGGTGGTCGGGATCAGGCACACCAGCAGCGCGATCAGCAGCAGCGGATCCACCTTGACGCCCACCGAGGCACCGATCGCCGGCAGTGTCGCCACCACCACCAGGAAGGTCAGCGTCATCGCCGCCAGCAGCAGGGTCAGCGCGATCTCATTCGGCGTCTTCTGCCGGTTGGCGCCTTCCACCAGCGCGATCATCCGGTCCAGGAAGCTGTGCCCCGGCTCGGCTGTGATGCGTACGACGATCTGGTCGGACAGCACCTTGGTGCCGCCGATCACGCCGGAGCGATCAGTACCCGCCTCGCGCAGCACCGGTGCCGACTCGCCGGTCACCGCCGCTTCGTTGATGGTGGCCAGGCCCTGCACGATCTCGCCGTCGGCCGGCACCAGCTCGCCAGCACTGACGATCACGTGGTCACCGGGGCGCAGTTCGGCAGCGGGCACCTGGGTTTCGCTGGCACCGGCCTGCGCCGACGCCAGACGACGCGCCACCAGGTCCTGGCGGGCGCGGCGCAGCGAGGCGGCCTGGCCACGGCCACGTGCTTCGGCCACGGCTTCGGCGAAATTGCCGAACAGCACAGTGACCAGCAGGATCGCCGTCACCGCCAGGCCGAAGCCCAGTGGCGCATTGCCGGTCAGGGTGATGATTGCGGCGACGATCGTGCCGGCCATCACCACGGCCATCACCGGGCTGCGCACCAGATGCATCGGCGACAGCTTGCGTACGGCCTCGATGAGCGCGCGGCGCAGGCCGGCGGCATCAAGCAGGGCCGGGCGGGACGCCACGGAGGAGGAACGGTTTGCGGTTGCGTGACTACTCATGGGGTGTCCTCAGTGCAGTCCCAGGCTCAGGTGGTCGGCGATCGGGCCGAGTACCAGCGCCGGCATGAACTGCAGCACGGTCAGGATGACTATCACCGAGACCAGGGTCAGGGCGAACGTCGGCGTTTCGATCTGCAGGCTGCCAGCCGATTCAGGGGCCTGCCGCTTGGCGCCCAGCTGCGCGGCCACCACCAGCGGGATGATCAGCAGCGGGAAGCGTCCCAGCAGCAGCACCAGCGAGCAGCTCAGGTTCCACCAGGGCGTGGCGTCACCCAGGCCCTCGAAGCCCGAGCCGTTGTTGGCGTAGGCCGAGACGTACTCGTAGAACACCTGGCTGATGCCGTGGAAGCCTGGATTGGAGGTACCCGCCAGACCCGGTACGGCCAGCGTGATCGCGGTGAACAGCAGCAGCGTGATCGGCTGCAGCAGCACCAGCAGGGCCAGCAGGCGCACCTGTGGCGTTTCCAGCTTGCGGCCGAACAGTTCCGGCGTACGGCCGGTCATCAGCCCGGCCAGGAACACACCCAGCAGCAGGTACACGATGAACTGCTGCAGACCGCAGCCGATGCCGCCCCAGATCGCGCTGACCAGCATGTTGACCATCGCCAGGCCGCCAGACAGCGGGCTCAGCGAATCGTGCATGCCGTTGACCGAACCGTTGGAGACCTGGGTGGTCACCGCCGCCCACAGCGCGGTGCCATCGGCGCCGAAGCGTACTTCCTTGCCTTCCATCAACAGCGGCGTAGCCGCGCTGGCGCTATGGCCCTCGCTCCACACCATCGCACCGGTGGACAGCAGCGACATGCCGAGCATGCAGCTGAACACCAGCGCGCCGAAACGACGGCGCCCGGTGAACGCACCGATCATGAAGATCACCGCCATCGGCACCATCAGGATGCCGATCACCTCCAGCATGTTCGATATCGGGGTCGGGTTCTCCAGCGGGAAGCTGCTGTTGGGGCCATACCAGCCGCCACCATTGGCGCCCAGCTGTTTGGCCGCGACCATCGCCGCAACCGGGCCCAGCGGCAGCTTCTGCTGCGCCATGCCGGCGCTGGCATCGATCGGCGTGGCCTGCGGGCCCCCGGCCAGCGTGGAGGGCACGCCCTGGCTGGTCAGCAGCAGCGCCCACAGCAGGCACAGCGGCAACATGAAGCGCACGCACAGGCGCACAACGTCGGCGTAGTAGTTACCCACCGCCACCTGCCGGTCATCGCCCGCGGCCGGTGCAGTGGCGGTCTTCGGCGCACGCGAGAACAACGCACGCAATGTAGCCACGGCCAGCGCCAATCCCATCATCGGCGTCACCACCTGCAGGCCGGTGATGCCGGTCATCTGCGAGAAGTAGGACAGCTGTGCCTGGCCTGAATAGTGCTGCTGGTTGGTGTTGGTCAGGAACGAGATCATCGTGTGCAGCGCCGTGTCCCAGCGCATGTTCGGGATCTGGTCCGGGTTCAACGGCAACCACGCCTGGGTCATGAACACGGTCTGGGTCAGCACCGCGATCACCACGTTGCTGAGCACGAACGCCAGCACGTAGCCCCGCCAGGACATCGAACGTGAGGGATCGACGCCGAGCACCTTGTACAACGGCTTTTCGATCCAGTGGAACAGCACGTCGACCTTCATCGGCGTGCCGCGCATCACCCGGGCGAGGTACAGGCCCAAGGGCCATGCCAGCAGCAGGCTGGCGGCAAGAATGGCAAGAATTTCAGTCATGGCAGGCTCCGCTCAGAACGACTCGGGCCGCAGCACGACATAAAGTAGATAGGCGGCGGCAACCAGCACCAGCACGCCACACAGCAACGACAACCAGGGGGACATGGAATTTGAGACCTGGTGGAACCCCTCCACCTCAGGCCGTCATCGTCGTCCCGACCCCCATAAACGCACTACGCGCCGGACAGGGCCGACGCGTAAAGAGTGCATAAATTCCAGGGTCCAGGCCGTAACCCGGCATGCGGTAGCGCCGGGCCATGCCCAGCGAGCAGCGCGGCGCTCAACCCGCCGGGGTCTGTGCCGGAGCCGTCCCCGGCGCCAATCCCTTCAGCTGCCGATAGCGCTGCAGGCTGCTTTCGATCTCGATCTTCAATGCCTGCTGCTGCTGTTCGAAGCTGGCCAGCAGCCGCTGCTGCGACTTCAACTGCGCATGGCGCTGGGCGATCGCCTGGGCCTGCTTGTCGGCCACCTTGCCGCCGGCCAGTTCGCGGTCACCGGCGGCAGCAAGCAGAGCCACCAGTGATTCGCGCAGGCTGGCCACGTTGTACTGGGCCGTCTTGAGGTTGTTGTCGAGCACTTCCTGGCGCTCGGCGAACACACGCCGCAGCACATTCTCATCGCCGTAGGTGGTCAGCATCGCCTGTTCGGTGCGCTGCCGGGTCTGCTCGGCCATCTGGTCCAGCTGGGCCTGCGCTGCCGCCGTGCTGGCGGCAGCGCGTTCCTCATCGCTCAACGCGCGCTGCACCTGCGCATTGCGCAGGCCGCTGTTGGCGCTGAACTCATCACGGGCGTGGTTGACCGCATCGGCCGGCAGCGCGTCGCTGCAGATCCGCTCCTTGCCCTCGTTCCAGCAGTACAGCTTCTTGTCTGCGGCCTTGCCCCTGGACTGTGCCAGCAGCGTCTGCGGCATCGCCAGCAGCAGGCTGGCAGCAACGATGGCAGGAACTCGGAACATGCGACCTTCCCCCTGATGGTCAGCGCGTGGAACGGACGCCGTACTGGGCGCGATAGGCCTCCAGCGGCTGCCGGTAGCCTACAAGTTCCGGATTTCCGGACGCGAAATCAAGCAGGTCGGCCAGCGTCGCCACGGCGATCACCGGGATGCCGGCCTCTTCGGCCACGGCCTGTGCGGCGGAGCGATGGTCAGTGTCCGAGGCGATCTCCTGGCGGTCCAGGGCCACCACGATGCCGGCCGGAATACCGCCCGCAGCGCGGATGATCGCCAGCGCCTCGCGGATGGCGGTGCCGGCGGTGATCACGTCGTCGACGATCAGCACGCGCTTGCCGGTCATGTCGGCGCCGATCAACTGGCCGCCTTCACCATGGTCCTTCACTTCCTTGCGGTTGAACGACAGCGGCAGGTCTCGGCCACGTTGGGCCAGCTCGCAGGCCATCGCGGTGGCCAGCGGAATGCCCTTGTAGGCCGGGCCGAACACCACGTCGTACTTGATCCCGGTGGCGTCGATGGCGTCGGAATAGCACGCGCCCAGCTGCGACAGCAGGGAACCGGAGTCGAAACGGCCGGCGTTGAAGAAATAGGGGCTCAGCCGGCCGGACTTGAGGGTGAACTGGCCGAAGCGCAGGGCATCGGCGGTCAGGGCCAGCTGCAGGAAACGGTGACGGTGGTCGCTCATCAAAACTCGATTCATCTTCATTTGGAGCGCAAATCCTAATCCAGCTGGGCTTTCTGCGCTCGTCCAGCCCCTTCACGCGGGTATCCGGGGCGGCCCCGCGGGCTGCTCAGCCCGGCAGGCAACCGGTATGCTTGCCCGGTTTCCCGCCGTAGGTTCTTCCGCATGCGCATCATCAGCTTCAACGCCAATGGCATCCGCTCGGCCGCAACCAAGGGCTTCCTCGACTGGTTCCGTGGCCAGGACGCCGACGTCCTCTGCATTCAGGAGACCAAGGCCCAGGAAGACCAGCTGACCGACCCGATGTTCCGCCCGGACGGCCACCATTGCTTCTACCGCGATGCCATCACCAAGAAGGGCTACAGCGGTGTGGCGATCTACAGCAGGCGCGAACCGGACCAGGTCATCACCTCGCTGGGCTGGGGCCCGTTCGACGACGAAGGCCGCTACATCGAGGCCCGCTTCGGCAACCTCAGCGTGGTCTCCTTCTATATCCCGTCCGGCAGTTCGGGCGACCTGCGCCAGGGCTTCAAGTTCGAAGTGATGGAGTGGCTGCGGCCGATCCTCGAGGAATGGGCGCGCAGCGGCCGCGACTACGTGCTGTGTGGCGACTGGAACATCGTCCGCTCGGCGCTGGACATCAAGAACTGGAAGTCCAACCAGAAGAACTCCGGCTGCCTGCCCGAGGAACGCGACTGGCTCAATGCGCTGTGTGCCGACCATGGCCAGGCCACCGATGTGGGCGCCGGTCGCGGCTGGGCCGATGCCTACCGCCTGCTCAACCCGACCGGCGAGGACTACACCTGGTGGAGCAACCGTGGTGCCGCCCGCGCGAACAACGTGGGTTGGCGCATCGACTACCAGTTCATCACCCCGGGCCTGCGTGACCGCCTGCGCAGCTGCTCGATCTACCGCGACCAGCGCTTCTCCGACCACGCACCGTTCATCGTGGACTACGACCTGTGACCGAGGCTGCCAAGCCGCGCCGTTCCTGGCGGCAGGTGCTGGCCAACCTGCGCCAGCGCAAGGTGCTGGCGATGCTGCTGCTGGGCTTCAGTTCGGGTCTGCCGATCTATCTGGTGGGCAACACGCTTGGCTTCTGGATGCGCAAGGAAGGCATCGAGCTGAGCACCATCGGCTTCCTGTCGTGGGTGGGTCTTGCTTACACGATGAAGTTCCTGTGGGCACCGATCGTCGACAAGGCCGACGTGCCACTGTTCGGGCGGTTGGGGCGTCGTCGCGGCTGGATGCTGCTGTCGCAGATCGTCGCTGCGGTGGGCCTGGTCGGCATGGCGTTGATACAGCCCAAGGGCGGCCAGTTGCTGCTGCTGGGAATCGCCTGGGAACATGTGGTGGTCTTTGGCGCGATGGCCGTGGTGGTGGCCTTCGCCTCCGCCACCCAGGACATCGTCATCGACGCCTGGCGCATCGAGAGCGCCGACAACAGTGAGCAGCTTGGCCTGCTGACTTCATCGTCGGCGCTGGGCTATCGCACCGCGCTGCTGGTCACTGATGCCCTGATCCTGATCATCGCTGCCCGCGTCGGCTGGCAGGTGTCCTATGAGTTGATGGCCGCGCTGATGGCGCTGGGCGTGGTGGCGGTGGTCATGGCCCGCGAGCCGGCCCGCGAGATCCAGGCAGTGCAGGCGCAGGCCGCCTCGTTGTGGACACCGCGCGGCCTGTTTGATGCTGTGGTCGGCCCGTTCGTAGCGTTCGTACGTGAGCATCGCAGTGGCGCGATCCTGATCCTGGTGGCGATCAGCGTCTACCGAATGGCCGACTTCGTCATGGGGCCGATGGCCAATCCGTTCTACGTCGATCTCGGCCTGGACGAGGATACTGTGGGTGCCGTGCGTGGTTCGGTCGGTCTGGTGGCCACCTTCATCGGCATCGCCGCTGCTGGCCTGGTGTCCGTACGCTGGGGGGTGCTGGCAGCGCTGTTGGCTGGCGCCGTGCTTGGCCCGGCCTCCAACCTCGCCTTCGCCTGGCTGGCCTATTCAGGGCCGGATACCACCCACTTTGCTGTCGCGATGGCGATCGACAATTTCGCCAGCGGTTTCGCGGGTACCGCGTTGATCGCCTACATGTCGAGCTTGACCAGCATCGGCTATACCGCCACCCAGTACGCCCTGCTCAGCTCGTTCTACGCGATGCCCGGCAAGGCGCTGAAGGGCTTTTCCGGCTGGTCGGTACAGACCCTCGCACAGGGCCGCACGCTGCTGGAAGGCTATGCGCTGTTCTTCATCGGTACTGCCTTGGTGGCGATCCCGGTGGTGATCCTGTGCGCGATGCTGATTGTGCAGCAGCGCCGGCGCGCCGTGACCTGACAGTTGCCGGCGCCCTCGGCGTGCGGGATGATCGCCCCGACGCGCCGAGGGGGCGGTGCCTTGCGAACGGGGAAGTGAGCATGGCCGACGTAGTGCTGCGGGACCTGGACCCGCTGCTGCTGGAACGCATCAAACGGGTCTCGGTTGCCCGAGGCTGGACCCATGAACAAACCTGCGCGGTCCTGCTGGAGCAGGGCCTGTTCAGCAGTGAACTGGAAGTCCGCTCCGGTTTCGGCGACCCCGAAGTCGACGCCCTGTCCGATGCGATCGCCGCACTGCAGGCCCTCCCTGCCGGCCAAGGCTTCGATTAGCCCCCGCGACTGCCCAGTAGATCCACGCCGTGCGTGGATGGCGCCTACCCTCACGCCAAATGGATCGCCCCGAGAATCCGCGGCCCCTTCGCCCCGGTCACGCCCGGCAGGTTGCCCGGCAGCCCGTCCATCGTCCGCTGTGCCAGCCAGGCAAACCCCATCGCCTCCACATACTCCGGGTCCAGTCCGTGCAGCGCCGTGGACTCGACCACCGCGCCCGGCAGTCGCGCCACCAGCCGCCGCATCAGCTGTGCGTTGTGCACGCCACCGCCGCACACCAGCACCCGTCGGGTGTGCGGCTGTTGGGCCAGCAGCGCATCCACCACTGTCGCCGCAGTCAGCTCCAGCAGCGTCGCCTGAACATCGGCGGCGGCAAACTGGCCTTCCTCCATGTGCGCTTCAGCCCACGGCAGGTGGAACTGCTCGCGCCCGGTGCTCTTGGGCGGTGGCAGCGCAAACCACGGGTCGGCGCGCCAGCCGGCCAGCAGGCTGTCATCCACCGCACCACTGGCCGCGTAGGCACCGTCAGCGTCGAAGCTGCGCCCGGTATGGCGCTGGCACCAGGCATCCATCAGCGCATTGGCTGGGCCGGTATCGAAGCCACGCACGACGCCTTCGCGCGGAATCAGGGTCAGATTGGCGATCCCGCCCAGGTTCAGCACCGCACGGTCTTCATCGGCCGCACCCAGCATGCCCAGATGGAAGGCCGGCATCAGCGGCGCGCCATGGCCGCCTGCCGCAACATCGCGGCGACGGAAATCGCACACGGTGGTGATGCCGGTCAGTTCGGCGATGCGGTTGCCGTCGCCCAGCTGCAGGGTGAAGGCCGGGTCGGCCAGCGGTCGATGGCGCACCGTCTGCCCGTGCGAGCCGATGGCTCGTACCTGCGAACGGTCGACACCGGCTTCATCCAGCAACTGGTTGGCGGCGGCGGCGAAGTTGATCGCAATCCGCGCGTCCAGTTCGCCCAGCTCCTCCAGCGACTGCAGTGGGCCGCCCTCGCCAAGGGCCACCAGCCGCGCCCGCAGTACCGGCTCCCAACGGGCGGTCAGCCCATGCACGAAGCGGCACCCCCCGTCGGCCGGGAACTGCACCAGCGCGGCATCGATGCCGTCAGCGCTGGTGCCTGACATCAGGCCCAGGTAGAGGGGAAGAGACGGGTCGGCAGTGGGGTTCATGGCGGGCATAAAAAAAGGACACGGCAAGCTTGTGCTGCCGTGTCCTCCTTCGTCAACGCAGGCCTCAGCCGCGCTTGCGGCCTGCCGGTGCCTTGTCCTTGGCGCCGGCTACCTCGGTGCTCGCGCTTTCGGCGGCCGGGGCGGGGCTGGCGTCGGCGTAGATCAGCTTCTCCATGCCCTGGATGCGGGCCATCGCCGGCGCGGTCTGCGCCCGGAAGGCCACCAGCTCGGCGCCCTTCAGCGGCTCCGGCGGCGGCATGGTCACCGTCAGCGGGTTGCGGTGCTCGCCATTGACGCGGAATTCGTAGTGCAGGTGCGGGCCGGTCGCCAGGCCGGTCGAGCCGACGTAGCCGATCACCGTGCCCTGGGCCACGCGTTGGCCATTCTTGATCCCGGCAAAGCGCGACATATGGCCGTACAGGGTGGTGTGGCCACGGCCGTGGTCGAGGATCACCACATTGCCGTAACCGCGCTGCACGCCGACGAACTGCACCCGCGCATCGCCGGCGGCCATGATCGGGGTACCGGTGCGCGCGGCGTAATCCACGCCCTTGTGCATGCGCATCTTGCCCAGCACCGGGTGCTTGCGCGCGCCGAAGGTCGAGCTCAGGCGCGCGAACGGGATCGGCATGCGGATGAAGCTCTTCTTCAGCGAACGGCCGCTGATGTCGTAGTACTCGGACTTGCCGTTGCGGTCGAAGCGGAAGCCGGAATAGGTCTTGCCGCCGGTGGTGAAGGTCGCTGCCAGGATCTTGCTGGTATCGACCTTCTCGCCCTCGCGCCAGGTCTCATCCATCACCACGCTGAAGCGGTCGCCCGGCTGCAGGTCCTTGGAGAAGTCGATGTCGTACTTGAAGATGTCGTCGGTCATCGTCGCGATTGCCGATGGCGACAGTCCTGCGCGGCGTGCAGCCGCATACAGCGAACTGATGATCTCGCCGCTGGTGACCACCGTCCGCGTGGACGTCTCGCGCTTGGTCACCTTTTCCTTGATGTCATCGCCGCTCAGGCTCAGTTCGACCCGGTTGTCGGCGTCGCGGTCGAAGCGGATGCTGCGCAGGTCACCGGACAGCGGCATGTCGAAGGCGATCTCGGCGCCCGGGCGCAGCTTGGTCAACGATTCGCGCGCACCCGGATGGTCCAGCACCCGGTGCAGGGTGGTTGCCGAGATGCCGGCCTTGTCGAACAGATCGCTCAGGGTCTGCCCGCGCTGTACCCGCAGCACCTGCCAGCTGTCACCGGGGATCTGCTGCTGGCGGGCCATTGCCAACGGAGGCAACGGCAGTGCCAGGCTGGTGTGGCTGTCGGCGTAGGGGGCATCGATGGTGTGCGAGAAGCCTGGCACGATCGTGGCCACCAGTGCGCCGATGGTCACAAACAGGCTGGCGTGCATCCAATGACGCCTTGTCCAGCGTTCATTGAACGCAGTGGGGAGGTGTTGCCTCAGCTTCCGGTGCAGGGCGTTGTCGTGCAGGACATGGAGTCGTTCCTGGAAGCGCTGCTTGCGTGCGCGGCCTTGATCGGAATTGAGCATCAGATGTCGGTCTCTGGCTGACCCGGGAACGCGGGCCCAAACGCCGGTAACATAGACACCTAACAAATTCGCGTCAAACCCTTGTGCCTATTGGCTTTTGTGAAGCCGATCGGGTTAACTTCGCTTTAACACCCCACATAAGAAACGGCGTTGCCGGGAGTAGTCACGTGTCCTCGATTG